>CAKUGW010000001.1 GCA_934654805.1 uncultured Kiritimatiellota bacterium
CCATCCTTCAACAACAGCCAATCTTTACAGGGGGTAAACCATCAACGAAATCAACTTTACCTCTGGAAGCGGCATCCGGCCCGGCGAGACGTTCAGGAGCCGCACCGAATACCGCTTCTTCGCGGAGATGTGATATAATACGCGCTGAATTTCAGAAAGGAAAAGCCAACAATGAAAGCACCCAAGAAGGGCATCAAGTGGAACGAACTCGGGTTCGGGTTCTCCGACGTCAACTGTCACCTCCGCATGACCTGGAAGAACGGCAAGTGGTCCAGGCCTGTGTTCGTCAAGGAGCCGTGGATCAGCATGCACATCGGCGCGGCCTGCCTCCACTACGGGCAGGAGTGCTTCGAGGGCATCAAGGCGTTCCGCCAGAAGGACGGAAAGATCGCCATCTTCCGCCCCGACGAGAACGCCAAGCGCATGTACCGCACGGCGGAGCGCACGTGCATGCCGCCGGTGCCGGTGGAGACGTTCGTCGAATGCTGCAGGGCGATCGTGAAGAAGAACGCCGAGTACGTGCCGCCGTACGGGACGGGCGGGTCGATGTACATCCGTCCGCTCCTGATCGGCACGGGCCCGCAGATCGGCGTCGCCCCGGCGAAGGAGTACACGTTCATGATCATGGTCATGCCGGTCGGCGCCTACTACAAGGGCGGGCTGAAGCCGGTGCGCGCGGTGATCTTCGACCAGTGGGACCGCGCCGCGCCGCACGGCATGGGCGACGTCAAGGTCGGCGGCAACTACGCGGCCGGCATCTACGCGCACGAGAAGGCGAAGCGCGAGGGCTGGCCGGTCGAGCTCTACCTCGACGCGAAGTCGCACAAGTACATCGAGGAGTTCGCGACGTCCAACTTCGCGGGCATCACGAAGGACGGCGTGTACGTGACGCCCGACAGCTGCTCGGTGCTGCCGTCCGTGACGAACATGTCCCTCAAGCAGTGCGCGACGGATCTCGGCATCAAGGTCGAGTGCCGCCCCGTGCCCTACACGGAGCTGAAGAAGTTCAAGGCGGTCGCCGCGCTCGGCACGGCCGTCGTGATCACGCCCGTCTGGGAGATCACGCGCAACGACAAGGTCATCAAGGTCTCCGACCCCGAAGTCGTCGATCCGACGCTCCAGAAGCTCTACGACCGCGTGCAGGGCATCCAGTACGGCACGGTCGAGGACACGCACGGCTGGTGCTTTGAGGTCAAGTAAGAAGGAAGAAGTAAGAAGCAAGAAGGAAGAGGAAGGAAGAGGCTGGGATCTTGGTGGCAGACCTTCCCGAAGTCCTGAAGAGACTTCTCCGGGCCCGCGGAATCGATGACGCGGACTGGGAGAGGTTTCTCAATCCCTCGGTGCGCGACCTCGTCGACCCGGCGGAGCTCCCCGGCGTCGCGGACGCGGCGGACGTCCTGCTCGCGGCGCTTGTCGCGAAGCGGCACATCGTCGTCTTCGGCGACTACGACTGCGACGGCGTGTGCGCGACGGCGATTCTCGTCCAGACGCTGGCGGCGCTGAACGCGGCGATCGACCCCTCGCCCGACGCGGCGAAGCGGATCGCGCCGTTCCTGCCGGAGCGGCTGTCCGAGGGCTATGGCATGAGCGACGTGTCCGTCGCGCGCCTCCTGAAGGAGAACCCCCGCGTCGAGCTCGTCGTCACGGTCGACAACGGCATCAACTCCGTGCAGCAGGTCGCCGACCTGAAGGCGAAGGGCGTGTCCGTCGTCGTGACGGACCACCACCTGCCCGCCTACGCGCGCGCGGCGGACGGCACGCCCGGCGAGATGGTCCTGCCGGCGGCGGAGGTCGTCGTCGACCCGAAGGCCGCCGCGCCCGCGCACCTGCAGGAGCTCTGCGGCGCGGGCGTCGCGTTCTTCCTCGCGAACCGGCTCGTCTCCGAGGCGAAGCGGCGCGGCCTCTACGGCGGGCCGAAGCTCTGCGGGCCGCTCCTGATCCTCGCGGGCCTCGCGACGGTGACGGACATCATGCCCGTCCTCGGCCAGAACCGCATCCTCGTCGCCGAGGCCCTGAAGAACTTCCGCGCCTGCGCGCCGCTTGGCCTGCAGGAGCTTCATTCCCGCGCCGCGCGGAACGCGCGCGGCAGCCTGACGGCGCGCGACTTCGGCTTCATGCTCGGCCCGCGCATCAACGCGGCGGGCCGCCTCGCGAGCGGCATGGACGCCCTCGACCTCGTGCTGGAGACGAACCGCGAGCGCGTGCGCGAGTACGCGCGGCGCATCGACCTCAACAACACCGAGCGCAAGGCCATCGAGCAGAAGATGACGGACGACGCGCTCGCGAAGGTCGTCCCCGGCGCGGCGGCGCAGGTCATCGACCTGCCCGACGGGCACCCCGGCGTCGCCGGCATCGTCGCCGCGCGCGTGATGGAGCGGCTCGGCGAGACGGTGCCCGTCTGCGTCTACGCGGGCGGGCACGGCAGCGCGCGCGCGCCGGAGGGGCTGAATATCCGCGACGCCTTCGTCGCGTGCGACGAGGTGCTGGAGCGCTACGGCGGGCACGCGGCGGCCGGCGGCTTCTCCGTGAAGGACGGGCAGATCGACCGCTTCCGCGAGATGCTCGCGGCGTACTGCGAACGGATGCGCGCCGGGGGCTCGCCCCTGCCGCCGCGCAACCAGGAGCCCGACCTCTGGCTGGAGCCGACGGAGGTCACGCTGGAGCTGGCCGAGGCGCTGACGCGGCTCGAGCCGTACGGCGAGGGGAACCCCGAACCGGTCTTCGGACTGCGCGGCGTGTATTTCCGGGACGTGCGTCCGCTCGGCGCGGACGGGCGGCATCTCGCCGCCACGATCGGCACGTCCGCACAGCGGGCGACGGCGGACGCACGCTTCCGCGCAGTCTGGTGGAACCATGGCGACCGCGTGGAGGAACTTCGCGCGCAGGGGGGCGTGCCCCACGACCTGCGTTTTGCGCTGGTCGTCTCGGACTACGGCGAGCGGCATGCGGACCTGCGGCTCGTCGCCGTCGACTGACGGGACTGCGCGAAGTCCTGCCCTGCGTCGAGAGAAACTTTGAGAGCCCCCCCTGTCTCATGGAAAGCGCCGGCGATGCGGGTGGACCCTGCGGGACTTGAACCCACGACCAAGAGATTATGAGTCTCCCGCTCTGACCGACTGAGCTAAGGGTCCTTGGACAACGGACGCACATTGTACCAAAAATGCCCCCTTGCGCGCAAGGGGCACTTTTTGATATACTTTCACGAATCCCTGCCTCATGGCGTACAGTTAACAAAGTGGCCGCTTACCACACTTCAGGCGCGTACGGGGCGGGAAACTGACGGTTTCAGCGAATTTCTTTCACAAACAAAACGCAAGGTAAGCTAATCAAGATGAGCGCAGAACGCAGAATCTTCGGCAAGCTCCAGGGTATGGAGTCTCCGATGCCCGACCTCATTGACATCCAGACGAAGTCCTATGCGGACTTCCTGCAGGCCGACGTGCCGCCGGCCGAGCGTGCGGACGAGGGCCTCCAGGCGATCTTCAAGGAGATCTTCCCGGTCGCGTCGTACGACGGCCGCTACAAGCTCGACTTCGTGAGCTACCGGCTCGAGCCCCCGAAGAAGGGGTATCTCCAGGCGCTCCTCGACGGCGAGAGCTACGTCCGGCCGATGCGCGTGACGTTCCGTCTGCAGGACGGCGAGGACGTCCGCGAGGAGGAGGTGTTCATGGGCGACATGCCGATCATGACGCCCGACGGCGCGTTCGTGATCAACGGCGCCGAGCGCGTGATCGTCTCGCAGCTGCACCGCTCGCCGGGCATCTCGTCCGAAAAGCAGGTCCACGCGAACGGCCAGCCGCTCCTGTCGGTGCGCATCATCCCCGACCGCGGCAACTGGATCGAGGTGATGTTCGACACGAACGACGTCATGTGGTGCTTCATGGACCAGCGCCGCCGCCGCCGGAAGTTCTACGCGACGACGCTGCTGCGCGCGTTCGGCTACGGCTCCGACGAGCAGCTCATGCAGCTCTACTACGACTTCAAGCGGCTTCCGACGGGCAAGAAGTACGCCGACAAGGACCTTCACATGCTCGTGATGAAGGACGACCTGGTGGATGCCGACTCGCAGGCCGTGATCGCGCGCCGCTACGATCCGGTCACGCCCGCGATGATGGAGCAGATCGCCGCCGCCGGGCTCGAGACGGTCGAGGTCGTCGACGTCTCGGTCGACAACGGCACGCTCATCAAGACGCTCCGCGAGGACGCGAAGGCGGGCATCCACAACGAGGAGGACGCGCTCAAGGAGGTCTACAAGCGCATGCGGCCGGGCGACCCCGCGACGGCGGCGAACGCGCGGCAGCTGCTGCACCGCATGTTCTTCGAGCTGGCGCACTACGACCTCGGCTACGTCGGCCGCCACAAGATCAACAAGCGGCTCGGGCTCGTCGGCAAGGTCGACGAGAACCTCCGCACGCTCCACGAGTCGGGCATCGACGTCATCGAGGCGATCCGCCTTCTCCTGAAGATCTACGTCGGCAAGGACGTCGTGGACGACATCGACCACCTCGGCAACCGCCGCGTCCGCACGACGGGCGAGTTGCTGGAGAACCAGTGCCGCCTCGGCCTCGCGCGCACCGAGCGCCTGATCCGCGAGCGCATGACGGTGCATGACCCGAACGCGGGCCCGCTCGTGCCCTCGCGCCTCGTGAACTCGAAGACGTTCAGCGCGGTCATCGGCGACTTCTTCGCGCGCAGCCAGCTCTCGCAGTTCATGGACCAGACGAACCCGCTTTCGGCCCTCGCCCACAAGCGCCGCCTCTCGGCCCTCGGCCCGGGCGGCCTCAGCCGCGAGCGCGCGGGCTTCGAGGTGCGCGACGTCCATCCGTCGCACTACGGCCGCATCTGCCCGATCGAGACGCCGGAAGGCCCGAACATCGGCCTCATCTCGTCCCTCGGCATCTACGCGCAGGTCAACCGCTTCGGCTTCATCGAGACGCCGTACCGCAAGGTCGTCGGCGGCCGCGTGACGGACGAGATCGAGTATCTGCCGGCCGACGAGGAGGAGCAGTTCGTGATTGCGCAGGCGAATGCGCCGCTCAAGGGCGACCGCACGTTCGCCGAGGAGCGCGTGACGTGCCGGTTCCGCACGGAGTTCTGCGACAAGCCGGCGCACGAGGTCCAGTACATGGACGTCGCGCCGATGCAGGTCATCTCGATCGCGGCGGGCCTCATCCCGTTCCTGGAGCACGACGACGCGAACCGCGCGCTCATGGGCGCGAATATGATGCGCCAGGGCGTGCCGCTCATGACGACGGAGCGCCCCTACGTCGGCACGGGCCTTGAGGGCGTCTCGGCGAAGGACTCGAAGGTCATCGTGACGGCGCTCGCCGCCGGCGTCGTCGCCTACGTCTCGGCCGAGTTCGTGATGGTCACGAAGGACGGCAGCCTGCCGAAGGGCGAGGCGGCGTTCGCGCACGACCCGGAGAACGGCGTGTGGCGCTATGACCTCCAGAAGTTCCGCCGCTGCAACGCCGGCACGTGCTTCAACCAGAAGCCGATCGTCAAGAAGGGGCAGAAGGTCCGCGTCGGCGACTGCCTCGCGGACGGCCCGGCGACCGACCAGGGCGAGCTCGCGCTCGGCAAGAACCTGCTCGTCGCGTTCATGAGCTGGCGCGGCTACAACTTCGAGGACGCGATCGTCCTCAACGACCGCCTCGTGCGCGAGGACGCGCTGACGTCGCTCCACATCGTGACGTTCGAGTGCGCCGCGCGCGACACGAAGCTCGGGCCGGAGGAGATCACGCGCGACATCCCGAACGTCTCGGAGGACGCGCTCAAGAACCTCGGGCCGGACGGCATCGTGCGCGTCGGCGCCGAGGTGAAGCCGGGCGACATCCTCGTCGGCAAGGTCACGCCGAAGGGCGAGACCGAGCTCTCGCCGGAGGAGCGTCTGCTGCGCGCGATCTTCGGCGAGAAGGCGGCGGACGTCCGCGACACGTCGCTCACCGTCCCGCCCGGGACGACGGGCGTCGTCATGGGCGTGCAGGTGCAGAGCACCAAGCCGACCGAGGTGATGGACGAGAAGCGCGCGAAGAAGGCGGCGAAGGACGCCGAGAAGAAGCGCAAGAACCAGGTCACGAAGCTCGAGAAGGACCTGCTCGGCAAGCTCTGCGCGGAGTTCATGAACGAGAAGTTCCCCGTCGACGTCACCGACACCGAGACGGGCGACGTGATCGTGCCGGCCAACAAGAAGATCAAGAAGAGCCAGCTCAACGTGCTCGCGAAGGCCCATGCGCACTGGGGCATGGACGACGGCCCGGCGAAGGACAAGGTCGCGGCGGTCATCGACCCCTTCGAGGAGGAGTTCGCCGCGGTCGAGGACGCCGCCGCCAACGGCGAGGGCATCTTCGGCGAGTACGGCGACGGCGAGATCGTCAAGTCCGTGCGCGTCTTCCTCGTCGACAAGAAGAACCTCTCCGTCGGCGACAAGATGGCCGGCCGCCACGGCAACAAGGGCGTCGTCTCGCGCATCCTGCCGAGCTGCGACATGCCGTTCCTGCCGGACGGGCGCCCCGTCGACATCGTGCTGAACCCGCTCGGCGTGCCGTCGCGCATGAACCTCGGCCAGCTCTTCGAGACCTACCTCGGCCTCGCGTGCCGGACGCTCGGCTTCCACGCCGCGACGCCCGTCTTCGACGGCGTCCAGGAGTCGGAGATCGACGCGCTCCTCACCCAGGCCCGCGCGGTCCAGGAGAAGGAGGAGGGCGCGCAGAGCTGGATCTGCCCCGAGGGCAAGACCGTCCTCTACGACGGCATGACGGGCGAGCCCTTCCAGCAGAAGGTCGTCGTCGGCGTCATCTACATGCTGAAGCTGCACCACCTCGTGACGGACAAGATCCACGCGCGTGCGGTCGGCCCCTACTCGCTCGTCACGCAGCAGCCGCTGGGCGGCAAGGCCCAGCTCGGCGGCCAGCGCATGGGCGAGATGGAGGTGTGGGCGCTGGAGGCCTACGGCGTCGCCTACGCCCTGCAGGAGCTCCTTACGGTCAAGTCGGACGATGTGCAGGGCCGCACCCGCATCTACGAGTCGATCGTCAAGGGCACGAACGTCCTCGACTCCGGCATGCCGGAATCGTTCTCCGTCCTCATCCACGAGCTTCGCGGCCTCTGCCTCGACACGCAGCTCCTCGGCGGCGACATCGCCGAGCCGAAGGGCCGCAAGGCCGAGATCAGCGCGGGCGCGGCGGCCGAGGCGGCCGAGCCGGCCCCGGCGGACGACCTCCTCTCGGGCGCGCTGAACCTGTGAGGGAAATGGCCGAATAATCGAATGATCGAATAATCGAATGATCGAATGGTCGAATTGGTCGAATTGGTCAAATTTCAACTGGAGTCTTAAAAGTCTATGAATCCCTACAACACGTCTGACATCTTCGGCGGGTCGTTCAACGCGTCCGCCCACTACGATGCCGTCAAGGTCCAGCTCGCCTCGCCGGAGACGATCCGCAGCTGGTCGCACGGCGAGGTCAAGAACCCGGAGACGATCAACTACCGCACCTACCGCCCGGAGAAGGACGGCCTCTTCTGCGAGAAGATCTTCGGCCCGACGAAGGACTGGGAGTGCGCGTGCGGCAAGTACAAGCGCATCAAGAACAAGGGCATGATCTGCGACCGCTGCGGCGTCGAGGTCACGCTCGCGTCGGTGCGCCGCCAGCGCATGGGCCACATCGAGCTCGCGGTGCCCGTGAGCCACATCTGGTTCTTCAAGTGCAGTCCGTCCCGCATGGGGCTCCTTCTCGACAAGACGACGACGGAGCTCGAGAGCGTCCTCTACTACCAGTGCTGGATGGTCGTCGAGCCGGGCGACACGCCGCTCAGGAAGGGCCAGATCCTCACCGAGCAGGAGTACCTCGACGCGCAGGAGAAGTACCAGGACCTCTTCAAGGCCGAGATGGGCGCGGAGGCCGTCCGCAAGCTGCTGCGCAGCCTCGACCTCAAGGCGCTCATGCGCGAGCTCGAGGAGCAGATGGAGAACACCCGCTCCAAGCAGAACCGCAAGAAGATCGCCAAGCGCATGAAGGTCGTCGAGGGCTTCCGCGTCTCGAACTCGAAGCCGGAGTGGATGATCCTCGACGTGCTGCCGGTCATCCCGCCGGAGCTGCGCCCGCTCGTCCCGCTCGAGGGCGGCCGCTTCGCGACGAGCGACCTCAACGACCTCTACCGCCGCGTCATCAACCGCAACAACCGCCTGCGGAACCTCCTCGCGCTCAAGACGCCGGACGTCATCATCCGCAACGAGAAGCGCATGCTCCAGGAGGCGGTGGACGCGGTCTTCGACAACGGGCGCCACGGCCGCGCCGTCACGGGCCCCGGAAACCGCCCGCTCAAGTCGCTCTCCGAGATCCTGAAGGGCAAGACGGGCCGCTTCCGCCAGAACCTGCTCGGCAAGCGCGTCGACTACTCCGGCCGTTCGGTGATCGTCGTCGGGCCGGAGCTGAAGTTCCCGCAGTGCGGCCTTCCGAAGGAGATGGCCCTGCGCCTCTTCGAGCCGTTCATCATCCGCCGCCTGAAGGAGCTCGGCGTCTGCCACACCGTCCGCACGGCGCGCAAGATGATCGAGCGCCACGACGAGCAGGTGTGGGACATCCTGGAGGAGGTGACGAAGGACAAGACGGTGTTCCTCAACCGCGCGCCGACGCTGCACCGCCTCTCGATCCAGGCGTTCGAGCCGGTGCTCGTCGAGGGCAAGGCGATCCGCCTGCACCCGATGGTCTGCACGCCGTTCAACGCCGACTTCGACGGCGACCAGATGGCCGTGCACGTGCCGCTCTCGATCGAGGCGCAGATGGAGTCGAAGCTCATGATGCTCGCCTCCACGTCGATCTTCTCGCCGGCGTCGGGCAAGTCCGTGATGACGCCGACCCAGGACGTGTGCCTCGGGCTCTACTTCCTCACGGTCCCCTCGCAGCAGGACAAGCTCGCGGGCAAGATCGCCGGCAAGACGGACATGTCCGACGAGCACCTGCCGCTCTTCAACGACATCGGCGAGGTCGAGTTCGGCATCGCCGAGGGCTGCATCTCCTACCACAGCCGCATCCGCTTCCGCAACCCGGACTTCGGGACGTCGGGCCGTCCGCACGGCGTCGCCGACCGGCGCACGATCGAGACGACCGCCGGGCGCGTCATCTTCAACGACGTGTGGCCGAAGGAGATGGGCTTCTGGAACGACAAGTGCTCGAAGTCCACGATCGGCAAGCTGATCCTCGACTGCCACAAGGTCGCCGGCCATGACGAGACGGTGCGCGCGATCGACCGCCTGAAGGCGCTCGGCTACAACTTCGCGACCGTCTCCGGCGCGTCGATGGGCCTGAAGGACATGATCCGCCCGGCCGAGAAGGACGCCGAGGTCGAGAAGGCCCGCAAGGCCGCCGACGAGGTGCAGAAGCAGTTCCAGCAGGGCATCATCACCGACGGCGAGCGCCACAACAAGATCGTCGACATCTGGTCGACGACGACCGAGAAGGTCGGCGACGAGCTCTACAAGACGATCGACAAGAACATCAGCCCGGAGAACAGCAACCCGACGGAGCTCAACCCGGTCTACATGTTCGTCGACTCGAAGGCCCGCGGCTCGAAGCTGCAGATCCGCCAGCTCGCCGGCATGCGCGGCCTCATGGCCGCCCCGAACGGCGACATCATCGAGCGCCCGATCACCGCGTCGTTCCGCGAGGGCCTCTCGGTTCTCGAGTACTTCATCTCCTCGCACGGCGCCCGCAAGGGCCTCGCGGACACGGCCCTCAAGACGGCCGACGCGGGCTACCTCACGCGCAAGCTCGTGGACGTCTCGCAGGACGTCATCATCACGCAGGAGGACTGCAACACGGTGAACGGCATCGAGGTCGAGGCGATCATCGAGGGCGACGAGGTCAAGGTGACGCTCGGCGACCGCGTGCTCGGCCGCACGGCCCTCTACGCCGTCATGGACCCGAAGTCGGGCGAGACGATCGTCCCGGCGAACGAGATCATCGACGAGGCCGCCTGCGCGAGGATCAACGCCTGCGGGCTGGAGAAGATCTGGATCCGCTCGGGCCTCACCTGCGACGCGGAGCACGGCATGTGCGCGAAGTGCTACGGCCGCGACCTCTCGACGGGCAAGCAGGTCGAGATCGGCACGGCGGTCGGCATCATCGCCGCGCAGTCCATCGGCGAGCCGGGCACCCAGCTGACGATGCGGACGTTCCACATCGGCGGCACGGCGTCGGCGACGGCGGCGAAGCCGGAGATCGTCCTGAAGAACGACGGCGTCGCGAAGTTCGTCGACATCCGCAAGGTGCGCAACGACGAGGGCAAGGAAGTCGTCCTCAACAAGAACGGCTCGCTGGAGATCTACTCGAAGACGGGCGCCAAGCTCGACACCTACCAGCTCCAGATGGGCACGACGCTCCTCATCGAGGACGGCGATGCGGTCAAGAAGGGCCAGAAGGTCGCCGTGTGGGATCCGCACTCCGTGCCGGTCCTCTCCGAGGCGGCGGGCGACATCGTGTTCGTGGACTTCGAGGAGGACGTCTCGGTCAAGACCGAGACCGACCGCGCGACCGGCGCGAAGACGCTCGTCGTGCTGCCGACCTCCGAGTCGAACCTCCACCCGCGCATCGAGATCCGCGACGCCGAGGGCAAGATGCTCGACTCGCACGACGTCCCGACGGGCGCGATCGTCATGGTGCGCGACGGCATGAAGGCCACGGCCGGCATGTTGCTCGCGAAGACCCCGCGCGAGGCGGCGAAGACCCGCGACATCACGGGCGGCCTGCCGCGCGTCGCGGAGCTCTTCGAGGCGCGCCAGCCGAAGGACGCGGCCGAGATCGCGAAGATCGAGGGCGTCATCGACTTCGGTGAGAACGTGCGCGGCAAGCGCTGCATCAAGGTCGTCGACGACGTGACGGGCCTCGTCGAGGAGCACCTCATCCCGATGGGCAAGCAGATCGTCGTCTTCAAGGGCGACCGCGTGAAGAAGGGCCAGCAGCTCACCGAAGGCCCGGTCATCCCGCAGGAAATCCTGGAGGTCTCCGGCCCGCAGGAGCTCGAGAAGTATCTCGTCAACGAAGTCCAGCAGGTCTACCGCCTGCAGGGCGTCGAGATCAACGACAAGCACATCGAGATCATCGTCCGCCAGATGCTCCGCAAGGTGCGCATCACGAATCCGGGCGACACGGACTTCCTCTGGGGCGACCAGGTCACGCGCCAGACGTTCCTGCGTGTCAACGAGGAGATGATGAACGAAGGCCGCCGCCCGGCGGAGGCCCAGCCCGCGCTCCTCGGCATCACGAAGGCCGCGCTCGAGACCGACTCGTTCATCTCGGCGGCGTCCTTCCAGGACACGACGCGCGTCCTCACCGAGGCCGCGACGATGGGCAAGGTCGACGAGCTGCGCGGCTTCAAGGAGAACGTCATCCTCGGCCACCTCGTCCCCGGCGGCACCGGCTTCCCGATGCACCGCTACCTCAAGCTCGTGCCGCTCTGCGACGCGATCAGCGACGAGGAGATGGAGAAGCTCAAGGAGGAGCAGCGCCAGAAGCACGAGGAGCTCTACGGCATTCCGGCGTCGGGCCTGCCCGGCGAAGAGGAGGGCGACGAGAGCGACCTCGGCGAGCCGAAGCTCGTCGCGGACAACGGCGACACCTCGGCGGACGGCAACGACATCCAGAACTCCGACGAGACGATGGGCAGCGAGCCCGCGTCGGACGGCGGCGACGACCTGCTCGGCTGACGCGAACGCCTGTCGGCATTCGAGCGCGGGGCGCGGCACGATTCGCCGCGCCCCCGCCTTTTTTCAGGCCGGGGGGTTGCATGTTGCGCGGGAATCCGCTATAATTACCCCCCGTCAACTGCTACAAATCCTCAACAAACAAGGAAAAGAAAGGAAACAACGACATGAGCAAGTGGGTTTGCCCGGTGTGTGGGTATGTGTATGAAGGCGAGACGCCGCCGGAGAAGTGCCCCCAGTGCGGCGTTCCGGGCTCCAAGTTCACGAAGCAGGGCGAAGGCCTGAACTTCGTCGCGGAACACCACGTCGGCGACGGCATCGTCGAGGACGCGGAGGTGACGCAGGGCCTCAAGGACCATTTCAACGGCGAGTGCTGCGAGGTCGGCATGTACCTCGCGATGTCCCGCCAGGCTGACCGCGAGGGCTATCCCGAAGTCGCCGAGGCGTACAAGCGCATCGCGTTCGAGGAGGCCGAGCACGCGGCGAAGTTCGCCGAGCTCCTCGGCAAGACGATCGACGTCGTGACCGACTCGACAAAGGAGAACCTCCGTCGCCGGATGGAGGCCGAGTGCGGCGCGACCGCCGGCAAGATGGCGATCGCCGCGCGCGCGAAGCAGCTCGGCTACGACGCGATCCACGACACCGTCCACGAGATGGCGAAGGACGAGGCGCGTCACGGCAAGGCGTTCCAGGGCCTCTACAACCGCTACTTCAAGTAAGTCGGCGGTGCGGATGTCGTGACGGTTGCGCACGAGAGGGGAGAGGGCGTCCGGCTGCGGCTCGCGCTGTTTGCGGCATCGCTTCTGTCGATGCTGTGGGGCTATCGCCTCCTGCTGCTGAACCACGCGCCGGACGTCTTCCTCAGTCCGCAGGAAGACCTCTCCTACGGCTGGTACGTGCCGCTCTTTTCGCTCTACGTCCTCTGGCGCGAGCGAAAGGAGCTCGTCGCCTCGTTCGGCGCGCCGTCCGCGTGGGGGCTGGCGCTCGCCGTGCCGTCGCTCCTCGTGGGCTACATCGGCGCGCGCGGGCTTCAGGTGCGCTTCGAGATCGTCGGCTTCGTCGGGCTGCTCAGTGCGCTGACGCTCGCGATCTTCGGCGCGAAGACGGCGAAGCGCACGCTGTTCCCGTTCCTCTTTCTCCTCTTCTGCATTCCGCTCCATTCGTTTCTCGACGTCATCACGATCCACCTGCGCCTGTTCGCGGTGTCGGCCGCGTACGGGACGCTGCACGGCCTGGGCGTCGACATCCTGCGGCAGGGCACGATGCTCGCGTCCTCGACGGGCTCGTTCGCGATTGACGTCGCGGCGCCGTGCAGCGGCATGCGCTCGCTCTTCGCGATGATGGCGCTCACGGCGGGCTACGCCTACTTCACGCAGCCGACGTGGCTGCGGCGGGGGCTTCTCTTCGCGCTCTCGATTCCGCTTGCGATCCTCGGGAACGTCCTGCGCATCTTCACCATCGTCGGCGTCGCGGCGACGTGTTCGGCCGATTTCGCGACGGGCTTCTACCACGACTATTCGGGGTATGTCGTCTTCCTGTCCGCGCTCTTCCTCATGGTCGCCTGCGGCGGGCTCATCACGAAAGGGGCCGAGCGATGCGCGCGGTCGTGATCCCCGTTCTCGCGACGCTGCTGGTCGTCGCCGCGATGGCGTGGCAGGGCATGGGCGTCGATCCCGTCCTCTGCGAAGCCCCGGCCGCCCGGCTGGCGGAGATTCCCGGCTATGCGTCCGAGCCGCTGGAGCCGACGGAGGCCGAGCGCGAGACGCTGCCGGCCGACACGCAGTTCGACAAGCGGCTCTACACGGCGGCGGACGGCACGTGGTACCAGGTCTCGCTCGTGATCGGCGGCAAGTCGAAAAGCTCCATCCACCGGCCCGAGCTCTGCCTGCCGACGCAGGGCTTCCAGATGATGAGCCCGCGCAACCTCGAGGCGGGCGGCGTCGACTGGCACGCCGTCACGCTCGCGCGCGGCGGGCTGCCGCCGCTCGGCTTCGCCTACACGTTCTTCAACCAGGCCGGCTTCCGCACGTCGTCGCACGTCCGGCGCATCCTCTGCGACGTCCTCGACCGGAGCTTCCGCGCGCGCATCGACCGCTGGGCGATGGTGACGGTGAACGGCTCGCGGGCGGACGACGCCGCGCTCGCGGCGTTCCTCGCGCACCTGCGGGAGGTCGTGCGGTGATCGCGGACGCGCTGCCGTATCTCGTGGCGTTCCTTGCGCCGCTCGCCGTGACGCTTCTCGCGACGCCGGTCGTGCGGGAGGTGAACCGCCGCCTCGGCATGGTCGACAGGCCCGACCCGCGCCGCATCAACAAGGTGCCGATTCCGCGCGGCGGCGGCGTCGCGCTCGCCTTCGGCGTGCTCGCGCCCTATCTCGCGTTCCACCTCGTCACGGGGCGCCCGTGGATCCAGGGCCTCGCCGATTCGCAGGCCTACGCGCTCTCGGCCCTGTCGGTCGCGATCGCGCTCCTCGGGTTCGCGGACGACCGGTTCTCGCTGCCGCCGAAGGCGAAGCTCCTGGGGCAGGTCGCCGTCGCCGTCCTCGTCTGGGCGTGGGCGGGGCTTGGCTTCCGGGTGCTCTGGCCGGCGCTGCCGGCGGGCGTCGACTGCGCGCTCACCGTCTTCTGGATCGTCGGCGCGGTCAACGCCTTCAACCTCATCGACGGGCTTGACGGCCTCGCGTCGGGGCTGGCGCTCATCGCGGTCGTCGGCATGGCGGGCTCGCTCTTCTTCTCGCGCAACCCGCAGGCGACGCTCTTCTACTTCGCGCTCGCGGGCGGGCTCGTCGGCTTCCTGCGCTACAACTACAACCCGGCGTCCGTCTTCCTCGGCGACGCGGGCTCGATGTTCCTCGGCTTCACGGTCTCGACGCTGCCGCTCGCCTCGCAGGTGCCGAACTCGTTCCTCGTCTCGGTCGGCGTGCCGCTCCTCGCGATGGGCGTGCCGATCTTCGACACGGCGCTCGCGATCCTGCGCCGCTCGGTGCGGCACCTGCTCGCGCGGCAGGTGCAGGGCGTGGACGCGAAGGCGGGCGAGGTCATGACGGCGGACGCGGACCACCTGCACCACCGCATCCTGCGGTCGGTCGGCCTCAACCAGCGCAAGGCGGCGTGGATCCTCTACGCGCTGGCCGCGGCCCTCGTCGTGACGGGGCTCGTCGCGATGGCGCTCGAGTCGCACGCGGCGGGGTTCTGGCTCGCCGCGCTGGCGGGCGCCTCGGTCGTCATCTTCAAGGACGCGAAGATCGAGCTCTTCGACGCGGGGAGCCTCCTCAACGCCGTCGCGCACCCGCGCGACCGCCCGTCGCGCAGGCGGCTCGCCGTCCTCGCGGTGCCGTTCTACGTCTTCTTCGACGTCTTCGCGCTCGTGGCCGTCTTCCTCCTCTGCGCGTGGGCGCTGCGGATGCCGGTCGACCTCCATGCGATCCGCGCGAACCTGCCCGTGCGCGTCGTCTCGACGTTCGCGTTCCTCGTCTTCTTCCGGACCTACCGCACGGTCTGGTCGCGTGCGCTCGGCTCGAACTACCTGCGGCTCTTCCTCGCGTGCGCGTTCGGCTCGGTCGCCGGCTCGGTCTTCGTCTACTACTGGCCGTCCATCTCGATTTTCCAGCTGAAGGCGATGACGCTCGCCTACGCGGGGGCCTCCTTCCTCGCGCTGCTCGCCCTGCGCGTCGTGCGCGGCCTCGTGCGCGACCTCTTCTACGCGATCGACTGCTCGCGCCTCCGCAACCGCAAGGACGTCTCGCGCGTCCTCGTCTACGGCGCGGGGCTGCGCTACCGGGCGTTCCGCCGCGAGCTGGTGCGGACAACGGCGGCGAACGACCGCATGATCGTCGGGCTCCTCGACGACAACGTCTACCTGAAGGGCCGCTACATCGGGGGGCTGCGCGTCTGCGGCACGATCAACGACGCGCCGGAGGTCATCAACGCGCTCGATGCGGACGCCGTCGTGATCACCTGCCAGGTCTCGGACGAATGGCTGAAGGTCGTCCGCGAGATCCTGAGGCCGACGGGCGTCAAGCTGACGATGTTCACGTTCTCCGAGACGCCGGTCGCGGAAGTCCTCCGGGCGGCGAGGCCGCGCAGGGAAGCTGAAGAGGGGGCCAAGGCATGACGACATCGACCGACTACAAGACGCGCTATCTCGAATGGATGCGCGCGCGGAAGCCGAGCCTGGACGGGCTCCGCTTCGCCGTCGACTGCTCGAACGGCATGGCGTCGCTTCTCGTGCACGGGATTTTCCCGGAGGCCGTCGTTCTCAACGACACGCTGGACGGGACGTTCCCGCGCCATTCGCCGAACCCGCTCAAGGCCGAGGCGCGCGCGCAGGTCGCCGCGTGCGTGCGCGAACAGAATCTCGACTGCGGCGTCATCTTCGACGGCGACGCCGACCGCGCGATGTTCGTTGACGAGACTGGCGCGTTCGTCCAGCCCGACTATCTGATACCCGTCGTCGCCGAGGCGACGCGGCGTGCGAATGCGCCCGCCGCGCCGGACGGGGAGACGCGCGCGCCAGGCGCACAGGCGCCCGTCGAGCAGGGCAAGAAGCCCATCGTCCTGCATGACGTCCGCACGTCGCGCGGGGCGATCGAGGCGTTGCGCGAAGAGGGCTTCGCGCCGGTGATGGTGCCGGTCGGCCATGCGTTTGCGAAGCCGAAGATGCGCGAGCTGGGCGCGCTCTGCGGCGGCGAACTCGCGGGCCACTACTACTTCGGCGAGTTCTTCGGCTGCGATTCGGGCGTGCTTGCGGCCCTGCGGATTCTCGGTGCGGTCGCCGCCGCGAAGGCGCGCGGCGAGACGTTTTCCGCGCTGATGCGGCCGATCGTCTCGCGCTACGCGAATTCGGGCGAGCTCAACTTCAAGGTCGAGGACAAGGGCGCGGCCATCGCGCGCGTCCTCGCGGCCGCCCGCGCGTTTGGCGCCGAGACGGGGCGCAGCGAAATCGACGGCGTGCGCCTTGAGTTCGCAGACGGCTGGATCAGCGTGCGCAAGTCGAACACCGAGCCGTACCTGCGGCTCCTGGTCGAGGCGGACACCGCCGCGAAGCTTGCGGACTGGGTGCGCGTGCTGACGGCGGCGGTGAACGGCAGGTGAAGCCGGCGGGCCGACGGGCCAAGATTCGAACGACTGTCGGCAGGTCATGATTTGCCGATGCTTGTGGCAGGACTTCGGGCTCTTTGAACTCAGATTCCAATTTGGCAGACGGCGTCTGCCAAATTAGGTCTTCCGCCCATTTCTCGTAGAATTGGCGCATGTTTCGTATGTTGCGTGCGCTAAATCCGCGCAACCCTGGCATTTCCTTCTGCAATTGCCGGCTGATGGCGTCTATGATGCCCGTGCCCCATTTCTCGGTCTGCGTCTTGTGCGCAACAGAGCGGCCAATGCTGAAATAGAGCGAAAGCATTTCGGCGTTCGCATTCGCGGCCACACGGCTTTGCGCCTGGATGATGGCCGACTTTATCTCTCGGACGGCCCTCCCCCTGGGGTCTCAACGGGGTTTGACCACAGTGCATAGGATGGAGTGCATAGGAGACTTCCATTCCCTTTTGCGGGGAGGGACGGTTTTTGCTATAATACGCACAATATGAACCTATTGAAGCTTTTATTTGGAACGAGGAACGAGCGGGAGCTGAAGAAACTGTGGCCGATCGTCCGCGAGATCAACCGCATCGAGGAAGCGTACCAGGCGAAGAACTTCACCGACGAGGACTTTCCGAAGAAGACGCAGGAGTTCCGCGACCGCCTCGCGAAGGGCGAGACGCTCGACCAGATCCTGCCCGAGGCGTACGCGCTCGTGAAGAACGCCTGCCGCCATCTCGTGGGGACGACCGAGGAGGTCTGCGGCCACACGCTGACGTGGAACATGGTGCCGTTCGACGTGCAGCTCATCGGCGGCATCGTCCTGCACCAGGGCAAGATCGCCGAGATGCAGACGGGCGAGGGCAAGACGCTCGTCGCGACGCTGCCGCTCTACCTGAACGCGCTCGCCGGGAAGAACGTGCAGCTCGTGACGGTGAACGACTACCTCGCCCTGCGCGACGCGACGTGGATGGGCCACCTCTACAAGTACCTCGGCCTCACGGTCGGGTGCATCCAGAACGCGATGGACCCGGAGGAGCGCCGCGCCCAGTACGCCTGCGACATCACCTACGGCACGAACTCGGAGTTCGGCTTCGACTACCTGCGCGACAACGGCATGGCGCAGCAGCCCTCGCAGGTCGTGCAGCGCGGCCACAACTTCGCGATCGTCGACGAGGTCGACTCGATCCTCATCGACGAGGCGCGCACGCCGCTCATCATCTCCGGCCCGGCGACGATCTCGACGGCGCACGTCTACGTCGAGCTCAACCCGCTCGTCTCGTCGATCGTCCGCGTGCAGACGGCGATGTGCAACGACCTCATGCAGGCGGCGAAGAAGGCGATCGACGCGGGCGACGTCAACGCCTTCAAGGAGAAGATCTACCAGGTCTACCACGCGATGCCGCGCCACAGGCAGTTCCGCCACATGCTGGAGAACGCGGAGCTCCGGAAGCACCACGAGGACGTCGAGATGCAGATGCTCTCCGAGATGCGCCGCGACCGCGCGCGCGAGCTGAAGGACGAGCTCTACTTCACGATCGACGAGCGGACGCGCGAGGTGTCGCTCACGGACAAGGGCTGCGAGAAGATCTGCCCGCAGGATCCGCAGATGTTCGTGCTGCCCGACCTCGCCGCGCAGATGTCGGCGATCGACGGCGACAGGTCGCTCACCGACGCGGCGCGCGTCGAGAAGCGGCGCGACGCGCAGGCGGCGTTCGCCGAGAAGTCCGACCGCGTGCACGTCGTCGACCAGCTCCTGAGGGCCTACTGCCTCTATGAGAAGGACGTCGAGTACGTCGTGCAGGACAACCACGTCTACATCGTCGACGAGTTCACGGGCCGCGTGCTGCCGGGCCGCCGGTGGTCGGACGGCCTACACCAGGCCGTCGAGGCGAAGGAGGGCGTCGAGATCGAGAAGGAGTCGCAGACGCTCGCGACGATCACGATCCAGAACTACTTCCGCCTCTACAAGAAGCTCTCCGGCATGACCGGCACGGCCGAGACGGAGGCGCGCGAGTTCAAGGACATCTACAAGCTCGACGTCGTCTCGATCCCGACGAACCGCCCGGTGAACCGCATCGACGGCAACGACCAGATCTACCGCACGGAGCGCGAGAAGTTCAAGGCGATCATCGCGGACGTCGAGCGGCGCCATGCGCTGGGCCAGCCGGTCCTCCTCGGCACGGTCGAGGTCGCGACGTCGGAGGTCATCTCGCGCATGCTCAAGATCGCGCGCATCCCGCACGAGGTGCTGAACGCGAAGAACCACGCGCGCGAAGCCGAGATCGTCGCGCTCGCGGGCCAGAAGGGCGCGGTCACGATCGCGACGAACATGGCGGGCCGCGGCACCGACATCAAGCTGGGCGAAGGCGTCGCGGAGGTCGGCGGCCTGCACGTGATCGGATCCGAGCGGCACGAGTCGCGGCGCATCGACCGCCAGCTGCGCGGCCGCTGCTCGCGCCAGGGCGACCCCGGCAGCTCGCAGTTCTTCATCTCGCTCGAGGACAAGCTCATGCGCCTGTTCGGGTCGCAGCGGCTTTCGGGCATCATGCAGCGCCTCGGCCTCCAGGAGGGCGAGGTGATGGAGCACAAGTGGCTCAACCGCTCCGTCGAGACGGCGCAGCGGCGCGTCGAGCAGCAGCATTTCGCCGTCCGCAAGCGCACGCTCGAATACGACGACGTGATGAACAAGCAGCGCTCGGTCGTCTACGAGCTGCGCGGGCGCGTGCTGAACGGCGACCCGAAGGCGGTGCATGACCTCATCCTCGACGTCATGAACGACCTCGTGCTGACGCAGGCCGAGCGTTCCCTCTCCGACCCGAAGGACGGCTCGCTCGTCGACTTCATGAACTGGCTCGGCGTGACGTTCCCGATCACGGTGACGGAGGAGGAGCTTCAGCCGTTCATGGGGCAGCCCGACGCGGCCGGCGCGCTTGTGATGAAGCGCGTCGAGGCGGCGTACGAGTCGAAGTGCGCGGGCGAGGACCCGGAGGTCCTGCCGCACATGGAGCGCGGCGTCTTCCTGCAGGTCATCGACCGCGAGTGGCAGGAGTACCTGCGCGCGATGGACGACCTCCGCACGGGCGTGAACCTGCGCGCCTACGGCCAGCGCGACCCGCTCATCGAGTACAAGAAGGAGGCGTTCGAGATGTTCGAGACGCTGATGACCACGATCAAGTCGAAGGTCGTCAGCTCCGAGTTCCGCAGCGCGACGGCGGCGCGCCTCCAGGCCGCGTTCAACCTGATGGCCCGCGCGCGCACGAACCAGGAGGCGTTCGACGGCGTCGAAGAGGGCGAAGGAAGCAGGAAGAGGGAAGAGGGAAGAAGCGCGGACGGCGCGTCCTCTTCCGCGAAGACGATCGGCGACGTGTTCGCGTCGATGATGAACCAGAACCGCGCGGCGGCGGGCGTTCGGCCCATCTCCAGCCGCGCGCTCGCACCTGCGATTTCACCGCAGCCGCACACGGCGGCTGTCGGGCGGAACGACCCGTGCCCCTGCGGCTCGGGCAAGAAATACAAGAAATGCTGTGGAAAGGGACTCGTATGATGACGACGGCAATCATTGTTGCGGCCGGCAAGTCGGAGCGCATGGGCGCAAGCGTTGACAAGGCGTTCTTGTCGCTGGTGGACAAGCCGGTGGTGGCGTGGGCGCTCCTGGCGTTCGAGCGCTGCCCCGACATCGACCGCATCGTCCTCGTCGTCCGCAAGGAGCAGCAGCTCGCGGCGAAGGCGGTCGCGCGGATGTTCGGGATCTCCAAGCTCGACAAGATCGTGCCGGGCGGGAAGACGCGGTCCGAGTCGGTCGCGGCGGGCTTCGCCGCCTGTGACGCCGACACGCGGATCGTCGTCGTCCACGACGGGGCGCGTCCGCTCGTGAAGAGCGATCTCGTCGCGGAGGTCGTCAAGGCCGCGAAGCGGTCGCCGGCGGTCGCCGTCGGGCGGCCGATGACGGACTCGGTCAAGCGCTGCGAGAAGGGCGTGACCGTGAGCGAGACCGTGCCGCGCGAGAAGCTGTGGACGGTGCAGACGCCGCAGGCCTTCCAGGTGAAGGAGTTCCGCGCGGCCTACCGGGCGCTCGGCAAGAGGGACGTGACGGACGACTGCCAGGTCCTGGAGCTGAACGGCGTCGCGCCGAAGATCCTCACCTCGCTCGTGCCCAACGTCAAGATCACGACGCCGGAGGACCTGCATCTCGCCGCCGCGCTGCTGAAGTAAGTCAATGGACAAGCTCTTCGCCATCCTGGGGGACATCCACGCGAACATCGACGCGCTCGAGGTCGTGCTGGACGACTGCCGCCGTCAGGGCGTGACGGACTACCTCTGCACGGGCGACGTCGTCGGCTACAACGCGCGGCCGCACGAGTGCCTGGAGCTCGTGCGCGGACTCGGCTGCCCGATCGTGATGGGCAACCACGACTGCTACGTCTCGACGGACCACCTCGACCTCGACGACTTCAACCCGCACGCCGCCGCCGTCATCGACTGGACGAAGCGCCAGCTGTCGGCGGAGGAGCTCGCGTTCCTCCGCAGCCTGCCGTTCGTGACGACGAAGATGGGCGTCACGCTCGTCCACGCGACGATGGACCACCCGGAGGGCTTCGGCTACGTCTTCGACCACCTGCAGGCCGAGTCGAACTTCTTCCACCAGGTCACGCCGCTCTGCTTCCACGGGCATACGCACTGCCCGATGATCTACGAGAAGCAGATCGGCGGGGTCTACCGCATCGACGCGCAGGACTTCAAGCTGCCGATCGGGCGGAAGTACTTCATCAACGTCGGCTCGGTGGGGCAGCCCCGCGACGGGGATCCCCGCGCGGCGTACGTCCTCTACTCGCCGAAGGACCGCACGGTGCGGTTCCGTCGGCTCGACTACGACGTCGCCGCCGCGCAGGCGAAGATCCGGGAGGCTGGCCTTCCCGAACGTCTCGCCCAGCGCCTCGCGCTCGGCCAGTAGCGAGGCTCGTCGGAAGATGAAGATCGGTTGCCACTTGAGCTCGTCCGGCGGCTATCTCGCGATGGCCCAGACCGCCGTCTCGATCGGCGCGAACGTCTTTCAGTTCTTCACGCGGAATCCGCGCGGCGGCGCGGCGAAGCCCGTCGACCGAAATGACGTCGCCGCGTTCCGCGACTACGCGGCGGCGCATGGGATCGGGCCGATTCTCGCGCATGCGCCCTATACGCTGAACGCCGCGGGGGCCGAGGCGCGCGTACGCGACTTCGCCGAGCGGGTGATGGCGGACGACCTCCGTCGGCTTGAGCTGACGCCGGGCGCGCTTTACAACTTTCACCCCGGCAGCCATGTCGGACAGGGCGTCGAAAGGGGCGTCGCGCTCATCTCCTCGATGCTCGTGCGCGTCTTCGCGGACGCGACGCGCGAAGACGCGCTTCAGACGACCGTCCTGCTGGAGACGATGGCGGGCAAGGGCAGCGAGATCGGGCGGACGTTCGAGGAGCTTCGCCAGATCATCGACGCGACGGAGGCGCGGTTTCCGTCGTCGGGCGCGCGTCTGGGCGTCTGTCTCGACACCTGTCACGTCTGGGACGGCGGCTACGACATCGTCAGCGACCTGGACGGCGTTGTGGACGCTTTTGGCCGCGTCATCGGGCTGGAGCGGCTCAAGGCCGTCCACATCAACGACTCGATGAACGCGCTGGGTTCCCACAAGGATCGCCACGAGAAGATCGGCAAGGGCAAGATCGGACTGGAGGCGTTCCGGCGGATCGTGAACCATCCGAAGCTGCGTGACCTTCCGTTCTACCTCGAGACGCCGTGCGACCTGCAGGGCTACCGGGACGAGATCGCGCTCCTGAAGTCGCTGCGAGACTAGTTCGCGCCGAGCTTGACGGACGAGTTCGCGTTGGCCGTCTCGCGCGGCTTGAACGACGTGCCGGCCTCGACGTCGCGGCACATCTGGAAGACGCTCTTCCACGAGTCGATGCGGTAGTCTCGGTTCTTGACGAGCATGAACTCAAGCATCTGGCAGAAGCCTTCCGAAAGCTCGGGACGGTAGAAGCGCGGGTCGCGCGCCTGCGTGCCCTCGTCGCAGTGCGCGCGCATCATGTTTTCCGTGTCGAGCCCCGGGAAGAGGACGCGCCCCGTCGCGAGGTGGAAGAGCGTCGCGCCGAGCGCGTAGATGTCGGCGCGGCAGTCGAGCTCCACGTCGCCGTAGACCTGTTCGGGCGAGATGTAGGCGGGCGTGCCGAGCACCTGGTCGGGGGCCTTCTGCGGGCCGTCCCGGAACTCGAAGCGGTGCGAGATGCCGAGGTCGGTGAGCTTGATCACGCCGTCCGTGTTGATCATGATGTTCTCGGGCTTCACGTCGCAGTGCACGACCCCGTGGTCGTTCCAGGCGTAGTCGAGCGCGGCGGCGACGGACTCGCAGATGAGCAGGCAGTCCGCCTCGCGCACGTGCTGCTTGCGCTTGAGCAGGTCGGCGAACGTGTAGCCGTCGACGTACTCCATGATGTAGTACCAGTTGCCGTTGCCGTTGTCGAAGTCATAGGCCTGGACGATGCCGGGGTGCTTGATCTCCTCCATGATGCGCTCCTCGGCGCGGAACTGGCGCACCTCGGCGCCGTCGGAGGCAAACTCCCTGTTCAGGATCTTGACGGCGACGAGCCGCTGGTTCGGGATGTCCCACGCCTTCCAGACGGTCGCCATGCCGCCGTCGCCGATCTTTTCGATGAGCTTCAGGTTCGGGATCTTCAGGATGCGGCTGCGCAGCGTGAACATCTGCGTGGGGAGGTTGTCGTAGTAGGCGTTTGACATGGAATGTTGCTGTTCGCGGATTTTCACGGATTGACGCAGATGACGGATACGTCTCTCGTTCCGTGCAATTTCGTGCCTATCCGCGGTTCAAGACAAGGGGCTGAGAGAGAGACGTTCATGCAGATGCTTCGGCGAGAGACCATTCCTTGAGCTTGCGGTGAAGCGTGCGGCGCGAGATGCCGAGGCGTTCGGCGGCCTTCGACTTGTTGTTGCGGCATTCGTCGAGCACCGCGAGGATCTGGGCCTTTTCCGTCTCGGCAAGCGTTGGCGGGGCCAGATGAGGAACGCTCTCCCGCCTGTCCTCTGTCCCCTGTCCATTGTCCGTTCGCCCGTTCTCCGTTCGCCCGTTCTCCGTTTTCCCGTTCCCCGTTTCCCGTTC
Source organism: uncultured Kiritimatiellota bacterium (assembly GCA_934654805.1). GTDB lineage: Bacteria > Verrucomicrobiota > Kiritimatiellia > RFP12 > UBA1067 > UBA1067. The sequence continues at coordinate 23,928 of CAKUGW010000001.1, forward strand.
CCCGCCTTCCGTGATCTCGACGGGAAGGTCCGCGACCGTCAGCCTCGGCCCGGAGGCCAAGACGACCATCTTCTCGACGGCGTTGCGGAGCTGGCGGACGTTGCCGGGCCAGGGGTAGGTCTCGAGCGCCTTCAGGGCCGCCGGCTCGATGCCCGTGACGGTGCCGCCGTTCGCGGCGGAGAACTCCTTCAGGAAGCGCGCGACGAGCCGGGCGATGTCCTCCGGGTGGTCCTTCAGGGCCGGCATGCGGATGTCGATGACGTTCAGCCGGTAGTAGAGGTCTTCGCGGAACGTGCCGTCCGCCACCATCTTCGCGAGGTTGCGGTTCGTCGCGGCGACGAGCCGGAAGTCGACGGGCTTCTCCGTCGCGCCGCCGAGGCGGCGGACGGACTTCGTCTCGATCGTGCGGAGAAGGGCGATCTGCGTCGGCATGTCGATCTCGCCGATCTCGTCGAGGAAGAGCGTTCCGCCGTCCGCCTCCTCGATGCAGCCCTTCTTGCCGTCCTTGAGGCCGCCCGTGAACGTCCCGGGCTCGTAGCCGAAGAGCTCCGACTTCAGGAGGTCGCCCGAGAACGCCGAGCATTCGACGGCGACGAACGGCCCCTTCGCGCGCCGCGAGAGGCGGTGGATCGCCTGCGCGGCGAGTTCCTTGCCCGAGCCGCTCGGCCCCTCGACGAGGATCGTCGCGTCCGACGGGGCGACCTTTCGGATGAGCGTGTAGACGCGCTGCATCGCCGGCGACTGGCCCGTGAAGCTCTCCAGCTCCGCGCCGAGCTGGTCCTTGAGCTGGGCGACCTCCTTTTCGAGGTTCGACGTGCGGATCGCCTTCGCGACGCGCAGCTCGAAGGCCTTCAGGTCGGTCACCGGCTTCTGGAAGAAGTCGTCCGCCCCGTCCTTCATCGCCTCGACGGCGAGATCGACCGTGCCGTAGGCCGTGAGGAGAATCGCCGCCATCGCGGGGTTCTCGGCCTTCGCTTTCTTGAGGAGCTCGACGCCGCTCTCGCCCGGCATCTTCACGTCGGAGATCATCAGCGCGAGGTCGGGGTTCGCGCGGACGAGCCGCAGGGCCTCGGCCGCGTCCGGCGCCGTGAGGCAGTCATACGACGGCGCGAACCACTTCGCGAGCATGTCGCGCAGCGGCTTTTCGTCATCGACGATGAGGATCTTGGGCTTTGCCATGATGAGAAAACGGTCAAAAAGCGTGAAATCGCAGACAGTATATCATTTTAGCGGCTTCTGCGCAACGAGGTGCCCGGATTCTGGATGGCTGCGCGTCGTCACGCGCCGATTTATGCTATAATACGTGCCCATTTTAGGAAGAAACCTGAAAATGAACGCAGAGGCAAAGCAGAAACTGATGGAAATGGCCGCGCGCATCCGCGAGATGCGCGAGATCATCGGCTACACGGTCGAACAGATGGCGGAGAAGACCGAGGTCTCGGTCGCGGACTACAAGGCGGTCGAGGCGGGGCTCGTCGACCCGACGTTCAACTTCCTTCACCAGTGCGCGATCGTCTTCGGCATCGACATCAATGCGCTTCTCAAGGGCCACAGCGCCCATCTCTCCGGCTACGAGGTGACGCGCGCGGGGCAGGGCCCGCTCACGGCCCACGAGTCGCACATGGACATCCGCAACCAGGCGGCGATGTTCCGCGACCGTCTCGGCACGCCCTACTGGGTCACGTACCGGTACGACCCGGCGCTCCTCGAGCGGCCGATCGCGACGACGACCCACGGCGGGCAGGAGTTCGACCTCGTGCTGAAGGGCTCGATGAAGATCCGCGTCGGCGAGCACGTCGAGGAGCTCAAGGAGGGCGACTCGATCTACTACCGCTCCTCGACGCCGCACGGCATGGTCGCGACCGACCCGGACGGCGTCACGTTCCTCGCGATGGTGATGGCGGGCGAGGGCGGCGACACGCACCTCGGGCTGGAGACGGTGCGCCCGCAGTCGCAGAAGGTGCCGCTCGTCGTGGACAGGTTCGTGGAGACCGACGAGGACCTCGCCGGGCGCCTCCTGCACGTGCGCTTCAAGAACACGGAGCGGTTCAACTTCGCCTTCGACATCGTGGACGCGATCGCCGCGAAGTACCCGGAGAAGCTGGCGATGCTGCACGTCTCCGACCACCTGACGGAGCGGCGGTTCACGTTCAGGGAGATCTCCGAGACGTCGAACCAGATCGCGAACTACTTCCTCTCGCTCGGCATCGGCAGGGGCGACAAGGTGATGCTCGTGCTGAAGCGCCACTACCAGTTCTGGCCGACGATCCTCGCGCTGCACAAGATCGGCGCCGTGGTGATCCCCGCCGTGAGCCAGCTGCTCGCGCACGACTTCGAGTACCGCTTCAAGGCGGCGGACGTGAAGGCGCTCGTCTGCACGGCGGACGGCGACGTGGCCGCCGAGGCCGAGAAGGCCGAGACGCAGCCGGCGATCCGGCTGGTCGTCAACGGGGACAGGCCCGGCTGGCGGTCGTTCGACCGGGAGTACGTCGGCTTCTCGCGCGTCTACGGGCGGCGTCCTGACGCGCCGGGCGGCAAGGACCCGATGCTCATGTTCTTCACGAGCGGCACGACGGGCTACCCGAAGATGGCGCTGCACAGCCACCTCTACGGCCTCGGCCACTTCGTGACGGCGAAGTACTGGCACCAGGTCGAGCGCGACGGGCTTCACTTCACCATCTCCGAGACGGGCTGGGCGAAGGCGAGCTGGGGCAAGCTCTACGGGCAGTGGATGTGCGAGGGCGCGCTCTTCGTCTACGACTTCTCGCGCTTCCACGCCGAGAAGATCCTGCCGATGTTCGCGAAGTACGGGATCACGACGTTCTGCGCGCCGCCGACGATGTACCGCATGCTCATCAAGGAGGACATCTCGAAGTACGACTTCTCGTCCGTGAAGCACGCGACGACGGCGGGCGAGGCGCTGAACCCGGAGGTCTTCACGCAGTTCAAGCGGGCGACGGGCCTTTCGATCTACGAGGGCTTCGGCCAGACCGAGACGACGTGCGCGCTCGCGACGCTCTTCGGCGACGAGATCAGGCCCGGCGCGATGGGCAAGCCCGTTCCCGACTACGGCATCGACCTCGTGGACGCGGACGGCAGGAGCGTGCCGCCCGGCGAGCACGGCGAGATCGTCGTCAGGACGCCGCGCGACAACCCGCATCCCGGCATCTTCCTCGGCTACTACAAGGACGAGGAGAAGACGGCGGACGCCTGGCGCCACGGGATGTATCACACGGGCGACCTCGCGTGGAAGGACGAGGACAACTACTACCACTACGTCGGCCGCGCCGACGACGTGATCAAGTCGTCCGGCTACCGCATCGGCCCGTTCGAGATCGAGAACGTCATCATGGAGCTGCCCTACGTCGTCGAGTGCGGCGTGTCGGCGGCCCCCGACCCCGTGCGCGGCCAGGTCGTCAAGGCGACGATCAAGCTCGTGAAAGGCAAGGAGGCGACCGAGGAGCTCAAGAAGGAGATCCAGTCCTACGTGAAGACGCACACCGCGCCGTACAAGTACCCGCGCATCGTCGTCTTCAAGGACGAGCTTCCGAAGACCGTCTCGGGCAAGATCCAGCGCAACCTGCTGTAGGCGTGGCGGCGCGCCGCGTCGGCCGGACGGCGGAAGAGGGCTCCGTTCGTCAGTGGCCGGCGCGGTCGTCTGTCTTTTCGGGGAAGGCGACCTTGACGCCCTTCGCGTCGATCGCGTAGCGGATGTTCGCCTGCGCGACCTGCATCGAGTCGTAGCGCAGGGTCAGCGTCTTCGCCGCCGTGTCCCAGCGGTACGAGTCCTTCTCGACGCCGCTGTAGCGGGCGAGGGCCTCGACGACCTTCGCCTTGTCGGCCTCCTGAAGGGCCGGCAGCGAGACCGTCATCTCCCGGACGTCCGTCCGGCGGCAGCCGGGGAGGAGGAATAGGAACGAAAAAGCAAGAAGGAGGAAGGAAGGGGGAAGGAGGAAGGAAGAGGGAAGGCCGTGCCGCATATTCGCTGTCCTCTGTCTTTTGTCGGTTGTCATGCCTTGCGTTTCGGGTCTCATGTTCTATGTCTCAAATCTCGAATTGCATATTTTAAATGTCAGATCTCATATTTCAGATCTCATATTTCATTTCAGATCTCATACTTCAGATCTCATACTTCAGATCTCATACTTCAAATCGCATACTTCAAATCGCATACTTCAGATCGCATACTTCAAATTTCAAATTTCAGATTTCATCTCTCACGTCTCACTTCCCGATCACGCGAACGTCGTCACCTTCGTGTCCGGCCCGAAGGGCGAGAGGGCGCGCAGGTTGGCGATGACGGGCGGCAGCTTGTCGAGCACGTAGTCGACCTCGTCCATCGTGTTGTAGCGCGAGAGCGAGAACCGCACGGAGCCGTGGATGGCCGTGAAGGGCACGCCCATCGCGCGGATGACGTGGCTGGGGTCGAGCGAGCCGGACGCGCACGCGGAGCCCGTCGAGATGCAGATGCCGAGGTCGGAGAGTCGGTAGGCGATCGCCTCGCCCTCGATGTACTCGAAGCTGACGTTGAGCGTGTTCGGCAGGCGCCGCGACGGGTCGCCGTTCACGCGCACGTTCGGGCACGCCGCGAGCAGCCCGGCCTCCAGCCGGTCGCGCATCGCCGCGACGGCGACCGCCTCTTTCGCCATGCCGAGGCGCGCGAGTTCGCAGGCCTTCGCGAGGCCGATGATGTAGGGCACGTTCTCGGTGCCCGCGCGGCGCGCGCGCTCCTGGTGGCCTCCGAGCATGAAGGGCTTCACCTTCGTGCCGCGCCGGACGTAGAAGATCCCGACGCCCTTCGGCGCGTGGAACTTGTGCCCGCTCATCGAGAGCATGTCGATGGGCGTCCGCTTCACGTCGACGGGGATCTTGCCGGCGACCTGCACGGCGTCGGTGTGCAGGATCGCGCCGTGCTCCCTGCAGATCGCGGCGATCTCGTCCATCGGGAAGACGACGCCCGTCTCGTTGTTCGCGTACATGACCGAGACGAGGGCCTTGCCCTTCGCGGACGCGAGCTCGCGGCGGAGCTGGTCCAGGTCGAGGTTGCCGAGGGAATCGACGCCGAGCGCGACGACCTCGTGGCCGAGGGCCTTCAGGCGGCGGCAGGGCTGGAGGACGGCGGGATGCTCGACGGCGGTCGTGATGACCTTCAGGCCCGTGCCGAAGTATTCGGCCGTGCCGCGGATCGCCGTGTTGTCGGACTCCGTCGCGCAGGAGGTGAAGACGATCTCGTCCGGCTCGGCGTTGATGAACCGCGCGACCTCCTCGCGTGCGCGATCGACGTATTTCGCGACCTGCCCGCCGAAGGCGTGCATCGAGCTCGGGTTGCCGTAGAGCTCGCAGAAGAAGGGCAGCATGACGTCGCGCACCTCGGGCGCGACCCGCGTCGTGGCGTTGTTGTCGAAATAGACTGTTTTCATCATGAGGCGGATATTATACCACAATTCGTCCGCCCTGCGGCACGGCGGCGCCCTCGCGCGTTCGGAAAATACCCCCTTGCCAAGGGGGAACGAATAATGGTATACTATGCGAACTTGTTTGGAAAAGTAAGGAAAACAACTAAATGCCGACCATCAATCAGCTGATCCGCAAGGGGCGCAGCCCCCTCGCCAAGCATTCGAAGTCGCCCGCGCTGAAGAGCTGCCCCCAGCGCCGCGGCGTGTGCCTCGTCGTCAAGACGATGACCCCCAAGAAGCCGAACTCGGCTCTCCGCAAGGTCGCCCGTGTGCGCCTGACGTCGGGCTACGAGGTGACGGCCTACATCCCGGGCGAAGGCCACAATCTCCAGGAGCACAGCGTCGTGCTCGTGCGCGGCGGCCGTGTGAAGGACCTTCCGGGCGTCCGTTACCACATCGTGCGCGGCAAGCTTGACTCCCTCGGCGTCGCGGGCCGCAACCGCAGCCGCTCGAAGTACGGCATGAAGCGTCAGAAGAAGGAAGAGGGGAAGTAAGCCATGAGCCGCAGAGGTAAAGTCATCGTCAAGCGCGTCGTTCTCGACCCGAAGTACAATTCGGATCTCGTCGCGCACATGATTCGCGTCATCATGAAGGACGGCAAGAAGACCGTCGCCGAGAAGATCGTCTACGGCGCGATCGACAAGATCGCCGAGAAGATGAAGGAAGAGCCGGCCAAGTTCGTGAAGGACGAGAAGCCGGTCGAGTCCCCGCTCGAGGTCGTCCAGATTGCGATCGACAACATGAAGCCGCAGGTCGAGGTCAAGACCCGCCGCGTCGGCGGCACGACCTACCCGGTTCCGACCCCAATCAAGGAGAATCGCCAGCTCTCGCTCGCCCTGCGCTGGACGACGCAGTATGCGTCGGCCCGCCACGGCATGGGCATGCCGGCCGCCGTCGCCGCCGAGATCCTCGATGCGTTCGCCGGTCAGGGCAACGTCATCAAGAAGCGCGACGACGTCCACAAGATGGCCGCCGCCAACAAGGCGTTCGCGCATTACGCCTGGTAAATCCGAAAGATTCCGCTTTTCCAGACAATCCAGAAGCCCCGCGGCCGTCATGGCTGAGGGGCTTTTGTTTGCCTCTGCGCCTTGACTTTGCGCATGTCAACATGATATACTTCGATGACGAATTAACAGGTCCTGTAGCTCATCTGGACAGAGCAGCTGCCTTCTAAGCAGCGGGTAGTGGGTTCGAGTCCCGCCAGGACCGCCAGACGCCAAATCGACAGGCGTCGTGTGAGCGTGAGCGGGCCGTCCGATTTTTGGTATAATTCGCGCCCATGAAAATGGATGGATGCTTGTTGGCGATTCTCTTGATCCCTGTTGCCGGAGCCAAGACGAACGACGTCGCGGCGCTGGCGCCGGTCGTCGTCTGGGGCGAACGCGAACGCGCGGCGGCCGTGCAGGACGCGCCGTGGCGCACGGCGTCGTCCGCGCTCGCCGTGCGCGGGCAGGGCGAGGCCGGGACGCTCACGGACCTGAGCGTCAACGGCTCCGCGTTCTCCGAGGCAGGGCTCGTCTTCAACGGCGCGACGGTGCGCAACGCGCAGACGGAACACTTCAACGCCGACCTGCCGGCGCCGGGCGACTGGCTGGGGCGTCCGCAGGCGCTGACGGGGCTCGGCCTCTTCCGCACGGGCGCGGGGCATCCGGCGGGCTCGCTCGCCGTCGCGCTCGACGCGCCGGCCGAACGCGGCGGGCGGGCGACGCTCGGCGTCGGGCTGGACGGCCTCGTCTTCGGGCGCGTCAACGACCTGGAGACGTTCGGGCTCGGCGACGCGGGCCGCGCCTGGGTCGGCGCGTTCGCCGAGGCGGCGCATGCGGACAGGACGGACGGCTACGTGTCGAATCCGATGGATCGCGCGGCGGCGGGCGGGCGCTTCGGGTTCGGGACGGCGGACTGGTCGTTCGACGCGCTCGTCTCGTGGGCGTGGCGCGACTTCGGCTGCACGGGCGCGTATGGCGCGAACGAGAAGTACCCGGCATGGGAGGAAGACCAGACGGGCCTCGTCTCCGCCGACTGGCGCTACGACGCGGGCGACGACCAGGCGAGCGAGGTCTCGGTGCTCTGGACGCGCGGACGCGACGCCTACTGGCTCTACCGCGACAACCCCGACTTCTACGAGAACACGCACCTCGCCGATTCCGTGACGCTGCACGGCACGACGCGGCGGCATTTCGCGGAATGGGCGTTCATCGACCTGCGCGGCGACGCGGACGCCGAGGTCTATTCGACGACGCACCACAGGACGAACCCGAAGACGAAGACGGAGAGTTTTCGCCGTTTCCACGGCTCCCTCGCCGCGCTCCCCGGCGTGCGCTTCGGCGACTGGGAGATTGCGGTCGGCGCGGCGGGCGAGTTCTTCAGCGACTACGACGCGACGTGCGCGCCGGCGGGCGGCATCTCATACGCGGCGAGCGAATCGTCGACGGTCGCCCTCAGCTACCGCGAGGGCTGCCGGATGCCGAGCTTCACGGAACTCACGTACGACAGCCCGGACAGCAAGGGCACGATCGACCTGCCGCTCCAGCGGACGCGCTCGGTGAACCTCGACTGGACGTGGGACGAGGTCGGCCGGGTCGGGGCGTTCTTCATGCGCAGCGAAGACCTCGTCGACTGGCTGAAGGCGAGTCCGTCTTCACCGCAGTGGAAGGCGACGGCCCTGGAGCCGGTGACGGCGTTCGGCCTCTCCGGCGACGCCGAATGGCGGGCGACGCAGGCGCTGACGTTCATCCCGCGCGGCGCGCTCGTCCTGAAGGACACGGCGACCGACTACTGGGCCTCGCGCTATGCGATGGACTTTCCGATCGCGTCGTTTTCGCTGGAGGCGTCGTACCGGATTCTCGACAACTGGCGCGTCGCGTATCGGCAGGGCGTCGAGGTGTGGAAGTCGAATCCCGTGCGGCGCGGCTCGCGCGTCCGCAACGTCTCGCGCGCCGAGACGACGTTTGCGCTGCCGTTCTGCCGCGACCTGGAGATCTCGCTGGGGCTCTCCGACCTCTTCGACCAGGCGTTCGAGGTCTATCCCGGACAGCGCGCCCTCGGCTTCACGGGCTACTGCGCCGTCACCTACCGCTGGTAGGCGCATGCCCCATGTGGACGAAATTTGGTATAATTACCCAAACCGTCGGCCCGCGCCGCTGATCTTGCGCGGGCGGGCGCGTCGAAATCAGGGAAAACGGGAGAAAGCAGATGAAGAAGATGAACATGGTCATTGCCCAGTCGGGCGGGCCCTCGATGGTGATCAACGGCTCGCTCGTCGGCGCGCTCGTGTTCGCGAAGGCGGACGGCAAGGACAAGATCGGCAAGATCTACGGCGCGCGCCACGGCATCCTGGGCATCCTGTCGCGCGACTACCTCGACCTCCGCAAGGTGCCGTTCCCGAAGCTGCGCGGCCTCCTTGCGACGCCGTCCTCGGCGCTCGGCAGCTGTCGCCTGAAGCCGACGGCGGACGACTGCCGCAAGATCTTCGAGGAGTTCAAGCGGCTCAACGTCGGCTACTTCTTCTACATCGGCGGTAATGACTCGGCGGACGCCGCGCGCATCGTCGGCGAGGAGGCCGAGAAGGAGGGCTATCCGCTCGTCGTCTACCACATCCCGAAGACGATCGACAACGATCTGCGCAGCTGCGACCACACGCCCGGCTTCGGCTCCGCCGCGCGCTTCGTCGCGACGGCCGTCCGAGGCGACGACCTCGACAACCGCGCGCTCGGCGGCGTCAAGATCGACGTCATCATGGGGCGCGACGCGGGCTTCCTCACGGCGGCGTCGGCCCTTGCGCGCGAGCGTCCGGACGACGGCCCGCACCTCATCTACCTGCCGGAGGTCCCGTTCACGCTGGAGAAGTTCGCGAAGGACGTCCAGGCCGTCCTGAAAAGGCTCGGCCGCTGCGTCGTCGCCGTCTCGGAGGGCATTCGCGGCAAGGACGGCGTGCCGATCGGCGCGACGCTCGGCTCGGGCGAGAAGGACTCGCACGGCAACGTCCAGATGTCCGGCACGGGCGCGCTCGGCGACTACCTGGCGCGCGAGCTCAAGGCGCGCGCGGGCGTGAAGCGCGTCCGCGCCGACACGTTCGGCTACCTGCAGCGCTCGTTCCCCGGCGTGCAGAGCAAGACCGACCTCGACGAGGCGATGCGCGCGGGCGCGGCGGCGGTCATCGCGGCCCTGCGCGCGGCGGACGGCGAGGACGGCTACCCGAACAAGGGCACGATCGGCCTCGTGCGCGGCAAGGAGAAGAAGTACACGGCCTATTACGAGGTGTTGCCGGCGGCGGCCGCCGCGAAGTACACGCGGTCGGTGCCGGCGGCGTTCATCGCGAAGAACGGGCCTGACGTGACGCCCGCGTTCCTCGCGTACGCGAAGCCCCTCGTCGGCGACCTGCCGCACTGCGAAGTCCTCTGATGGCGACCGAGGCCGAGTTCCTGGATCGCCTTTCGGACGTCCTGGAGACGCCCGTGACGCGCGAGACGCGCTTCCGCGAGGTCGCGAACTGGTCGTCGCTCATGGGCTTCGGCATCCTCGTCACGCTGGAGAACGACTTCGGCCGGCGGATGCCGGTGGACGAGTTCCTCACCTGCCACACGGTGGACGACCTGTGGAAATCCGTTCAGTAGGCGGCGTGCGCCTTGCCGGCATCGCCGCGTGCGTGCCGTCGGGGCGCGTCCCGAACGACCCGAAGGTCGCGGCGGCGACGGGGATTCCTGCGCGCTGCGTCGCGGCGGACGACGTGTCGGGGCTTGACCTCTGCCTCGCGGCGGCGCGGCGCGTCTTGGCGGACACGGGGGCGCGTCCCGAAGAATTCGGCGCGATTCTCGCCGTGTCCTTCACCCAGCTTCAGCGGATGCCCTGCCTCGCCGCACAGGCGCAGGCGCGGCTCGGCTTCCCGAAGGACATTCTCGCCTTCGATGTCCTGCAGGCGTGCGCAGGCTGGGGCTATGGGCTCTACCTCGCCGCGCTGCTCGTGCGCGAGACGGGCAAGAAGGTTCTTCTGCTGGCCGGTGACAAGCAAAGCGCGTTCTTGGACGCGACCGACCCCGCGACGGCGCCGCTCCTCTCCGACGGCGGCACGGCGACGGTGGTTGGAGGGGGAAGGAAAAAGGAAGAAGGAAGAAGGAAGAAGGAGGAGGGAAGTGGGGAAGAGGATGGATTGGAATGGCGGTTCGCGTTCCTGACGGACGGCGCGAAAGGAGGCGCGCTGAAGCTGGAGAAGGACGGCACGATCGAGATGGACGGCTTCGGCGTCTTCCGCTTCGTCGCGACGGACGTCGTGGCGTTCCTCAAGGACTTTCTGTCATCCCTTCCCCCGTCCCGTCCCTCCACCCCTCTTCCTTCTTCCCTCTTCCCTCTTCCCTCTTCCCTCTTCCCTCTTCCTTCTTCCTTCTTCTTCGTGCCCCACCAGCCGAACGTCTACCTCGTGCGGCAGCTTGCGAAGGCGGTGGGGCTGGCGGATCGCGTGCTGATTTCGGCGGATCTCTTCGGCAACCTGTCGAGCGCGTCCGTGCCAACGACGCTTGCCGCACACGCGGAGACGCTGAAGGCGGCGTCCGGGCCGCTGCGCGTCCTGGTCGCCGGCTTCGGCGGGGGGCTTGCGATCTCCGCCGGCCTCATCGACCTGCCGCGCGACTGCCGGCTGTCCCTTGTCGAATGCCCGTGACACCGTCGACAGCGGCCGTACGGCATTCGTGAGGGGTCTCAGAGCGGCGGCGGATGAATTGTGGTATAATTCGCGCTCAAGGACATTCTGACATGGACAAGAAGCTCTACATCAACCCGCCGCTCGTGAACCGGGCGTACGACTGGAAGAAGGGCCCGCAGCCCAAGACGCGCGCGGCCCTCGACAAGTTCTTCAACTCGCCGGCGATCAACCGGGTGAAGGACCAGATCTGCGAGATGGGCCGCCGCATCTACGCGCGCGGCTACACCGACGGCAACGGCGGCAACCTCTCCGTGCGCGTCGGCGAAGACCTCGTGCTCTGCTCGCCGACCCTCTGCTGCAAGGGCTTCATGACGCGCGAGGACATCTGCCTCGTCGACATGAGCGCCGGCCAGCTCTGCGGCTACCGTCCGCGCACGTCGGAGGTGAAGGTGCACATCGCGATGATGAAAACGGCCGGCTGGAACGCCTGCGTCCACTGCCACCCGCCGCACTGCAACGCCTTCCTCTTCGCGGGGCAGGTGCCGCCGAACGGCATCAACCCCGAAGCGGACATCTTCTTCAACCAGATCCCGCTCGCGCCGTACGGCACGCCGGGGACGGACGAGGTCGCGGCGAACGTCGCGAAGATGTCGCAGAAGTCGAACGTCGTCTTCATGGAGAACCACGGCATCGTCTGCGGTGCGCGCGACATCGAGGAGGCCGAGTGGTTCGCCGAGAACGCCGACGCCTACTGCCAGGTGCTGCTCTTGGCGGCGGGGCATGGCGCGAAGCTCCAGCAGGTCGGGCCCAAGTCCGTGAAGGACTTCCTCGCGATCCGCCAGGCGATGGGGCTGCCGGTCGACCCGAAGCAGGCGCTCTACAACACGCACCGCTTCAACGGCTACAAGATGGGCGTCGCGTCGAAGTGAACGGCCGGCGCATCACCCTGTTCGCCGGCCACTACGGCAGCGGCAAGACCAACATCGCGCTCAACTACGCGCGGGCGGTGAAGCCCTGCGTCGTCGCCGACCTGGACATCGTCAACCCCTACTTCCGCACGAAGGACTCGGCGGCGGCGCTTGCGGCGGAGGGCATTGGGCTCGTCGTCTCCGAATACGCGAACTCGAACGTCGACTTCCCGGCCATGCCGAAGGAGACGTACGGCCTCGTCGCCGACCGCACGACGCGCGTCGTCGTCGACGTCGGCGGCGACGACCGTGGCGCGCTCGCGCTCGGCCGGTACGTGGACGACATCCGGGCCGAGGGCGACTACGACATGCTGGCCGTCGTCAATGCGTCGCGTCCCCTCACCGAGACGCCGGAAGACGCGGTCGAGGTGCTGCGCGAGATCGAGGCCGCCTGCCGCCTGCCGTTCACGGGCGTCGTCAACAACACGAACCTCGGCCCCGCGACGACGGCGCAGACAGTGCTCGGCTCGCTGCCGTATGCGGCGGCCGTCGCGCGCGCGATGGGCGTGCCCGTCCGCTTCACCTGCTGCCGCGCCGACCTGAAAGACGCGCTCGCCGCGCAGGTGCCGAACCTCTTCCCGCTCACGATCCAGAAGCTCTACTATCAGCTGGAGACCTGAAAAATGAAACGCCTGCACCTTTCCATTCCGCACCTCTTCCTTCTTCCTTCTTCCTTTTTCCTTTTCCTTTCCGCCGGCTGCTGGTCTTTCAACGCGACCGAGTATCCGCAGGTCGAGATCGCCGCCGCGCCGGCGGGGACGAACACGGTTGCGCTGGGCGTCAACGGCTTTGCGGCGTCGCTGACCGAGTATGCGGCGTACCACGAGTTCCGCACGGTCTACGTGCCAGGGTACTATGGCCGGCGGCACTACCATCCGGGCTACGTCGAGACGGTCCCGGCGGTCGCCTACGTGCCGCAGACGAGGCAGACGGACGCCTATCTCCGCCGCGCGAAGGACGCATTCGAGCGGGCGGGCTTCGCCGTCGGCGCGGCGACGCCGGACTGGACGGTCGACGTCGCGTTCACGGGGCCGATCGTCTCGGACGGGGACACGATCAAGCAGCTTGCCTGGGAGATCGGCACGCTCTTCCTCTTCGACTACGCCGCCGCGAGCTGGACGGCGCAGCTGCGCGTGCGCGACAACCGCACGGGCAAGCTCGTCTTCCACAACGACTACGTCCAGCGCTACGAGACGAACGTCTTCGGGCTGATTCCGCTCTTCTCGATCTCCTCCGCGTCGGAAACCTCGCTGTCGTACATGCAGAGCTGGTGCCTCGGCGCGCTCACCGACCGCATCGTCGCCGACGTCACGGCCTATTTCGCCCGTTCGCGGTAGGGGCGGCTGTCAGAGAGATTCAGCGAAAATGATGATGAAGAAAAGGCTGAGCTTCCTCCCCGCACTCGGGTTGCTGGCTTTCTTGGGCTGCCAAAGCTACAAGATCGTCCAGAAGAGCGTCTTCTCGGACGAGGACGGGGCGCTCGTGACGGTCGAGTACGGTGTCGCCGAGCGTGACCATGTCAACACCTTCGTCTCGCCGATGACGGGTCAGGAGATGCCGTTCAAGTCCAAGCTCGTGGTCGAAGTTGCGCTGCCGGACGGCGATTCCTTCAAGGCCTGGCAGTGCATGAACTTCCAGTCGCGCGGGACGATGTACAAGACGGACAGCGGCCGGTGGCAGATCCTCGTCAACGGCTTCACGTGCATTGTCTATCGGCAGACGGAAGATGGCGCGGCCGCCTACCGGCCTGTCTACCGGGGCGTCCTCTGCGACACGCCGGCGATGGACGTCAAGAGGGACGACCGCTGGAAAGCCGTCCCGTACCGGCCGAAGCGTCAGGGGGGAGCCTATTGATGAATCCGCTTGAGAACATTCGCGTCGTCCTTGTCGGGACGCTGTACACGGGCAACGTCGGCTCCAGCTGCCGCGCGATGGCGAACATGGGCATCCGCCACCTGCGCCTCGCGGCCCCGAACCTGCAGAACGACTGGGAGGAGGGGCGGCGCCTCGCCGTGCACGCGACGGACATCCTCGACGCGCGCGAGGAGTTCGCGACGTTCGAGGCGGCCGTGGCCGACTGCGTGGCGGTCGTCGGCACGACGGCGCGCGAAGGGCTCTACCGCCAGCACGTGAAGGCGCCGCGCGACTGCGCCGCCGACATCCTCTCGCTCGCCGCGACGGGGCCGGTCGCGCTCGTCTTCGGGCGCGAGGACAAGGGGCTCCTCAACGAGGAGGTCGCCCAGTGCACGCATTTGATCCGCATCCCCGTCGATGCGGGCTACACCTCGATCAACCTCTCGCAGGCCGTCCTCATCACCTGCTACGAGTTCTTCACGGCGTCGGGACGCTACCAGCCGCCGCACGAGAAGGCCCCGCCCGCGCCGCAGGCCCAGAAGATGCAGCTCATGAAGAACTGGGCGGCGATGCTGGAGGAGATCGGCTTCATGAAGCCGGAGCAGTCCGACCACTTCATGCAGGGCTTTCACCGTGTCTTCTCGCGCGGCGTCTTCACGAAGGACGACGCGGCCCTGCTGCTCGGCGTCGCCCGCCAGGCGATCTGGGCGAAGAGAAACGCAGCTTGCACAGGCCTATGACCCAGACACCGGCACCCGAATCCTTCCTGCTCAAGTGGCGCGGCGACACGCTCGCCGTCACGCTCGCCGTCGATCCGCCGCGCAAGGGGCGCGCCGCGTTCCGCACGAACCTCGGCCACGGCGACGTGCGCCGCCGCGAGATCGTCGACGAGACGGAGAAGGGCCTCACCCCGCTCGCGAAGGCGTGGACGGACATCCCGCTCGCCGAGACCGCGCCCGGCGTGTTCGCGGGCGAGATCCCGCTCGACGAGGTCGGCGTCTTCTCCGGCAAGGCCTGCTTCTTCCCCGAGGGCTCGCACGTGCCGGAGTGGCCGGAGGGCCGCAACCTGCACGTCAAGGTCGAGAGCGCCGAGACGCGCGCGTGCAACTCGATCTACTGCGTCTTCCCGCGGCAGTTCGGCAGCTTCCGCGAGGTCGTGCGCCGCCTGCCGCTCATCATGGACACGATGGGCTTCCGCATCGTCCAGACCCTGCCGCCGTTCCCCGTGCCGACGACCTACGCCGTCATGGGCGAGTACGGCTGCCCGTTCGCCGCGACGGACTTCCTCTCGGTCGATCCGGCGATGGCCGAGTTCGACGAGGCCGTCACGCCCCTGGGGCAGTTCGAGGAGCTGATCGGCGCCGTCCACGCGAAGGGCGGGCTCTTCTTCGTCGACCTGCCCGCGAACCACACGGGCTGGGCGTCGACCCTGCAGACGCACCATCCGGACTGGTTCCGCCACGAGCCGGACGGCCGCTTCCACTCGCCGGGCGCGTGGGGCGTGAAGTGGGCCGACCTCGTCGAGCTCGACTACGCGAACGCGGAGCTGCGCGCGTACATGGCGGACGTCTTCCTCTTCTGGTGCCGCGAGGGCGTGGACGGCTTCCGCTGCGACGCGGGGTACATGATTCCCGCCGAGACGTGGGAGTACATCGTCGCGAAGGTGCGCGAGGAGTATCCCGACACGGTCTTCCTGCTGGAGGGGCTCGGCGGCGCGATCGCGGTCACGAACCGGCTGCTGGCCGAGTCGAACCTCGACTGGGCGTATTCGGAGATCTTCCAGACCTACGACCGCAGCCAGTTCGAGGGCTACCTGCCGGCGGCGATCGAGCGCGCCGAGCGGTACGGGACGCTCGTCCACTTCGCCGAGACGCACGACAACGACCGGCTCGCGAAGCGCGGCGCGACCTACGCGCGGCTGCGGGTGCAGCTTGCGGCGCTCCTGTCGTGGCAGGGCGCGTGGGGCATCGCCAACGGCGCCGAGTGGTACGCGACCGAGAAGATCGACGTGCACGGCAAGAACGACCTCAACTGGGGCGCGACGGCGAACATGGTCGCGCTCATCGCGCGGCTGAACGGGATCCTGCGGTCGCATCCGGGCTTCGCGGGCGCGAGCCACCTGAAGGTCGTCACGCGCGGCGGCGGCAACACGCTCGCCGTCGTGCGCACGCGGCCGGGGTGCGCGCCGGTCCTGGTGCTGGCGAACCTCGACTGCGACGCGCCGGCCGAGATCGCGTGGGACGCGTCGGCGTTCCCGGCGGGCGAAGCCGACGACCTCCTGGACGGCGGGCGGCGGACGCTCGGCGCGACCCTTCGCCTCGCGCCCGGCGAGGTTCGGTGCTTCGGGTCGGCCGCCGACGTCGCGTCGGCGGAACAGGACAGGCCCTGCGCGGCGGCCGGCGGGCCCTGCGCGTCGGCGGAACGGGACAGGCTCTGCGCGGCGGCCGGCGGGCCCTGCGCGTCGGCGGAACAGGACAGGCCCTGCGCGGCGGCCGGCGGGCCCTGCGCGGCGGCGGGCGCGCTCTTTCACGTCGTCATTCCGCGTGACGTGTGCCGCGAGACCGTCGTGCCGGAGGGGCAGAAGGCCGAGATCACGGCCGATGCGCCGTTCCGGGCGCGGCTCGTCGACCCGGCGAGCGGCAAGACGCTGCGCGTCGCGCGCGCGGTCGCCGGCCGCGTCGTCTTCGACGCGCCTGCCTACGCGGGGGACGGCACGCGCTGCCGGCGGCTGCGGCTGGACGTGTCGCGCTACATCGATGGGCGCGCCGTGCGTACGCGCGCCGCGTTCCTCGTGCCGCCGCCGGCGGACCGGGCGCGCGTGAAGCTCTCGCTCGCCGGCGAGGAGGTGCGGGGGCATCCCGAGTTCCGCACGGTGCTCTCGAACGGCGCGGGCGCGGCGGCGCAGGTGCGGCTCGGCTGGGGCGAGATCCGCTCGCAGTACGATGCGCTGCTGGCGGCGAACCCGAATCCGGACGTGCCGTCCGACCGGCTCGTCCTCTGGACGCGCACGCGGTGCTGGCTGCAGCGCGAGGGCTACACCCGCGAACTCGACCGCAAGTGCGTGACGCGCGTGACGGCCGATCCGGCGGGGCGCTTCGCGCGCTGGGACTTTACCGCGCCCTGTGGCATGGGCAAGGAGGCCGCGTTCGTCTTTACGCTCGCGCTCGCGCCCGGCGTGAACGCGGCGACGCTCGCGGTCACGCGCGTCATGTCCGGCGCGCGAGACGTGGGCGACCAGGTGCGGCTCGTCTTCCGCCCCGACGTCGAATGGCGCAGCTTCCACGCGACGACCAAGGCCTTCACGGGGCCGGAGCAGCTGTTCCCGGCGTCGGCGCGCGCGGCGGCGGACGGCGAGGAGGGCTTTGACTTCAGCCCCTACGGGCAGACCTTCGCGCTGCGCGTGACGGGCGGCGCCTACCACCACGAGCCGCAGTGGACCTACTGCGTCGGGCACCCCGAAGAGGCCGCGCGCGGACAGGACGGCTGCGGCGACCTCTTCTCGCCCGGCTGGATCTCGGCCGACCTCAAGGTCGGCGAGACGGTCACGATTGACGGGCGTTTGAGGCGAACTGCGGCGACGCGGCAAGAGGGGCCTGAAGGGCAAGAGAGACCTGAGGCCTCAAGTCTCTCGCGTCTCCCTGGTCCCTCCAGTCAGCCCTCTCAATCTCTCGCGCCGCTCGCCGAAGCCCTTCGCGCCGCCCTTGACCTCTACATCGTCAAGCGCGACGACCTGAAGACCGTCATCGCGGGCTATCCGTGGTTCCTCGACTGGGGACGCGACACCTTCATCTTCCTGCGCAGCCTGATCGCCGCCGGCGAGACGGACATCGCCCTCAAGATCCTCGCGGCGTTCGCGGCCTTCGAGGAGAACGGGACGCTGCCGAACATCATCTACGGCAAGACGGCCGGCAATCGCGACACGACGGACGCGCCGCTCTGGTTCATCCGCTGTGTGGAGGAGGTGGAAAGGTGGAAGAGTGGAAAGGTGGAGGCCTGCGGTGAAACGTTGGCGGTGTTGAAGAAGACGTGCGATTCGATTGTCGACAACTACCTGAAGGGGACGCCGAACGGCATTCGCGTCGATCCCGACTCGGGGCTCGTCTGGTCGCCGTCGCACTTCACGTGGATGGACACGAACTATCCGGCCTGCACGCCGCGCGTCGGCTATCCCGTCGAGATCCAGGCGCTCTGGATCTCGGCGCTGCGCTACCTCGGCCGCGACACGCTCGCCGACCAGGCCCTCGCCTCGGTGAAGCGCCTTTTCAAGCGCCCCGCCGCACCCCACCCAGCCCATCTCACCACGCAACACCCCTCACCTCTCACTTCTCATCCCCCATCTCTCGGCTACTACGACTGCCTCGCGGCGCCGCACGGCGAGCCGGCGTGTGCGGCGGTGCCGGAGGACACGGTTCGCCCGAACCAGCTGTTCCTGATCACGCTGGGCGTCCTGGACGACAAGTCGATTCTCGCGGCGACGGAGGAACTGCTCGTGCCGGGCGGCATCCGCTCGCTCAATGCGGAGAACCCCCTCTATCGCGGCGTCTACGCGGGCGACGAGGACACGGCGCGCAAGCCCGCCTACCACAACGGCACGGTCTGGGCGTGGCCGTTCCCGCTTTACGCCGAGGCGCTCGTCGCGACGGGCGCCTGCTCGCGCGACGTCGCGCGGTCGCTGCTGGCGGGCGCGGTCGAGAACCTCAACGCGGGCTGCCTCGGCCACCTGAGCGAGAATGCGGACGGCGACGCGCCGCACGCGCAGAAGGGCTGCACGGCGCAGGCCTGGAGCGATTCGGAGCTCCTGCGCGTCTGGCTGAAGCTGTCGCGTCAGCCGACGTCGGTTTTGGTATAATGTGGCGAAAACGAAAGGAAAGGTGCAGAATGGAACTCTCGATCCTCATCAACAAGTTCAACATCAAGGGGCGGCTCGTCGCGCTGCAGCCGTTCGGGAACGGCAACATCAACGACACGTTCCTCGCGATCTACCGCAACACCTTCACCGAGACGCAGGTCATCCTGCAGCGCGTCAACCGCAACGTCTTCCCCAAGCCGGAAGTGATCATGTCGAACATGCACACGGTCACCAAGCACTGCCACGAAAAGCTGGAGGACGATGCGGCGAAGGGGATCGACGACCGCGTCTGGCAGATGCCGCGCATCATCAAGGCGAAGGACGCGAAGGACTACGTGACCGACGAGCAGGGCGAGGTCTGGCGCGTCATCACGCGCATCATGTCCGCCCACGCCTTCGACGTCGCGCAGGGCCCCGAGCACGCGATGGAGTGCGGCGCGGCGCTCGGCCACTTCCACTACCTCATTTCCGACATGAACCCGAAGGACATCGCCGACCCGCTGCCCGGCTTCCACATCACGTCGGGCTACCTGAAGGCGTATGACAGGACGCTGAAGACCGCGAACGCGAGGGGGCTCCTGAAGAGCTCGATGGAGGCGAAGCGCCTCGCGAAGTTCGTCGAGGATCGCCGCGACCTCGCGCTCTGCCTGGAGAAGGCGCAGAAGAAGGGCGAGCTCAGGAAGCGCATGTTCCACGGCGACCCGAAGGTCAACAACATCATGATCGACGACGTGACCGGCAAGGGCACGGCGATGATCGACCTCGACACGGTGAGCCCCGGCCTCATCCACATGGACTTCGGCGACGCGCTGCGCTCGATCTGCAACCCGGCGGGCGAGGAGGAGACGAATCTCGCGAAGGTCGTCTTCGACGAGGACCTCTGCACGGCGTTCTGCAAGGGCTACATGCGCGAGGCGGGCGCGTTCCTGACGGACGCCGACCGAGCCTACCTCTACGACTCGATCCGGCTGCTGCCGTTCGAGTTGGGGCTGAGGTTCTTCCAGGACTACCTGAACGGGAACGTCTACTTCAAGACGAAGACGCCGGAGCAGAACCTGAACCGCGCGCGCGTCCAGTTCCGCCTCTGCGAGTCGGTCGAGGCGCGCGAGCGCTCGATCCGTGCCGTCCTGAAGAAGCTGTGATCGCGCACGCCGTCAAAACGTCAGTCAGGAAGCAGGAGACGAGGCGCTTTCCCATGGTCATCCATCCGTCAGACAACGTCGAGGTCCGCGAGGACGGGCACAAGTACGCGCGGCGCGACATCGCCGCCGGCGAAAACATCATCAAGTACGGCATGCCCATCGGGCACGCGACGCGCGCGATCGCGAAGGGCGAGCACGTCCACGTCGACAACGTGAAGACGAACCTCGGCGAGGCGCTGGCGTACCGCTACGAGCCGTCGTTCACGGACGTTGCGCGCATGCCCGCGCCGACGATCCGCGCGTACCGCCATCCCGACGGGCGCATCGGCATCCGCAACGACCTCTGGGTCGTTCCGCTCGTCGGGTGCGTGAACCGCCTGGCCGAACGCCTCGCCGCGAGCTGCGGCGGCCTCGCGCTGACGCATCCCTACGGCTGCTCTCAGATGGGGGAGGACCATGAGCGGACGGCGAACATGCTTGCGCAGTTCTGCCGCCACCCGAACGCGGGCGGCGTCCTCGTCGTCGCGCTCGGCTGCGAGAACAACACGCTGGAGAGCTTCAAGGTGCGCCTGGGCGACTACTCGAATCTCAACATCCGCTTCCTGCGCGCGCAGGATCCGGGCGACGAGTACGAGAGGGGGCTTGCGCTCCTGAAGGAGCTTGAGGCGGCGCGCCCGAAGGACCGCGTCGAGGTCCCGGCGTCCGAGCTCGTCGTGGGGCTCAAGTGCGGCGGGTCGGACGGCTTTTCGGGCCTCACGGCGAATCCGCTCGTCGGCCGCTTCTCCGACTGGCTCGCGGCGCGCGGCGGCTCGACGGTCCTCACCGAGGTGCCGGAGATGTTCGGCGCGGAGACGCTGCTCATGAAGCGGTGCCGCACGCGCGGCGTCTTCGACAAGTGCGTGAAGATGATCAACGACTTCAAGGGCTACTACGCCGCGCACCACCAGGTCTGCTACGAGAACCCCTCGCCCGGCAACAAGGCGGGCGGCATCACGACGCTGGAGGACAAGTCGCTCGGCTGCGTGCAGAAGGGCGGCTCGGCGCCGGTCGAGGACGTGCTCGGCTACGGCGAAAGCGTGAAGAGGCACGGGCTCTCGCTCCTGACGGGGCCCGGCAACGACCTCGTGGCCTCGACGGTGCTTGCGGCGGCGGGCTGCCACCTCATCCTCTTCACGACGGGGCGCGGCACGCCGTTCGGCTGCGTCATCCCGACGCTCAAGGTCGCGACGAACGACGCGCTTGCGGCGAACAAGCCGAACTGGATCGACTGGAACGCGATGTCGAATCCCGACGTCGAGGCGTTCGCGCGGAAGGTGCTGGCGGTCGCGGGCGGCGAGAAGGCGAAGAACGAGCTGAACGGCGCGCAGGGCATCGCGATCTTCAAGGACGGCGTGACGCTGTAGCCCAGACGGGGCGCGCCAGTCGTTTCAGGTCGGCCGAATATGTGCGTGTTCCCGCAGATCACAAATGATGGCATAGTGCCCTAATGTGCCCTAATGGCCGGAGAGGCCGTCAAGGCGGTTGTACTGGGAAAGCGCGGCAATGCTTTCGTTTTCCCCGCTTTTCTTGCGGTTATGCTGGTCGGACCGACGAGATTTGAACTCGTGACCTTTTGCACCCCAAGCAAACGCGCTACCAGGCTGCGCTACGGTCCGACAAGGGCTTGAAGCCAAAAACCAGAACTGAATTGGTAGCGGGGGCTGGATTTGAACCAACGACCTTCAGGTTATGAGCCTGACGAGCTACCAGGCTGCTCCACCCCGCAATCTGGTTGCTTTCGAAATGGCGGGGCTGGCGGGAGTCGAACCCACAACCCTCAGATTCGTAGTCTGATGCTCTATCCAGTTGAGCTACAGCCCCAAAATCGAAAACAGTGCGTAGTATACTCTTTTTCGCTCAGCCGCGCAAGGGGGGTACTGAAAAAAAATTTCAAGCCTTCGCATGGCCTTCTCATGTGGGGCAGGAGATGGGGCGAAATGTGGGGGCGCAGACGCATCTTTGGCCGTGTCGAGTTGCAGAAGGGTCGAGTTGTCGTGGTTGGCCGTGGAGGTCGGGCACGGGTGACGCCTTTGCTGGGGTTCGGCGAGAAATCGGGATAAGCTGTCCCGAAAAAACCGGGATAAGGGTGGGATTTTCAAGCGCCCTTGACGGGATGGCCCCTGTTTTGGTATCATACGCGCCAATTCCATCTGGATCGGGCTCTCTTCAGCTGCCCGAACGGTCAGGAAAGAAAGGAAAAAGAAAATGCCGAAGATGAAGACGAAGAAGTGCGCCGTCAAGCGCATGAAGCTCTCGAAGACCGGTAAGGTCCTTCGTTCGCAGGGCGGTCACGCCCACCTCAACAACGGTAAGAAGCGCAACCGCAAGAACAACCTCTGCGGTCGCACCGCCATTGAGTCCCTCAAAGTCACCAAGACCTACGCGCGCGCGCTGCAGGGTCGCTAATGTTTAAGGAGTAAACTACCATGCGTGTTACGAATGCTCCCGCTTCCCGCGAACGCCGCCGCCGCCGCCTTGAACTGGCGAAGGGCTTCTATGGCGCCCGCTCCAAACTCTTCCGCACGGCGACCGAGGCGGTCGATCGCGCGATGCGCCTCTCGACCGAGCACCGCAAGCTCAAGAAGCGCGATTTCCGCCAGCTCTGGATCGGTCGCGTCAACGCGGCGGCGCGCCAGGAGGGAATCAGCTACTCGAAGCTCATGGCGGGCCTCATCAAGGCCGGCGTGACGCTGAACCGCAAGATGCTCTCCGAGATCGCGATTCAGGATCCGGCGGGCTTCAAGGCGATTGTCGAGATCGCGAAGAACGCCTAAGTCTTTCAGGCTTGGCAAAGCTGAATGAAGGTTTCGGTCGCTGCACGAACGGCGACCGAAACTTTTTGGCATAATCCTTCCAAATCATGGACGATTACGAACTTCTCGATTCGGGTGACGGACGCAAGCTGGAGCGCTTCGGAAAATACGTTCTGGCGCGTCCGTGCTCCCAGGCTCTCTGGCGTCCGGCGAAGAGCCCGGCGGACTGGTCGCGCGCCGACGCCGCCTTTGACCGCGAGGACGGCAACCGCTGGCACGGCCGCTCGAACCTGCCGAAGGACTGGCCGATCGAGACGGCCGGGATCCGCTTCAGGCTCGGCGGCACGGACTTCGGACACCTCGGCATCTTCCCGGAGCAGCGCGCGCAGTGGAAGTGGATACGCGAGAAAGCAAGACGTGCGAAGGGCGAAGGAAGAGACGTGCGTGCGCTCAACCTTTTCGCCTATTCCGGCGGCAGCACGTTGGCGGCGGCGCTCGGCGGGGCGGAGGTCTGCCACCTCGACGCCTCGAAGGGCATGGTCGAGTGGGCGCGCGAGAACGCGCGGCTGAACGGCCTCGCCGACCACCCGATCCGATGGATCGTCGATGACGCGCACAAGTTCATGCGGCGCGAGATCCGGCGCGGGCGGAAGTACGAGGCGGTCATTCTCGACCCGCCGACGTTCGGGCGCGGCGCGGGCGGCGAGATGTACAAGATCGAGCGCGACCTTCAGGAGACGCTGGGGCTGGTGAAGGAGCTTCTCTCCGACCGCCCGGCGTTCGTCCTGTTCTCGTCCCACACGCCGGGGCTTTCCGAGGTCGTCGCGCAGAACGTCCTGGGGCAGCTGTTCCCGTCCGCGAAGCTGGAGGCGGGCGAAATGCTGCTCGAAGGCGCGTCCCTGTCGTGCCCGAGCGGCATCTACTGCCGCGCAGTGTGGTAAATTTGCTATAATGTCCCGTCAAGCGAAAGGAGATTGAGACATGAGAGAGCTTTTCATCGTGGGCGCCGGCGGCTTCGGCCGCGAGGCGGTGTGGACGGTTGAGCGCATCAACGCGGCGGCGGGCGAGCCGCTGTGGCGCGTCGTCGGCTTTGCGGACGACGACCCGGCGAAGGCCAGCGGCAATTTCGAGGGCTATCCGCTGCTGGGCTCGATCGAGAAGGCCGCGAAGGACAATCCCGGCGCGTCCGTCTTCATCGCCATCGGCGACAACGCGATTCGCCGCCGCATCTACGCGCAGCTGCGCGGGTTCGACTTCCCGGCGCTCATCGACCCCTCGGCGCAGGTCTCGCCGACGACGGAGTTCAAGCACGGCACGTTCATCGCCGTCGAGGCGGTCGTCTCCGTCGGCACGGAGATCGGCAAGTTCGTCGTCATCAACGCGCGCGCGGGCGTCGGGCACGACTCGGTCGTCGGCGACTTCGCGAACATCGCGCCCGGCGTCTCGCTCTCCGGCCACACGACGATCGGCGCGGACGTCTTCATGGGCACGAACAGCTGCACGGCGCCCGGCATGAAAGTCGGCGACGGCGCGAAGGTCGCCTGCGGCACGCCCGTCCTGGCGAACGTGCCCGCCGGCACGACGCTGAGCCCGTTCGGCTTGCTGAAGGCCTGACAGTTTCGGACTGCGGATGGAGGCGGATGGGCGCGGATGGCCCTGTCCCCCGCAAGTCCGTGGCGATCCGTGAAATCCGTGGTTTAGAATCTAGCCGAAGGAAAGCCTTGGAATGAAGTGGACGGTTTACAACATTCTTTTCGCCTTGGTCTATCCTTTCCTTCTGCCGGGCTTCCTCCTGCGGATGCTGCGACGCGGCGGCTATGCGGCGCGGTTCGGCGACCGCTTTGCGCTCTATCCGGCGGGGCTGTTCCCGTCGGCCGTGCCGTTCGGGCATGACCCGTTCGACGTGCGGCCGTCGGCGGATGCGCCCGTCTGGATCCATGCCGTGTCCGTCGGCGAGGTGCAGGTTGCGGGGCAGCTCATGCGCGAGTGGCGCGCGGTCGAGCCGTCCGTCCGCTTCTGCTTCTCGACGACGAGCTCGACCGGCTGGAAGATGGCGGAGAAGGAAGTCGGCCCGAACGACACGCTCATCTACAATCCGCTCGACTTCCCGAACTTCGTCAAGAGCGCGCTGAAGACGGTGCGTCCGCGCGCCGTCGTCCTGACGGAAAGCGAGATCTGGCCGAACTTCATCCGCCAGGCGAGGTCGTACGGCATTCCGCTCTTCCTCGTCAACGCGCGCGTGTCGGATCGCAGCGCGCCGCGCTACCGGCTTGCGAAGTGCTTCTTCGGCGACGTCTTCCGCTGCTTCACGCGGATCTTCGCGCAAAGCGACCTCGACAAGGCGCGGCTCGTCGCGGCGGGCGCGCCGGAGCGGACGGTCGAGGTGACGGGCTCGTTCAAGTTCGACGTCGCGCACCGCAATCCGGCGAAGGAGGCTGAACTGCGCGCGTGGCTCGCGGCCAACGGCGCGCCGGCGAACGCGCGCATCCTGCTCGGCGGCAGCACGTGGCCGGGCGAGGACGAGGTCCTGCTGGCGATTTACGGGAAGCTGACGAGGCGGGATCCGGGACTTGAGGGCCGAGAGGGACGGGAGGGGCTCGAAGCGGGACTCCCGGCACGGCGGCCGCTGGTCCTCGTCTTGGCGCCGCGCCACTTCGAGAAGGCCGACGCGGTCGAGGCGAACATCCGCAAGGCCGGCTTCGCGTGCAAGAGAAGGTCGAGAGGCAAGGTTGCGGAAGGAGGGGAAAAGAAAGGCTCGACACCTCTTCCTTCTTCCTTTTTCCCTCTTCCTTCCCGTGAGCCCCCCGTCTTCCTCGCGGACACGACGGGCGAGCTGATGGGCCTGTACGGCCTTGCGGACGTCGTGTTCGTCGGCAAGTCGCTCTGCGCGCACGGGTCGCAGAACATGATCGAGCCGTGTCTCTGCGGCAAGCCCACGTTCGTCGGCCCCTATACCGAGAACTTCCGTCCCGTGATGAGCGACCTCCTCGCGGCGGACGCGATCCGTCAGGTCAGGGACGCGGCGGAACTGGAAACGGAACTGGGCGAGATCTTTGGGGAAGGAGGAGAAGGCCGAGGAAAAGGGAAGAGGGAAGAAGGAAGAAGTGAGGATGGTTCCTTTTTCAAGGAGTTGGGTGCGCGGGCGCAGGCGGCGGTCGAACGGCGGCGCGGCGTCGTCGCGCGCTGCGTCGCTGAAATCCGTAGCTGCTTGACGGCCTGATTTCCGTTGCACGGTGCGCCGCATGAAAAGGACTGCCGCAGACCGAAAGGAGAGGCGCGCGCCGACGTGGGCGCGGGCGGATCGTCGGGGCTTCACGCTCGTCGAGATGCTGGTGATCGTCGCGATCATCTGCGCGATGGCCGGCGGCGGCTTGGCGCGAAGCCGGAGGAGGACACGGGCGGCTCGCTCGTCGAGGACGTCCTCTTCGCGCCGATCAAGGAGGATCTCGTCTCGGACGAGCGCCTGACGCGTGAACAGCAGGAGAAATTCCGCGGCTTCACGTGGGCGCGCGAGAACCTCGACAAAAACCCGTCGGACGACGACGCGAAGCGCATGAACAACCTCCATCGCGTGCGCATCACCGTCACGTGGGGCCCGCGCGGGCAGGGACGCGGCAAGAAGGAGCAGGAGAGCTATGTCACGCTCTGGCGCAAGCCGGCGCGTTGAATTGTCGGCGGATGCGCAGATGAGCCTGTCGCGTTGTGCAAATTGACTGAAAATTTTTTGCGCAAACGAGCGACTAGCTGCGCGGAGATTTGCTATACTACTCACCATCGGAAAAGAGGAATCCTGACGATGGCGCAAGATGAGAAGAGACCCGCTTGGAGCCTTCCGCCGCAGACGCGGCAGAAGGCGTCTCAAAGGGTCTTTCTGAGGCCGTCTGCGCGATGCGAGGCCGCCTCGCGACGGTCGCGTTTTCCGATTTGCCTTTGACGGAACAATCCCACACAAGGAGGAAACGAAAAATGAACGAAAAGACACGCATCATTGCACTCGGCGCGGCTTTGTCCGCACAGGCCGTGTGCGCCGCGACTTGCATCACGTCGGGTGACGTGGCGCAAGTCGCGAAGGCCGGCTCGACGTCTGCGGCGTCTGGCGCCGTTGCCTTGAACGCCGGCACCTTGGCGGCGGCGGCCGCCGCCGCGCCGCTGGAGGCGCGCGACCGGACGTCGAACGTGTCGGAGGCGAAGCCCTTCGACTTTACGCCGGGCGGCTGCGCCCTGATCATACGATAGGATGGTTCGGACTTTGTCTGAAGCATGCACAGAAACAAACACCGACAAGAACACAGGAGAAAAACCATGAAGAGACTGATGACGATGTTGGCCGCGGTCGCGGCCGTTTCCGCCGTGACGGCGGATCAGGTGCCCGAGATCTCGGGCGTGACGATGGAGCAGCCGACGCATAGCCGGCGGGTGACGATCGGCTACACGCTCGCGAACGCCTCGGCGGTCGTGACGCTCGACGTCCAGACGAACAGGACCGGCGCGGCAACGGCGGACGAGGCGGACTGGGTCTCGATCGGCGGCGAGAACATCCGCTTCGCGACGGGCGACGTCTGGAAGAAGGTCGAGGCGGGAACCCGCACGATCACATGGCGCGCCGACCAGTCGTGGCGCGGACACAAGGTCGATGCCGCGCGAGCGGTCGTGACGGCGTGGTCGCTCGACAATCCGCCGGACTACATGGTTGTCAATCTGTCGGATTCGGCGTTGGCGAACTCCGAGACGTACTATCCGGCGGAAGGGTACCTGCCCGGCGGGCTTCTGGACAATCCCGACTACCGTACGACGAAACTCGTCATGCGCAAGATCCCCGCCAAGGGCGTGACCTGGACAATGGGCAGCGCGGAAAGCGAACTAGGACGTGACGGCAGCGGAAGCGAAGCCCCGCATGACGTCACGCTGGACGCGAACTACTACATCGGCGTCTTCCCCGTCACGCAAGCGCAGTGCCTGCGGTTCATGACGAAGAAGTTTGACTTCGCGGTCGAAGGAACGATGCGTCCGGCGGGCAACGTCAACTACACCGAAATCACGGACACGTTCCTGAACCTGCTCAACACGAAGACGGGGCTTTCGTTCGCCCTGCCGTCGGAGGCGCAGTGGGAGTTCGCCTGCCGTGCGGGGAACGGTTCGGGATACTGGGGCGACGGATCGCCAATCTTGACGGACGGCGAAGACGCCAACTTGGCGCGGCTGGGCCGGACCATCTACAACGGAGGACAGGTGAAGAAGGCTGACGGAAGCGGGTACGACTACCCACCTTCCACGGTCGGGCCGGAGAACGGGCCGTCCATCGTGGGCTCGTATGCGCCGAACGCTTGGGGCCTTTATGACATGCACGGCAACGTGTGGGAGTGGTGCCGTGACAGGTACAAGACCGACATCACGTCGCTCAACGGCGCCGTGAACGAGGACGCGGGGACGCTGCGCGTTCGTCGGGGCGGTAGCTTCAACTCCAAAGCCGGGCCTTGCCGTGCGGCCTATCGCGGCTCCAGGGATCCATCGAAGGACAGCGCTGACGGTGGCTTCCGTCTGGCGTTGCCGATTGCGGCGGAATAGGCTATAATGGACGCCCCAACAGAAAGGGACTTGTAACGTGATGCGATTTGCGACCTCGGTCTTCTCTCTCGCGCTCGCGGCTTCGGCCGCAGGCGCGGACATGCCGGCGGAGAACTCCTACGGCGCGTGTGCGCACCTGACGCGCGGTGAGCCGACGACACCCACCTGCGACCTGATTCGCCAGATGGGCGCGGGTTGGGTGCGCTGCGACTTCGACGGGCGCGTGGTCGAGCGGCAGCCGGGCGTCTGGGACTTCGCCCGCTACGACGCGATCGTGGCCGCCTGCGAGGCGGCGGGTCTGCAGCTGCTGCCGATCCTCTACGAGCCGCCGAAATGGTCGTATCCCGCCTACGAGCACCTGGACGCTTGGGGCGATTACGTGCAGCGCGTGGTCGCGCAGTACGGACAGCGTCTGCCGGTCTTGGAAATCTGGAACGAGCCGAACATCAATCCGTTCTGGAAGGATCCGAACCCGACGAACTACCTCGCCGTCTTGCGCCGCGCCTATGAGGTCGTCAAGGCGCACGACCCGTCGTTGCGCGTCGCGCTCGGCGGCATGGCGGGCGTGCCACTCGACTTCATCGAGGAGATTTACCGCTTGGGCGGCGCACGGCATTTCGACATCATGAACGTGCATCCCTACACGAACCTGCGCGAGCCCGAAAGCCGCGCGGACGCCTGGCTGGAACAGCTGCACGCGCTGATGGCGAAATACGGTGACGCCGACAAGCCCCTTTGGATTACGGAAATGGGGTGGCCGACGCACCGGATTCATGTCAATGACGCGGAAATCCTCAGAGCCGGACTGCGCGTAGCCGATCCGTCCAAGACGGCGTGGCGCGCGGTCTATGTGCCGGCTGAGCCAGATGGGCTGGACGGTGCCGTCAGGGCTGTGCGCGAAGCCCTGCCGGCGGGTTCGATGGTAGAGGCGTGCCGTGCGCCGAAACTGGCCGAACGCCTTGCGCACGGCGATGTGGACGCGGTCATCCATCCGTTCACCGAAGACTATCCCTCCGACAGCCTTGATGCGGTGGAGGCGTTCGTCAAGACGGGCGGCGTGTTCGTGGACTTCGGCGGCATGCCGATGTTCAACGCCTATCGGACAGACGCAAACGGCCGGGCCTGTCCCGATCCGAAGGCCGACAGCGCGCGCGACCGGGCGCGTCTGCGCATTCAGGAGGTGGCGTGGTGGATGGACGCGCGGTATCCGGCGGGCGCGACGGTGCGTCCGACGGACGCGATGGACGGGTTCTGTCCGACCGGCCAGACGTACGCGGCGTCGCGCTTCCTGACGCCGGCGCGTCTGCGGCCGGGCGATGCGTTCATTCCGCTGCTCGCCGCGCAGACAAACGGCGTTGACCTCGTGGCGGCCGCCGTCTACAAGTTCAACAGCGACTACAGGGGCGCCGTCGTCGTCAATGCGCGCGTGGAGTGGGCTTCGGGCGCCTCGGACGAAGCGCGTCAGGCGCGCATGCTGGCGCGTTCGCTGGGCCTCTTCTTCGCGGAGGGCGTCGAGAAGGTCTTCTGGTACGAGTTCACGTCGAAGGAAGAGGATGCGCACGGCGTGCATTCCCACTACGGCATTGTCCACGACAGCTTTGCGCCCAAGCCGGCCTATGGCGCGTACAAGACCTTTATCGACCGCCGGCCCGTCGGCTCGGTGCAGAGGTCCGATCGCTGGAAGAGCGCGGGCGGACGCGCCTACTTCCCGCAGTGGCGGCGTCCGGACGGGAAAGACGCGGGGATGATCTGGACGATTGGCCCGACGGGCGAGCGGTGGCTTGCGTTCACGACGGATCACGTGTCGTTCCATGACGTGACGGGTCTGCGGCTCTTTCCGAAGCGTGACGGGACTCGGTATCTTGTGCCGGTGACCGATTCGCCGGTCTATTTCACGGGCGGCGCGTTGCAGGACAAGTGACTTCTCCAGAGGGGAACAGACGATGAAAGTGCTGATTTTGGTTCTCGTGTGCGCACTTGCGGCGGTGTCTGCGCGAGCGGAGGGGACGGTGCGTACGGTGACGTCACCCGATGGGCGCGAGCCGGCTGACTATGTGCCCGCGATGCTCTCGAACGGGCGGCTCAACGCGTTTCTGGACTACGGTCTTTCCGTCGCATCGACGACGAAGGAGACGCGCCGGAAGCATTTCCAGCCCGGCATCTACTGGGAAGGGCGGCGCTTGGGGGACAACGCGGGAAAGGCTACGCGTTTCGGATGGGAACTCCTGCCGCAGGGCTCGTTCCGCACTGTCCTCGCCGTGGACGGTGTGGTGCTGTCGGAGCCCGTGCGCTGGACGCAGACGCTTGACCTGCATCGTGCGCTGATGACGACCGAAGGGGTTTTCGCCCACGGCGTGACGTTGCTGGGCGAGGCGTTCGTGGCGAAGACGCGCAACGTCATCGCCGTGCGGCAGACCGTGACGAACGGTTCGGACGCCGTGCGCACGGTCGCGCTCGGACTCGTCTACACGACGCCCGACCATCCGCGCATCTGCGGAAGCTGGCGCGCTGACGCGGACGGCGCGACGTGGGCTGCGACGTGCTACGGGCGTTTCGTCACGCGCGAGACGATTGCGTTGCGCGCGGCGGATGCGGGCGGCACGCCAGAGATTGGGGCGGACGGGTTCGACGGTTCGGTGCGCCGCACGTTCGCGCTGCGCCCCGGCGAACGGCGCACGGTCGCGTGGTTCGTGGCATACGACGACGACCTCGAAGACCACCTGCCCGCCATCACGTCCGCGCCGAAGCCGGTCGCGCCGCTGACGACCTACGCCGCGCTGCGCGACGAGCACGTGGCGGACTGGGCGGCGTTTGCGGCGGAGAGCGAGGTTCGCGTGCCGGACGCGCGCATCCAGTCCCTCTTCGCGATGGCGCGCTATCACCTGCGTTGCGTGGCGACCGAATGGTCGATTCCCGTCGGCGTCATCCAGAGCCATTGGGCGGGACGCATTTTCGCGTTCGACGAGATGTATGCCGCGCAGGGACTGGCGGCCGCCGGGCACCTCTCGACGGCGCGCGTCGCGGCCGACTTCCGGGCGGCGACGCTGACGAACGCGGCGATTCGCTGCAATCTGGATCAGGGCCGGCCGTTCGGCAAGAGCGGCGCGCGCTGGGTGTGGGAGGCGGCGGAAGGCAACGACATCGAATGCTCGCCGCTGGGGTTCTGGATGGATCACGTCTTTCAGCAGGCGGCCGTGGCGCAGACGATGTGGACATACTTCCGCTACACGGGTGACCGTGACTACCTCGCGCAGAAGGGATATGACGTCATCCGCGAATGTGCGCTCTTCTTCCGGCGGCTGCAAGTCATCGACCTGCCGGACGGAACGTCTTTCGTGACGAAGTGCACGGATCTCGAACGGATGGGGCCGGGGCACGAGCGTGCGTTCATGACGACCTGCGGCGCGATCACGACCTTGCGCGCGGCGGCGGACGCGGCGGACGTCTTGGGCCGAGACGTCGAGCTTGCGGCGGACTTCCGCGCGTGCGCGGATCGGCTGGTGTCCAGTCTGCCCGAGCACGACGGACGCTACATCGCCTATCCGGGCTGCACGGAGGAGTCGATGGGGACGCTTGCGGGCTTCTATCCCTTTCACGCGTTCGACCGTACGAACGGGAAGCAGGTCGCGGCGGTGGAACACTTCCTGAAGAACGGGCAGGCCTTCGGCAACATGTACGAGACGGGCAAGCGCATCTGCCCGTGGTACGCGGCGACGATGGCGATGGCGTCGCTGCGCGCGGGCAACGTCGAGTTTCCGGCGGTCCGCTGGCTGCAGGAGGCGGCGCGCAGCGGCGGCGTCTGGGGCGAATACTGGGAGATCAACGAACCGGGCGCGGCGCAGTACCGCCCGTGGTTCATGACGGCGGCCGGCAACGTGCTCTATGCGATCTGCCAGATGCTCGTGGCGGACATGGAAGGCGGCGTCCATCTCGCGGCGGG
Source organism: uncultured Kiritimatiellota bacterium (assembly GCA_934654805.1). Taxonomy (GTDB): domain Bacteria; phylum Verrucomicrobiota; class Kiritimatiellia; order RFP12; family UBA1067; genus UBA1067. The sequence continues at coordinate 56,129 of CAKUGW010000001.1, forward strand.
CGTGCCAGACGACTGGCGCGACTATTCCTTCCGCTTGCCGGCACCCAGTGGCTGGACGGTCGAGATGCAGGTCAAGGACGGAAAGGTGGCGCGCTTCGACGCGCACCCGCGCCGGGAGGGTCTGCCGCGTCCGAAGTTCTTCTTTCGGGGGAACGCGCTGTGACGCGGCTTCTGCTGGCAGGGGCTGTGGCGGCAATTGGGTTCGTTTCGGTTTCGGCGGTCGAGCCGCCGCGCGACTGTCGCCCGGAGACGTGGTTTCACCTGATTGGCGGAAACGTCTCAATGGAGGGGCTGACAGCCGACCTGGAGGCGATCAAGTCGGCCGGAATCGGCGGCGTTCACCTGTTCCACGGGCAGATGGGCGAGAGCCGGACGTGGCCGGGGGTGACGAACCCGATTCCCTGCCTGAGCGTGGACTGGGACGCGATGGTCGCCCACGCGGCGGCGGAATGCCGTCGGCTGAGCCTTTCGTTCAAGATGCAGAACTGCCCCGGCTGGTCGATGAGCGGCGGGCCGTGGATTCGTCCTGAGAACGCCATGCGGAACTTGTGCCTCTCACGGACGGACATGCGGCGCGGCTCGCCCGTGCGACTGCCGCCGCCGGCGGAGGCGTCGGATCATCCGGCGCGCGACTACCGCGACCTCTTCGTGCTGGCGTTCCCGACGCCGAAGGGCGACGCGGCCGGCTGGCTGACGCCGGCTGACGTCTTCGCGCCGTCTCAGCAGGTGCGCCTCTTCGCCTTTGACGAACCCGTGACAGTGCGGACGCTGGAGATCCCCTCGACGTCCGAGCTGAACCACGACCGCACCTACGACCCCGAGACGACGGTTGTCTTCGAGGCCGAGACGGCGCCGGGCGTCTGGCGGACAGTCGTGTGCGAAGCCCTGCCGCCCGGAAACTGGCAGGACAACCGAACGGGCGGCATGCGCCAGACGCTCGCGTGCGACGAGGCGACGGCGCGCCGCTGGCGGCTGACGCTCCGGTCGAAAGATCCCGTCCGCCTCGGAGACGTGCGCCTTTCCTCTGCCGCGCGGATGGAACACTGGGAGGGGCTTGCGGGCTGGACGGTTCGCGGACTCGTTGACCGCGCCGCGCCGAAGCAGGATCCGAAATGCTGGATAGCCCCGGAGGCGATCGTCGACTTGACCGGGCGGATGCGTCCGGACGGCTCGCTGGACTGGATGCCGCCCGACGAGGAGACGTGGACCGTCCTGCGTCTCGGACACGTCAATGGGCTTTACAGAAACGGCCCCGCGCCCGAAGAGGCGACGGGCTGGGAATGCGCGAAGCTTTCGCCGCGCGGAATCGAGGCGAACTACGCCGCGTATGTCGGACGGCTCGCGAAAGGGCCGCTGAAGGGGTTGCTCGACGGCGTGGTCGTGGACAGCTGGGAATGCTACCGCGACAATTGGGCGGACGGGCTGGACGCGGCCTTTGCTGCACGGCGCGGCTATTCCCCCGTGCGCCATCTGCCGTCCGTCTTCGGCTGGGTTATCGGTTCGCCGTCCGAAACGGAACGCTTTCTGCGCGACTGGCGCGGTCTGCTCGGCGAGCTGGTCGAGGAAAACTACTACGGCCGCCTCGCGGAATTGGCGCACGCGGACGGCCTTTCGGTGCAATACGAGACGGCGTTCGGCGACGCGCTTGCGGGAGACCTGCTCGCCTACTGGAAGCACTCGGACGTCCCGATGTGCGAGTTTTGGCGTCCGACCACGCCGACGGGCGTCGGCAGCGCCGACTTCAAGCCCGTTCTGCCATGCGTCTCCGCTGCGCACATCTACGGCAAGCGTCGCGTCGCAGCCGAGGCCCTCACGAATTGCGCACTTGACTGGAACGAGGCCCTGCGCGACTTCAAGCCAGTCCTCGACCGCCATTTCGCGAAGGGCGTGACGTTCCCCGTCTTCCACACCTACACGCACAATCCGCAAGTCGGTTTCAGGAAGCCCGGCACGAGCTTCGGCTACTTCATCGGCACGCCGTTCCTGCGCGGGCAGACATGGTGGGACTTCATGCCGCTCTTCACTGACTACTGTGCGCGCTGCACGAAGTTCCTCGAGTCTGGGAAGCCGGTTGTGGACGTCCTGCGCGTCCTTGGCGACGGCCTTGGTCACAAGCCAAGCGAGAAGGCACCGCATTTCGGCAACCGCTTCAAGGAAGACTACGTCAACCGCGACGCCCTCCTGAACCGTCTCTCTGCGAAGGGCGGTCGCCTCGTCCTGCCGGACGGAATGTTCTATTCGGTGCTGTGGATTCCCGAAGGGACGTATCTGGACGCGACGAGCCGGGCGAAGGTCGCCGAGTTGGCGCGGGCGGGTGCGCGCGTCGTCGAGGGCGGCGACCCGACGGTAGGGCTTATCCCCGACGTCGAGTCCCCTGGCGACGCGCTCGCGTGGTATCATCGCCGGACGGATGCGGAAGACCTGTACTTCGTCGCGGCACCGGACGCGCCGGTTGTCGGGACGGTGCGCTTTCGCGGGCGTCCCGTCACGCTGGCGCTTGCGGCGGGCGAGTCGCGGTTCGTCCGCTTCGCGGCGGCGGGCGCCGTGTCCGTGATCGACCCGGTGACGGGGCGCCCGCCCGTGGAGGGCCCCGTCGGGGGAACGGTCGAGCTGGACGGATTTGCGCCTGGCGCGATGTGCGCAGCGTTCGCCTTCGCGGCCCGGCGCGGTGCGCGAACGGTCATCGACTTGGGCAAGGTCGAGCAGTGCGCCGAGGTCTTCCTCAACGGCGCGTCGGTCGGGCGGCTTTGGTGTGCGCCATACCGCCTTGATCTGACGGATCGCGTCGCGGACGGCACGAACCGGCTGGAGGTCGTCGTCACGGCGACATGGCACAACCGCCTCGTGCGCGAGGCGGCGTTGCCGGAGGTGGCGCGGACGACATGGACGCTCTACGGTCCGAAGGCGGACGCCCCGCTGAAGCCCGCCGGCCTTTACGGCCCCGTGCGGCTTGCGGCCGAGGCTGTTCCCGACTGCGGTGAAGTCCACTTTGTCGTGCGGCCCGTTAACGAGTGGGGTAAGTCCGGCGCGGCCATCTCCGCCGACTGGATGGGCTAATGGCCTTTTTGCTATACTATCCCCCATGGGGAATAAGTCGATCAAGTCGAGCCGTTGGGGCTTTACGCTCGTCGAGATGCTGCTGGCGACGCTCTTGGTGGGCGTTCTTACGGCATTGAGCGTCATGACATTCCAATCCGTCTCGCGCGGCTGGCAGGTCTCCGCCGACTATCTCGACAAGATGCAGCGCACGGACTATGCGTTGAACCAAGTCATCGCGGGGCTGCGCTCGATGCATTATCCGCACGACGGCAAGCAGAACGCCGACTATGGCTTCGTGCTGGAGGATCGCGGCAAGGGCGAGAGCCCGGACCGCTCGGACGTGATCACGTGGTCAAAGACGGGGCCGGCGATTGTCGGCACGAAGAACGCGCTTGCCGACACGGTGCATCGCGTGCAGGTGATGGTGCTGGAGGAGGGGAATGACGACTACGCCGAGCCGATCCAGAAGACGGGGCTCTACGCGCGTCTCTGCGGCGACGCCGCGCTCATCCCGAAGGACGACGGCGACGACACCGACTACTCGTTCGGCAACGTCGACCTCTACCAGCCGATCCTCGTCGCGGACGGCGTGACGGGCTTCAACTGCCGCGTCCTCGCGAAGGCCGAGGACACGAAGAGCGGCACGGCGGGCGACGGCGAGAACGAGAAGCGGAACTTCGAGGACACGTTCGCCGAGTCGAACGCCGTGCCGTACAAGGTCGAGTTGACGTTCCAGATCGAGAAGCCGGACGAGAGCTTCCGCTCGCAGACAGACCGCGCGCCGATGGTGCGCATCGTCCGCATCCCGATCCACGAGCAGTCGCTGGACGGCGCGACACCGCCGGGGAGCGAGGAGAAGGACGGAAAGGGGGGCAAGGGGAAATGAGACGCGGCAGCGCCCTCATCGTCGCGCTCTGGATCATCGCCGTCCTCTCGGTCATGGTCTTCTCCTTCGCGTTCGAGGCCCACCAGCAGGCGGGCATCAACGTCTACGTGCGCGAGCGCAACCGCGTCAACCGCCTCGTCGAGCCGGGGCGCATCCTCGGCGAGACGATCCTGCTCGGCTTCAACGAGGCGAAGGCGTGGAGCGAGGACGAGAACCCGAAGGAGCTGGACGAGGAGGACCGCTTCTACCTGGAGAAGCGCGCGCTCAAGTTCGAGTCGAAGTGCACGGTCGGGCCGATCCTGCTGGACGAGGAGGACGAGGAGTCCGGCACGGTCACGGTCGAGATCCAGCTCGCCAACTCCGGCGAGGAGAACGGCATCAACGTCAACGAGCTGTACGCGGGCGGCGACAAGAACTACGCGCTGCGCTGGCAGATGATCCTCAAGGCGTCCGGCATCGACGAGGAGCTGGAGGTCGACGTGCCGGAGGCGGACGGGCGCGGCACGAAGCGTCACAACCTCATGAACCTCCTCATCGCGAGCTGGAACGACTGGCGCGACGAGGACGACACCGTGTCGAAGGGCCCGCTTGCGGACTGCCGGCCGGAGGAGGACGACGGCGCGGAGGCCGCCTGGTACGCGGAGGCGGACGAGCGGGCGGAGGGCTCCGCCCGCGGCAAGGCGGCGCGCAACGCCGCGAAGGAGGAGAGGCGGCGGCCGCGCAACGGGTCGATCCCCGACATCGGGGAACTCGCCTCGGTGCGCGGCTTCCGCGACTTCCCGGCCGTCCTCACCGGCGGGCTCCTGCATCCGGACGCGGACGAGTCGGAGGACAATCCGAGGTTGAAGGGCGTCGTCAGCGTCTTCGGCACGTCGGGGAGCGCGAAGGTCAACGTCAACGACTGCACGGTCGACCAGCTCATGACCGTGCCCGGCGTCTTCAACGAGGACGCGACGGCCGACGGCGACACCGAGGAGTCGGAGGAGATCGCGCGCGCGATCGTCGAGACGCGAAAAGTCATGCCGGACGGCGCCGACGTCGACGAGACGCGCGACTGGTGGCCCTACAAGGACTGGCAGGACCTCTGCCAGCGCGTCTCGGACAACGCGAACGTCGACATCGGCTCGGACGCGAACCAGTACCTCTGCTACACGGCGGACGAGAACACGGTCTTCAAGATGAAGATCGTCGCCGAGTCGATGGGCATGAGGCACGAGGCCACGTGCGAGTGCTACGTGAAGGACGGGAAGGTTCGCTACATCAAATGGCGAGAGGACTGAAGTTTGTGGTATAATACGCGGCAATGAACGTCTTCAATTCACTCACGCGCCGCGTCGAGCCGCTTGTGCCGCTTGCGGGCAACACGATCCGCCTCTACACGTGCGGACCGACCGTCTACAATTTCGCCCACATCGGGAACTTCCGCGCCTACACGTTCGAGGACGTCCTGCGCCGCGTCATCCAGTTCAACGGGATGAAGGTGAAGCAGGTGATGAACCTCACGGACGTCGACGACAAGACGATCAAGGGCGCGAACGCGGCGGGCGTCGCCCTCACGGACTACACGAAGACCTACAAGGACGCGTTCTTCGCCGACCTGAAGCGGCTCAACGTCCAGCCGGCCGAGGTCTACCCGGCGGCGACGGACCACATCCCGGAGATGATCGCGCTCGTCGAGAAGCTGATGGCGAAGGGCGTCGCCTACCAGAGCGACGACAAGTCCGTCTACTTCAAGGTTCGCGAGTTCCCCGGCTACGGCAAGCTCGCGCACATCGACTTCGACAACCAGCGCACGGGCCTCCGGTGCGCGGCCGACGAGTACGACAAGGAGAACGTCGGCGACTTCGCGCTCTGGAAGGCGTGGGAGCCGTCCGACGGCCCCGTGGGCTGGGACTCGCCGTGGGGGCGCGGCCGCCCCGGCTGGCACATCGAGTGCTCGGCGATGTCGATGAAGTACCTTGGGCCGACGTTCGACCTGCACACCGGCGGCATCGACAACCTCTTCCCGCACCACGAGAACGAGATCGCCCAGGCCGAGGCCGCGACGGGCAAGCCGTTCGTGAAGACGTGGATGCACTGCGCGCACCTGCGCGTGAACGGCGAGAAGATGTCCAAGTCGCTCGGCAACTTCTTCACGCTGCGCGACCTCCTCGAGAAGGGCTACACGGGCCGCGAGATCCGCTACGTGCTCATCAACGCGCACTACCGCAGCGGCCTTAACTTCGCGTTCTCCGCGCTGGACGACGCGCGCAAGTCGCTCGCGCGCATCGACGCGTGCGTGGCGAAGGTGGAAAAGTGGAAGGGTGGAAAGGTGGAAGAGACCGGGGATTGTCCCGCGGCGGGTGCGCAAGCGCTCGCCTCCGCCCCCGACTTCGCGCGGAAGTGCCTCGACGATTTCACGGCGGCGGTGAACGACGACCTGAACCTGCCGAAGGCGTTTGCCGCGCTGTTCGAGCTTGTCCGCGAGACGAACGCGGCGCTCGCAACCCCCCATCCCCCATCCCTCATCCCCCATCCCCCATCCCTTCTCAACGTCTTCAAGCGCATGGACGAGGTGCTGGGCGTCATCTTCTTCGAGAACGGGAAAGCGGCGGTCGAAGTCCCGGCGGCGGTGCAGGCGCTTCTCGATCAACGGGCGGCGGCGCGCCAGGCGAAGGACTGGGCCGCGTCCGACCGGCTGCGCGACGAGATCGCGGCGGCGGGCTGGCTCGTCAAGGACTCGAAAGAAGGTCAGTCGGTTTCACCCAAACGATAGTCACTAAGGAGGTTCGTGATGGACGTCAAGACGAAAGCGGAGCTGGACGAGGCGGTCAAGGCGGGCAAGGTGCTCGTCGACTTCTGGGCGACGTGGTGCGGCCCGTGCCAGATGATGGGGCAGAAGATCGAGCGCGAGCTTCTGCCGCTGATGCCCGACCTGAAGGTCGTGAAGGTCAACGTCGACGAGGCGCCTGAACTCGCGGCGCAGTTCGGCATCATGTCCATTCCCGCGCTCTTCTGCTACCGGGACGGCGCGAAGGTCGCCGAGTTCATCGGCGTGACGGACGCCGCGACGATTCGGAGCGCCCTTGGCTGAGCCGAGCCGGGCTGTCGCGCGCGATTTCGGCGGCACGCTTCTCGATTTGGCAGGCAGGGAACGGGAATGACGGTCGAAGCCGACGCGAAGATCAACCTCACGCTGGAAGTCTATGGCCTGCGCGCGGACGGCTTTCACGAGCTGCGCTCGCTCGTCCAGCCGATTGCGCTCGCCGACACGCTGACGGTCGTTCCGACCGAAGGCGGCGTGATCGCGTCCGACACGGGCTACGGCGAGAAGGATCTCATCGTCAGGGCCGCGCGGGCGCTTCGCGCGGCCTGTGCGCCGTCGTGTCCGGGCCTTGGCGCGCGCGTGCGTGTCGTCAAGCGCATCCCGGCCGGCGGCGGACTTGGCGGCGGCAGCGCCGACGCGGCGGCGACGCTGCGCGCGCTGAACACGCTCTGGCGCCTTGGAAAGTCCCCCGAAGAGCTTGCCGCGCTTGGCGCGGCGGTCGGCAGCGACGTGCCGGCGCTCGTCCTCGCCCAGCACTATCGGCAGCCCGTGTGGATGGAGGGGCGCGGCGAGCGCGTGTCCGTGGCCGCAGCGGTGTGCGAGGCCCGGCGCCCGCTTGTCCTTGTCCATCCCGGCGTCTCGTCCGCGACGGCCGAGGTCTATGCGCGCTGCTCGCCGCGCGCGACACCGCCGTCCGGTCCCGTCAACGACCTGCAGGCGGCGGCCTGTGCGCTTCATCCCGAAATCGCGTTCGCCCTCGCGGCGCTTGTCGCCGCCGGCGCGCAGGACGTGATGATGAGCGGTTCAGGCTCGGTCGTCTACGGCTTTGCGGATGACGAGCCGTCCGCCCGGTCGATGGCGGCCCGCCTGCGCGCGCTCGGCTGCACGACGTGGGTGACGGCCGTACGGCACCCCCGGAATTTGGTATAATACGGTTCAACTTATGCGAAACGCGACAATCGAACGCAACACGAAGGAGACGCAGGTCCTGCTCGCGCTCAACCTCGACGGGTCGGGCGAGGGCGCGATCGAGACGGGCATCGGCTTCTTCGACCACATGCTGGAACTGCTGAAGAAGCACGCGCTCTTGGACCTCGCGGTCAAGGCGACGGGCGACCTGCACGTCGACTACCACCACACGGTCGAGGACGTCGGGCTCGTCTTCGGCAAGGCGCTGGACGCCGCGCTCGGCGACCGCAAGGGGCTGACGCGCTACGGCTTCGCCTCGATCCCGATGGACGAGGCCCTGTGCGAGACGTCGCTCGACCTCGGCGGGCGCCCGTTCCTCGTGATGCAGTGCGCGATGAAGCACATGTTCGTGAAGGACTTCGAGGTGAAGCTCGTCGAGGAGTTCTTCCGCGCCGTCTCGGTCGAGGCGCGCGCGAACATCCACTTGCGGCAGGTCTACGGCGACGAGGCGCACCACGTCTGCGAAGGCCTGTTCAAGAGCTTCGCGCGCGCGCTGCGCCAGGCGAAGGCGATCGACCCGAACGAAAAGGGCGTGCCGAGCTCGAAAGGCGTGATATGATCATCTTGCCGGCGATCGACCTCAAGGACGGGAAGTGCGTGCGCCTCCGCCAGGGGCGTGCGGACGACGTGACGGTCTACGGCGACGACCCGGCGGCCCAGGCGAAGGACTGGGCCGAGCAGGGCGGCCGCGAGCTGCACGTCGTCGATCTCGACGGCGCGTTTGCGGGCACGCCCCGGCACGCGGAGACGATCGCGCGCATCATCGCGGCGTTCGGTGGCCCCGTCGAGGTCGGCGGGGGGCTGCGGACGCCGGAGGCGCTTGCGGCGGTCATCGAGGCGGGCGCGGCGCGCGCGATCATCGGCTCGGCGGCGCTGGACGACCCGGAGTTCCTCTCGAAGGCCGTCGAGCTCTACGGCGAGAAGATCGCCGTCGGCATCGACGCGCGCGACGGGTTCGTGCAGACGAGGGGCTGGGTCGAGACGACGCGCGTGAAGGCGGCGGATCTCGCGGCGGCGGTCGCGCGGCTTGGCGTGAAGACGGTCATCTACACCGACACGGCGACGGACGGCATGCTGGGCGGGCCGAACCTGACGCAGATGGCGTCCATCTGCGACGCCGCGCCGACGTGCCAGATCACGGCTTCGGGCGGCGTGTCGTCGCCGTTCGACGTCGAGAACCTGAAGGCGCTGGAGCGCCCGAACCTGCGCGCGGCCATCGTCGGCAAGGCGCTCTACGACGGTCGCACGACGCTGAAGGAGATGAACGTCGCCGCTCTCTGACATCCAATCTGTACAGATGGTAAACGCATGGGAATCGTGCGGTTACTTCTGGAGGCGGCGTAAATATTTCGGTACACCCCGCCCCCAGTTTGTCAAATAGAATGTGTACCCAGTAGATAGGCGGGGACTTTTGTAATTCGTGTGGTGTTCCGGCCGCAGTTGACAGACGACCCGAAATTTTGATATACTTCCAACCCATATCGGGCGATTAGCTCAGTTGGTTAGAGCATTACCTTCACACGGTAGGGGTCACTGGTCCGAGTCCAGTATCGCCCACCCTCCCTCTTGAAGCGTTTCTCATCGCCCATGGCGGCGCTCGCCTGCCGCCGTGGGAGGCGAACGTGTCAGGCCCCGAAACGTGTCAGACCAGGAAACGGAAATGGCCTCCAGTGGCCGAGAAACAGAAAGGGTCACCAGTGGCAGGGGCGCCGTGTGAGTCGCCTTTTGCCAACTCTGGGGAAAAGGCATGCAAACGTTCGGAAATCTGCCGTGAAACCGCTTGGCGGCAGTTTATGCTATAATATGCGCTCTTTTTTAGGGAAGCCTAGAAATGAACGTCCAGAGGAACCTGCTGCACAAATGAAAACGTATCTCGGCATCGACATCGGCTCGACGACCTTCAAGGCCGTCCTTCTCTCGGAAGACGGCAAGGTCTTGCGGTCCGTCTACAAGCGCACGCAGCCCGTCGAGGCCGGCAAGGTCGCCTGCACGGGCCGCTGCAGCGCGTGCGGCTGCTGCTCGGGCGGCGCGGTGAAGCGCCTCGCGCTGGAGTTCCTCAAGGTCGCCGGCACGGGCTTCGACCAGATCGCCGCGACCGTCGTCACGGGCAGCCAGATCGTCGAGGACACGAAGCGGTTCATCCCCTACGACTTCCAGGTGAGCGAGGTGACGGCGCACGTCGCCGGCGCGAAGTTCCTGCACCCCGACGTCGACGCGATCATCGACTGCGGCGGGCAGGACTCGAAGTGCATGGTCTACAACCCGCCGATGAACCTCTGGACGAGCATGATGAGCGGCGTCTGCGCGGCCGGGACGGGCAGCTTCCTCGACTCCGTCGCCCAGAAGCTCGGCGTGAAGATCGAGGACGTCGCCGACCGCGTGAACTACGACTCGAAGACCGAGTTCAGCTCCGTCTGCGCCGTCCTCTCGGCGACGTCGATCAACAAGTTCAAGAATCGCGTGCCGATCGGCGACCTGCTCGCGGGCGCGTGCAAGGCCCAGGCGCGGACGATCCTGAACTCCGTCGGCCAGCTGCTCCTGAACGCCCCCGGCCGCAAGATCCTCTTCCAGGGCGGCGTCGCGTTCAACAAGGCCGTCGCCTACTTCCTCGGCAAGCTCACCGGCAGCGAGATCATCATCCCGCAGTACCACGAGGTCATGGGCGCCTTGGGCGCGGCCGTCATCGCCCGGCAGCTCGACGGCCTGAAGGGCGCCGGCAAGCTCGACCTCGCGAAGGTCGAGTACGAGCCGACGCGCGGCAGGTCCGTCCTCCTGCGCATCAAGTCGACGAAGCACGACTTCTTCTCGAAGGACGCGTCGAAGCCGCTCGTCTGGCGCAACCTCTTTTTCCCGACGGAGATCCTGAACGCGATGGACTGCCGCGTGCGGACGCTGGAGACGTACGCTGCGCTCTTCGGCCGCCGGGCGGACAAGGTGAAGGAGGCCCTCGGCCGCGCCGCGCAGAAGGGCTTCGACGGGCAGACCTGCTCGTTCCTCCGCATGCTGGAGGGCATGGACCTCGAGAGGCCCGACTTCATCGTCTCGACCGTCCAGCCCTGCCAGCAGGCCGAGCGCGTCTTCGCCGACCTCGCGCGCGAGCACAGGATCTCCGACCGGCTCTACTCGCTGCAGACGCCGATCAACGCGCATTCGCGCAACGCGGTCGAGATGATGGCGGACGGTCTTGCGGAGGCCGTCTCGGAGATGGAGAAGGCGTTCGGGCGCAAGCTCGACCCGGCGCGGCTCGAGGAGGCGTGCGTCCTCTCGAACGAGGCCGCCGCGCTCGCGAAGCGGTGCCAGGCGCTCCGCTTCACGTCGCCGCCGCTCGTGCGCGGCAGCGAGGCCGTGTACAACGCGATCGTCTTCTCGCAGCTCTGGGGCCGGCAGGATCTCGTCGACATCCAGAAGGCCTACCTCGAGGAGCTGCAGATGAAGAAGGAATGGGCCGAGACGCGCTATGCGATCGGCGACACGCACCGCCTCCTCTGGCTTCACCTGCCGCCGTTCTACGACACGCGGCACCTCGACTACATCGAGACGACCTGCAACGCGCCGATCGTCTTCGAGGAGACGAACTTCGTCGGCTGGGAGCCGCTCGACCCGAAGGACCCGTACCGCTCGCTCGCGAAGAAGCTGCTGCAGTCGGGCTTCCTCGACCCGGAGCTGCGCGTCGAGTACGTCAAGCGCGCCGTCCCGGCGGGGCAGTTCAACGGCGTCATCCTCTACACGCACGGGTTCGGGCGCTGCTCGCTCGCCGACCGCGCGCTCTCGAAGCACCTGCGCGAGACGCTGGACGCGATCAACGTGCCGCTCCTGACGCTGGAGGGCGACTGCATGGACGCCTCGATCGACCCGTGCTCGACGGTGACGAAGATCGCCTCGTTCGTCGAGGCGCTGAACGTCAACCGCTACGGCAACATCTTCGGCAAGGTGAAGGCCTGAACGCCGCATGTCCGCCGCCGAGCTGACGCCGATGATGAGGCAGTACCTCGCGATCAAGCGCGAGGTGCCGCCGGGCGCGATCGTCATGTTCCGGCTCGGCGACTTCTACGAGATGTTCGGCGAGGACGCGATCGTCGCCTCGCCGATCCTCGGCGCGACGCTCACGCACCGCAACGGCCAGCCGATGTGCGGCGTGCCGCACCACGCGCTCAACGCCTACCTCGCGAAGCTCATCCGCGCCGGGAAGACGGCCGCCCTCTGCGACCAGGTCGAGGACCCGAAGACCGCCAAGGGGCTCGTGCGCCGCGAGGTGACGCGCATCGTCACGCCCGGCACCGTCACGGAGGACGGGCTGCTCGACGAGACGGCGAACAACTACGTCGCGGCCGTCTCGGGCCTCGGGCTCGCGCTCCTTGACCTTTCGACGGGCGAGTTCGTCGTGGAGCCGTTCGCGTCGCAGGAGAAGCTTGACGAGGCGCTCGCGCGCGACAGTCCCGCCGAGCTGCTGAAGCCGACGGACGCGAACAGCTGGACGTTCTCGCCCGACGCGGCATGGGACTGCCTGACGCGCCACTTCAAGGTGCTCGCGCTCGACGGCTTCGGCCTCACGGGGCGGACGGACCTCATCTGCGCCGCCGGCGCGCTGCTCTACTACGTCGGAACGACCCTGCACCATTCGCTCGGCCACGTCCGCAAGGTGCGCATCCGCCAGTCCGACGACGCGCTCGTGCTCGATTCGGGGACGCTCCGCCACCTGCAGCTGCTGCCGGGCGGGGACGTCGCGAAGGACGCCTCGCTGCTCGGCGTCCTCGACGTCACGAAGACGCCGATGGGCGCGCGGACGCTGCGCGGCTGGATCGCGCGGCCCCTCGCGCGCGCGGCGGACGTGAACGCGCGGCTCGACGCCGTGCAGGCGTTCGTGGACGACCGCGCCGCGCTCGCGCAGCTGCGCGGCCTGCTGACGGGCGTCCGGGACCTGGAACGGCTCGTCGCCAAGGTCGATTCCGGCCGCGCGAACCCGCGCGACCTGAAGGGCCTCGCCGCGTCGCTCCGCCCGATCCCGGAGATTGTCGAAAAATTGCATGACGTGGGTGACGCGAGGGGCGCGAGCGACGCGCGGACACATCCCTCATCCCTCACCTCTCATCCCTCATCCCTCATCCCCCAGCCCGACGTCGTCTCGCTCATCGACCGCGCGATCGCCGAAGACCCGCCGGTCATGCTGTCCGACGGCGGCTTCATCGCGTCCGGCCATTCGGCGGAGCTGGACGAGCTGCGGCAGACCGCGACGGAGGGCCGCCAGTGGATCGCCGAGTTCCAGGCGCGCGAGCAGCAGCGCACGGGCATCGCGAAACTGAAGGTGAAGCACGTGCCCGCCTTCGGGTTCCTGATCGAGATCCCGAAGGCGTCCGTGGCGCAGGCCCCGGCGGACTACGTCCGGCGCCAGACGCTGACGACGGGCGAGCGATACGTGACGCCCGAGCTGAAGGAGTACGAGCAGAAGGTGCTGGGCGCGCACGACCGGGCCGTCGCGCTGGAGCAGCGGCTCTACAGGGACATCCTCGCGACGATCGCGGCGAAGACGGTCGAGATCCAGGAGGCGTCCCTCGCGCTCGGCGCGCTGGACGCGACGCTTGCGCTCGCCGACCGCGCGCTCGCGGCGGGCTACGTGCGCCCGGAGGTGGACGCCTCGGACGTGCTGGAGATCGTCGACGGGCGGCACCCGGTCGTCGAGCAGCTGCCGGACGCGGAGCCGTTCGTGCCGAACGGCGCGTTCCTCAACACGACGACCGACCAGATCATGCTCATCACCGGGCCGAACATGGCCGGCAAGTCGACGTACATCCGGCAGGTCGCGACGCTCGCCGTGATGGCGCAGATGGGCTCGTTCGTGCCGGCGGCGAAGATGCGACTCGGCGTCCTCGACCGCGTCTTCACGCGCATCGGCGCGAGCGACGACCTCGCGCGCGGCCGCTCGACCTTCCTCGTCGAGATGCAGGAGACGGCGAACATCCTCAACAACGCGACGCCGAAGTCGCTCATCGTCCTCGACGAGATCGGGCGCGGCACGTCGACCTTCGACGGCATCTCGATCGCGTGGTCGGTCGCGGAATACCTCCACGGCAAGGCGCAGGCGAAGGCGAAGACGCTCTTCGCGACGCACTACCACGAGCTCACCGACCTCGCGGACACGTTCCCCGGCATCAGGAACTACACGGTGAAGGTGAAGGAGGAGGGCGGGCGCATCGTCTTCCTGCGGCGGATCGTCCCCGGCGTCGCCGAGAAGAGCTTCGGCATCCACGTCGGCGCGATGGCGGGGCTTCCGGCGGAAGTCGTCGCGCGCGCGGGCGAGATCCTGAAGAACCTGGAGGCGAACGAGCTGGACGTGAACGCGCCGAAGGCCGTGCGCAGGCCGCGCAAGCGCCTCTCGGACATGCCGGGGCAGATGACGTTCTTCTGATGCGGGGCGGCGTTCCGAAGAGCCCGATGCGCCCTGCCGGAGCCTTGCTGAAACGAGCGTTCAGGCTGGTGAATTCTCTGGGCCGTGAGCCCTCTTGTGCCGCCACTGGCCCATCGGCAGGCCGAAGCGCCGCTTGAAGACGGTCTGCAGGTGGGGAATGTCCGTGAAGCCGCAGATCCGCGCGACCTTCGCGGCGGGCAGCTGCGTCGAGACGAGCCGCTTCTTGACCTCCTCCAGCCGCGCCCGGAGGATCGTCTCCCGGATGGTCGCGCCCTGGCACTGGCGGAAGCGGAGGTCGGCGAGGCTCCGCGAGACGCCGAGGTGCCGCACGACGTCGGCGGTCGAGATCGGCTTCGTCGCGTTCTGCCGGATGTAGTCGAGCGCGGCGGTGATGAGGTGGACGGCCGGGCTGATCGGCGCGGTCGATTCGCGCTCGACGACGGTCTGCTCGTCGCAGATCTCGCAGCGGGGCCGGTCGCCTTCCCGGCTGCGCAGCATCCGCGCGAGCATCTTCGCCGCGAGCTGCCCGACGGTGTCGTGGCGCGGCAGGACGCTGCTGATCGTCGGCGAGTCGAACTCGCAGAGCAGCTCGTCGTTGTCCACGCCAAGCACCGAGACCTGGCCGGGCACGGCGAGCTTCGCGCGCTTGCAGGCCTCGATGACCTCCAGCGCCGTCGTGTCGCAGGCGGCCATGACGGCGGCGGGCTTGGGCAGCGAGCGAAGCCACGCCTTGAGCGGAAGGGTGCGGTCGTTCGGGTCGAAGACGAAGGCGGCGTGCCGCTTTGTGCGCACGGCTTCCGCGAAGGCCTCGGCACGGATGCGCGACCATCCGTGCTCGTCCTCCGTCGGGACGAAGCCGAACGAGCGGAAGCGGCCGAGCGACAGGAGGTACTCGCCGCCGAAGCGCGCGATGGCGGCGTTGTCGTTCTGGACGTAGGCGACGTTTGCCGGGGCGTCCGGGTCGTGCGTGCCGAAGACGACGACGGACGTCGCGTCGGGAACCGTGCCGGCGGGAAGGGCGAGATAGGTGTCCTCGTCGGTGACGATGCCGTGGTAGCCGCCGGCGCGGATGGCGCGCACGATGTTCGGCTCGACCGTCTTCTTGGCGATGCGCAGGTGCAGCCGCCAGTCTCCGCGCCGCCGCGCGCGCGAGGCGAACCCGGCGAGGAAGTCGCGCCCGGAGGCGATGGTCGAAGACCAGAGCAGGACGAGGATGTTCTTCTTCATGGGCAGGCTGTCGCGGGATGGGCGTATTGTTCGGTCAGCGGTCTGTACATAATGAGCGCCATTGCTCATATTGTAGCAAATTCTAATCACATTATTCAATCGGAAGACGTGATTGTCAATCACATTGTTCGATTGAAAAGCGTGATTGATCGTGGGGACAGACCCCCAGTGCGCATTAATATCCCTGTCAATAACTCAGTGTTTGATCGACTTATTGACGGTGATGGACAACTTTTGGCGTCATCCTTGTCAGTAACTCGGTCTTATGGTATACTGTTGACAAATTAATTGTTGAGGAGACAGAGCCATGAACCTTCTTGGACGCTCACGCGAAACGCAAGCGCTCGACCGCGACCTTCAGAAAGGCGAATCTCAGTTTGTCGCCGTCTACGGGCGCCGTCGCGTCGGCAAGACCTATCTCATCCGCGAGCATTTCCACAACCAGTTCTTCTTCACTCACACGGGGCTGCGCGGCGGCAACCTCAAGAGCCAGCTCATCGCTTTCCGCGCCTCGCTCATGAAATGCGGACACGTGAAATGCCCCGCCCTCGCGAACTGGCTGGAGGCCTTCACCGAACTGAACAGGCTCGTCGAGGCGGGCGCGCCGGGACGCAAGGTCATCTTCATAGACGAACTGCCGTGGATGGACACGCCCAAGTCCGGCCTTGTCACCGGGCTCGAATACTTCTGGAATGCCCTGGCGTCGGCTCGGCCCGAACGCGACATCTTCCTCGTCGTCTGCGGCTCGGCCTCGTCTTGGATCGTCAAGAACCTCCTGAAGAACACGGAGGGCCTTTACGGACGCCTCACCGACCGCATTCATCTCAAGCCGTTCTCCCTGTCCGAATGCGAAGCATATGCGCACCGCCTGGGGCTCGACCTTTCGCGCGCGGAAGTCGCCGAGGCTTACATGGTCTTCGGCGGCATACCTTACTACTGGAGCCTCCTGCGATCGGATCTCTCCCTCGCCCAGAACATCGACGAGCTGCTGTTTGCGGCGGACGGCAAGCTGCGAAACGAGTTCGACTACCTGTATGCCTCGATCTTCAAGAATGCCGAACCGCACATGAAGGTCGTCGAGGCGCTGTTCGGGAAGAAGTCCGGGTTGACGCGCGAGGAGATCATCCAGGCGACCGGACTCAAGAATGGCGGCAACTTCAAGACCGTCCTGGACGAACTCGAGCAGTGCGACTTCATCCGCAGCTACTGTCCCGTCGGCAAGCGGACGCGCGGAACCGTCTACCAGCTGATCGACGACTACACGCTCTTCTACTACACGTTCATCCGGAACCGTCCGAAAGACGACGCGGGCTTCTGGCTCAATGTGCTCGATTCGCCGCGCATCGCCAACTGGCACGGGTTGGCCTTTGAGCGCCTTTGCCTCCAGCACGTCAGTGAAATCAAGCGCGCGCTCGGCATCTCCGGGCTTCAGGTCACCGCGCACGCCTGGCGCGGCGAACACGCCCAGATAGACCTGCTGCTGAACCGCTCGGACAAGACGATCGACATCTGCGAAATCAAGTATGCCGAGGCGCCCTACGAGATCGACAAGGCGGAACACGAGCGGCTTCTCGCCCGCAAGACCGCGCTTCAGGCCTCAATTCCCCTGCGCCGACGCTACCGGCTTGTCATGATCACGTTCGCCGGGCTCAAGCACAACAAGTACTGGAACGACGTCCAGGGCGAACTCGTCCTCGACGACCTGTTCTCGTCCTGACGGGCGGCTTGTTCACGAAAACGCAAAAGACCGACAGCGCAAGCTCATCGCTTCAAGAGTTCGTGGGGAATTCGTGGGGACAGGCCTCCATCCGACGGGGTCTGTCCCCTGTTGAGAGCGGCCTGGACAGACGAATTTCGGTTGATGACTCGCCGTGCATTGTGAAAAACCGAATAAAACTCTTGTCTGAAAACGAATGCTTTTGATGGACGTTTGAGAAGCGTTTATGGTAAAATGCGCCCATCCTTTACGGAGTAGACGAAGTTGCAAACCAAACGCACCGACAAAGAAGAGGACGAAACGATGAAAACGATGAAGAAGACTGCAAAACATGAGGTTATCGGGGGCTCCTTTGTTCAATCCTGCCTTGCCTTGGCCGTGGCTGTGGGGTTGGCGCCGCTTGTGCGGGGTGACGTGCATCGACTGACGTACACGGGCGAGGACAGCGGCGATTGGACGGCGGAGAACGTCTGGAAGGACGGGTCAGGGAACTCCGTCAGATGGTCGGACGGGGCGATTGCCGTGATCGACGACAAGAGCGTGGCGATTCCTTCGGACGTGAACGCCTACGGAATCGAATACACGAAAGTGACAGTCGCGCGTTACCTGACGGGTGCGGGCAGGCTGACGCTGGGCGCGGGCGGCCTCGTCGTGAAGGAATCGGGCAACGACCAGATCAACATCAGAAACACCGGCGGCGTCCACCTCGCGGCGAATCAGACGTGGTCGCGGCCGGACAACAAGTCGTTCTGCCTCGACGAGATGCATCCGCTGACGGCGGCATCCGGCGTGACCTGGACAATCGACGGCGGGACGCTGCTGCGCGTCAACAGCCAGGGTTCGCTTGGGTCGGATGTCACGGTCGTTTTCCGTGGCAACGCCCAGCTGTCGCCATCGGAGGGCAACCCGGGTCTGGGAACGCCGAAGCTGGTTTTCGAGGGGGCCGGCGTGACATCGACATTCGGCGCTCAGTGGTGCAGCTCGGTCTTTGGCGGAACGTACGCGAGCAGCCTCACCCTGCGTTCAGGTGCCTCGCTGGCGTTCAATGCGTCCAAATCTGCCGTTTCGAGGTCCCCGAACTGGCGGTGGACGGCGACGCGGCGGATTCGCGGTTCACGGGCGGGCTCGTCCGGCTGGCGTCCGGCGAGACGGTCTTTGACGTGACGGACGGCCACGCCCTGACGCTCGGCGCGATCCTCACGAACGCGACGGCGACCGTCGTGAAGCGCGGCGCGGGCACGTTGACGCTCCTCCACCCCGAAGAACCCATTGATTTCACGGTCTCGGATGGAACGCTGAAGTTCGCCTTTACGGGCTACCGGCATTACCGCTTCAAGATTGACAAGGCGTACGGTTTGGAAGCGAAGGGTGCGCAGATCTCCGAGTTCAAGCTGCTGAACGGCGAAACGGCGATTGCCGGCGGGAAGGCGTCGTATGCGGACGGCACGAAGGTGACGTGGGATCCGGGCAAGGACTGCTCGCCCCGGGAGGATCCGACAATGGCGGTGGACGGCAATCTCGAAACGAAGTGGCTGGACTGGCGGGCGGGGACTTCGCGTATCGCCAGCGAGGGTGACAAGGTTTGGGTTCAGCTGAGCTATGATACGCCGGTCTTCGCGACGAGCTACGCATGGGCGACGGCGAACGATGCCGCGCCTTCGACGGGAAAAGGCTGCTACGACCCGGCGGCATGGCGTCTGCTGGCGAGCGACGATGGCGAGAAGTGGGTCGAACTCGACAAGCGAGAAAACATGGGCCCCTACGAGACCCGCAACGCGTGGGTCGTCGGTACATTCCCCGTAACCTATCCGGCCGGGCGCGGCGCGAACGCCAAGCTGGGGCGCATCGTCGTCGAGGAGGGCGGTACGCTCGACCTGCGGGGCTTCACTGCGTCGTCGGCGGTCAACGGCATTATCGAGAACAGGGGCGGAACAATTCTGACGGATGCGGGGGCGCGTACAGGGAACGCGGTCATGGTTCTCGGCGGAACGCTTTCGCGTGGCCCTGCCACGTTCGGCGGCAAGTTCTTCCGTGTGACGGTCACGGGGAACGGCGGTGCGGAGAAGATCTCCATCGCCGAGTTCTCGCTGTATGCGGCGGACGGCACGCGCGTCAATCAGGGGACGTTCACGAAGGTTGATTCGCCCGATTCGCTCGCGGTCAACCAGGTCGCTTTGGCGACGTCCGGCTCTGTCTCCAACTGGGAGAACATCGACAAGGTGTTCGACGGCGACGCCGGGACAAAACTGCACGTGACCGGTCTGACGCCATCGGCGGAGTCGTCGGTCGCGTTCACCTTCCGCTTGCCCGAGTCCGCCGCGCGCGTGGCCGGGTACACGTTCACCGCGGCCGCCGATTCGGAGGACGGCGATTCGGGAGGAGGCGCCTTCTACAGGCGCAACCCGACGGCGTGGAAGATCGAAGGCAGCTTCGACGGCGAAACGTGGCAGGTGCTGGACGAACAGACGGACGTGTCCGCGCCGAAGACGAACAAAACGGAGTACAATAACGGCGTGCCGTATGCCGTGATGGCGTGGGGCGACCCTGCCGAGGGCGAGGAACGCCCGTTCGGCGAAGACGCCGTGGTGTCGGTTGCGCCCGATGCGACGCTCGATCTGCGCTCGGAGAAGATGGTGCTTGGACATCTATCGGTCGATTGCACGACGGGGGCGGGGACGATCACGCGCTTCACGCCGGCCGAAAGCGGTTCGATTGACGTCCGTCATTCGGACGTGGAGAAGCTCCGGGCCGGGTTCGCGCTGCCGCTGACGGTCGAGACGGTGAACCGTGCCGCGCGCCTGAAGAAGTGGACTGTGCTGGTCGATGGTGTGGCGGACGAGCGTTTGCGCGTGGTTTACCGCAAGGAGGACGGCTTGCGAATCGAGACGCGCGGCGGCTTCCTGCTGCTGTTCCGCTGACGCGAAGGGAGGGGAGTAGGCTCAAGATGACAATGAGACTGCTGGCTTGCGCAATCGTCGCGGGCCTTGCCCTGAACGGGCGCGCCCAGACGCGCTTCACGGTTTCGTCCGATCACCCCGACCGCCGCTACGGCGTCGGGGAGACTGTGACCTACACGGTGACGGCGACGGACGAGAAGGGCGCGCCGCTCTCGTCCGGCACGGTCGCCTGGTCGCTCGACAACTTCGGGACGGACGTCATCTCGCCGCGCACCGAGGTCGATTTCGCGGCGGGGAATCCGTTCCGCGTGACGGGCCGCCTGCCGTATCCGGGCTTTTTGCGGCTCTGCCTGAAGGCGGCGGACGGCTCGTCGCGCGTCTGGAGCGTGGCGGTCGCGCCGGAGCGGGTGCGGGCGTCCTCGCCGCGCCCCGCCGACTTCGACGCCTTCTGGGACGGCGCGATCGCCAAGCTCGCGCGCGAGGTGCCGCTCGATCCGCGCGTGGAGCGCGTCGCGGAAAAGAGCAAAGGCGCGTTCGACTACTACAATGTCAGCTTCGCGACGTTCGGCGGGCGCGTCTACGGCTTCCTGACCATCCCGAAGGACAAGTCGCGCACGTATCCCGTCCTGATGACCGTGCCGGGCGCGGGACCGTATCACAACGGGTCATGGTACGGCACGGGCGACCGGATCTCGCTGATGATGAACGTGCTGCCGTTCAAGCCGGACAAGGACAACGCGAGGTTCAAGGCCGCCTATCAGAAATGGGAAGACGGGCTGAAGAAGAAATACGGGACGAAAGGTCAGTACGGTACGGCGGGCATCGCCGCGTCGCGTGAGGACTACGTTTTCTATTCCGCCATCCTCGACATCAGCCGGGCGGTCGACTGGCTCGCGGCGCGTCCCGAGGTCGATCGGGGGCGCATCGCCTACTGCGGCGGCAGCCAGGGCGGCGCGTTCGGCTACTTCCTCCTGGGGCTGAACAGGAATTTCACGCGCGGCGCGATGTACATTCCGGCGATGGCCGACCATCTCGCCGACCGGCAGAAGCGTCAGGCGACCTGGCCGAATCTCATCCGCAGCCAGCCGGCTTCCGGGCGCGCGGCAGCCGAGAAGAACGCCCCCTATTTTGACATTGCGCATTTCGCGCCGCGCATCCGCGTGCCCGTGCGTTCGGCCGTCGGGCTGAGCGACACGACCTGTCCGCCCGCCGGGGGCTGGAGCGCCTACAACGCGCTCGGATCGAACGACAAGGCGATGACGTCCGTGCCCGGCATGACGCACAAGGCCGACACGGCGCTCGAACGTGACCTGTTCGCGTGGGCCTGCGGCACGAAGCCGGCGTTTGCCGCGCCGCCGCGCACGCCGGACTCGAACGCGGCTCGCGTCTTCGAGAGGCTGAAGGCCGTCGGCGCGTCGCCGAACTACTACTGGGCGTGGACGTATCCGTGGCTCGACCACGGCGGCCGGGGCGGCGACAGGCGCCTCGTGCAGGAGAAGGACGGACGCTTCCTGCCGAAACCGCTCAAGGACGTCAAGCTGACCTGCGACTACGTGAGCCGCTATTCGGACGGACGCCGCGCGCTCGTCAACTACGCGGACCTCGCGAGCGTCGTCGGCACGTGGCATTCGCCGCAGTACTACGCCGTCAACCGGGCGGGACTGACGGCGGCGATCCAGAAGCAGTGGGCCGAGTTCGGCGCGATCATGGTCTTCAACTGGCACATGGACCAGCCGTACACGACGAACGGCTTCCCGCAGGCCTCCTACCGCTTCAAGAGCGGCGGCGCGAACCGCAACGTCATCCGGCAGATTCTCGACGGCACGGGCGGGCCGTGCGGCACGGGCGCGATCGAGGGCAAGTCCAGCCGCGAACCGGCGGCGAATCCGAGGGCGTGGTTTCTCGCCCAGCTGGCGGACGTCGCGGACTTCATCAACGGGCTGAACGACCCCGAGACGGGCAGGCCGATTCCCGTCATCCTGCGCTACCCGCACGAGGCGGACGGCAACTGGTTCTGGTGGGGCGAGGGCTGGTGCACGGCGGAGGAGTTCCGGGCGTTCTGCCATTTCGAGGCGGACTATTTGCGCAGGGCGTGCGGGCCTGACCGCATCCTCTTCGCCTACACGCCCGACCGTCAGTGGAAAGGGTTCGGCAAGGAGGGCGACGCGGCGAACACGTTCCTCGCGCGCTATCCGGGCGACGCCTACACGGACGTCATCGGCATTGATGACTATGGTATCGGCAACGGCAAGACGGTCGAACAGGCGGAGAAGAGCTTGGCGCGAAGCATCGGCCGCCTGCGGCAGATGAGCGCGTTTGCGGCGGAGCGCGATCTTGTGGTCTGCATTTCCGAGAGCGGCGGACGCGGCAAGCGCGACGACTTCTGGCAGTACCTCCACCGCGCCGCGACGGCGGAAGGCGTCGCCTGCGCGTTCGTGGACGCCTGGAGCTGGATCTACGGCATGAAGCCGGAGACGGCCGCCTCGGAGGCGGACGAGCGCGCGTTCGCCCGCCGCCCCGAAGTGCTGATGGAAGGTTCGGACGCGGGCTTCCGGTAGGCTTTCGAGGGGACAGGCCCCTCGACCGACCCGATTGTTCTGAGGAGCGTGGCAATGCAGAACCGCCCCTTGGACTGGCCTGTCCGGGCGTCTTGCGACATATTGCCATTTTCATCATCGAAGCGGACGCCGCTTCGGCCAGACTGACGCCGCCGCTTATGGTATAATGCGCACATGAAAAAGATGTTCAGCCTTGTCCTGTCCCTTACGCTCATCTCCGGCATCTGCGCCGGGGTGCTCGCGTACGTGAACGCGCTGACGGCCGGGCCGATCGCGGCGACGGCCAAGGCGAACGAGCAGAAGGCCGTCAAGGCCGTGCTGCCGCCCGAGGCGGCGACCGTCGAGGCGGCGGGCGAGGCCTTCGTCGGCAGGGACGCGGCCGGGCGGGTCGTCGGCTATGCCGCGAAGGGCGCGGACGCGGGCGGCTACGGCGGCGACATCGTGCTGATGGTCGGCTTCCGCGCGGACAGGAAGACGCTCGTCTGCTACAGGACGCTCGTCGCGGCCGAGACGCCGGGCCTCGGCATGAAGCTCAACGCGCCCGAGTTCGCGGACCAGTTCCGCGGCAAGGACGCGACGACGCTGAAGCTCAGGAAGAAGGGCGGCGAGATCGAGGCGATCACCTCCGCGACCATCACGTCAAAGGCCGTCTGCCGCGCGATCGCCGCCGCGCAGAAGAAACTGTGAAGTCACGTCTCTCGATTGGACTGGAGTACGCCGCGCTCCGCGCCACCTGCGCGCTCGTGAACGCGATTCCCTATCCGCTCGCGCTGGCGGCGGCGCGCGCGCTCGGCTGGACGGCCTTTCGCGTCTTCGGGTTCAAGCGCGCGCGGACGCTCGCGCGCATCCGCAGCGTCTTTCCCGCGATGGGCGAGAGGGAGGCGACGGCGGTCGCCGTCCGCTCGCTTCAGAACGTCCTCCAGACCGGCGTCGAGATGATGCGCGCGCCGCGTCTCGACCGGGCGTGGATGGATCGCCATGTCGTCGAGGGCGCGCACTACAAGGAAAAGCTGCAGGCGTACGTCGACGAGGGCAGGGGCGTCGTCATCATGGTGCCGCATTCAGGCAACTGGTACATGGCGGCCTGGTCGATGGCGAAGTACGGGCTGCCGCTCTTCGCGATTGCCGCGCGCCAGCGCAACCCGAAGCTCGACGCCTGGATGAAGCGCCAGTACGGCGACATCGAGGTGCTGGATCGCGACTGCCGCGAGACGCTCGTGCGGATCAAGGAGAGGCTGTCGGCGGGGCGCGCGTTCGCGATCCTGCCCGACCTGCGCGTGCGCAAGCCGGACGTCTCGGCCGACTTCCTCGGCGGCAAGGCCAACGTCTCGCACGCCGGGGCGATGTTCGCCGTCCGCAGCAACGCGCCGATCGTCGTCGCGCAGATGCGCCGCGAGAACGGCCGCCACGTCTTCAACCACATCGCGACGCTGCGGCCCGATCCGGATGCGGCGGACAAGAGGGCCGAGGCCGCGCGCCTGACGCGCGAGGCGATGCGCCTCCTGGACGCCGCCATACGGGAACGTCCGGGCGACTGGTACTGGTTCAACAAGCGCTGGATCCTCGAACCCGTGTGACCTCGCGGCCGCGACGGATAGCCATTGCCAGGAAAGTGGCCAGCCAGTTTGGCTTTTGGGGCGGATTTTCGCTATACTACGAGCCGTAGCGGGAGCTGCAGCCATGAAAGCGAACGAGACCAGCCCGATCATCGCGACCCTGAGGAAGGAGATCCTCAGCGGAAAATACCTCTCGTCGGAGAATCCGTTCCCCAGCGAACGGGGTCTCGCGCGCCGCTTCGGCGTCAAGCGCTCGGTCGTCGTGCAGGCCCTGCAGAACTTGAGCGCGAAGGGCTACCTCGTGCGGAAGCGCGGCAAGGGCACGTTCCTGACGAAGAGCGCGCAGCGCAGCGGCGGCCCCATCGGCCTCATCGTGCCGGGCGTCGCCTACTCGGACTTCTTCTCCGCTCTCGTGAGCGGCGTCTCGCGCTGTGCGCAGAAGGCGGAGCGGACGCTGCTCTTCGGCGACGTTTCCGCGAAGGGCGCGACGGCCCGCGTCGATCAGGCGAAGCGGTTCGCCGAGACGATCGTCCGAGAGGGCGTCTCCGGCGTCATCTATCAGCCGCTGGAGTTCGTGACGGACACGGAGGCGTGCAACCGCGAGATCCTGTCCGTCTTCGCGGACGCGCAGGTGCCGGTCGTGCTGATCGACTGCGACTTCGTGAAGCCGCCGCGCCGGAGCGACTACGACCTCGTGAGCATCGACAACGAGTCGGCCGGCGGCCGCCTTGCCGAGCACCTGCTCGCGGCGGGCGCGCGCACGGTTCACTTCCTGATGCACGCCGACCGCTCGGCGAACATGTACCGGCGCGTCAACGGCGTGATGAACGCGCTGCGGATGAGGGGCGCCGCGTCCGAGGGCGGCGTGATCGATGCGCAGCCCGAAGACGCGGCGGCGATTCGGCGGCACCTGCGTCGGCACAGGCCGGACGCGATCATCTGCGGCACGGACCTCACGGCGGCGCTCCTCAAGAACACGCTGGATGGGCTGGGGCTGCGCGTGCCGGACGACGTCCTTCTGGCGGGATTCGACGACACGAGCACGGCGCGCGTCATGACGCCGCAGCTCACGACGATCCGCCAGCCGTGCGACCTCATCGCCGAGACGGCGTTCGACCGGCTCCTCCGGCGGCTCGTGAACCCGGCGCTGCCGCCGGCGGAGATCCTGTTGCCGGCGCCGCTCGTCGCGCGCGCCTCGACGCGCCGTCCCGAGGGCGCGGCGGCCCGGACGCAGTCGCAGAAGAAGTCGAAACCGAAACAGCAGAAGAAGAAAGGGAAGAAATGATGATTGACGTTCCTCTTGCCGTCTTGTCCGTTGGCGTGCTGGCGCAGGTGACGCTGGCCGACACGACGCTCGCGCCGGCGGACAACGCCGCGTTCACGGACGAGTTCAAGGGGCGGTCGGCGGTCGCGGGGGGCGTGCCGACCGCGCCTGCGAAGTATCGCCGTCCGCCGGGCTGGAAGCCGACGCCGCCGTTCCCGAAGACGCTGCCGGAGATCGCCCGCGACCATTCGGAGGAGACGATCGCGCGCGCCCGGGCGCAAATGGCGAAGGTGGATGCCGTCAACCGAGCCGGGAAATACGCCGCGACCGGCGCCGGCATGGACCGTCACGCCTGCCCCGAATGGTTCATCGACGCGAAGCTCGGCATGTTCGTCGACTGGGGGCCGTGGTCGATCGCGGCCTATTCGCCGTATGTGAAGGGGGCTCGGCTCTATCCGGACTGGTACGAGTACAAGTGCCGCCCCGAATACGCGGCGGCCGACAGCGCGGCGGCGTATCACCGCAAGAACTGGGGCGCGGACTTCAAGCCAGACCATTTCATCGGCCTCTTCCGAGGCGAGCGGTTCGACGCGGCGAAGATGATGAGGGTCTTCCGCCGGTGCGGCGCGAAATACGTCGTGCCGTTCCTCAAGCACCATTCGGGCTTCTGCCTCTGGGACGATCCGTTCACGTTCCGCAATTCGGCGGACGGCCCGGCGAAGCGCGACTTCGCGCGGGAGATGGCGGACGCGGCGAGGGCCGAGGGGCTGAAGTTCGGCGTCTACAACTCGCAGGCGGACGAATGGGAGTATCCGATCCTTCAGGACGACGGCTCGATCCGGATGAAGGTCTGGGGCGGCAAGGTCGCAGACTACACGCCGGGGATGGAGGGCAGGGCGTCCGGCAAGATCGCCGTCCGGGATTTCGTCCGCGAGTACATCGTGCCGCAGATGACGGCGTTCATCGACAGGTACGACCCTGACATCCTCTGGTACGACGCGGACTGGGCGACGCGCGCGACGGAGAACGGGTCCTACGACATCACCGCCTACTTCTACAACAAGGCGGAAGGACGCAAGGAAGTCTGCTGCAACGACCGCTACGGGCGGCTCGACCCGTCCGAGGAGGCGGCCTTCGCGCGCAAGGGCATCCGGCTCATCGGCTGCCGGACGGTGCGCGGCGACTTCTTCACGGACGAGTGGGGCGACACCGCGGAGAACATCGACCCGAAGACGTGGCATCCGTGGGAATCGTGCTCCGGCATCTCGAAGGCCTACGGCAACCACTGGATGGAGGAGCTCGATCCGTCGATGGTGATGACGGACGGGGAGTTCATCTGCCATTTCACGTCCATCGTCGCGCGAGGCGGGAACCTGCTCCTGCTCGTCAATCTTGACGCGCAAGGCGCGATCCCGGAGGTGCAGGAGGCGCGGCTTCTCTCGATCGGACACTGGCTGGAACGGAACGGCGAGGCGATCTACGCGACGCGCATCGTCGCGCCGTTCTCGACGCCGTCTGTCGATTACACGCGGGCGAAGGACGGCAAGGCGATCTACGCCATCGTGAAGGCGCCGTCGGCGGAGGTCGCGCTCGACTGCGAAATCCCGTCGGGCGCGCGCGTCACGGCCCTCGGCGAGACGGAGGCCTTGCCTGCCCGCCGCGACGGGACGAAGATGGTCGTTCGCCTCCCGCCGCGCCTCGCGAACGCGACGTTGCCGTTCGTGCTGAAGATTGCGGTGTCGAGGTGAACGGCGGCTGATGAGGGTCAGACGTGAATGATGCGGCTCGAGTGATGCTGTCTCACATTGAAATGAGAACGTGATGCGGAAAAAGACTTGCTGGCCTATGATGTTTGTCTTGAGCGAGGATGCAGAAAGTGGCTGGCCAGTTTTGCTTTTTGGAAAGATTTTCGCTATGATACGAACCGTAGACGAGAACGTCTCATTGAGGAACAAGTCCATGGCAAGAGTAAAAGAGGCTTCGTGCATAACTGTGGGTCTGTTTGACTCCGATTCCGGCGTGAAGCGTTGCGAACATGGAGCGCGAAGCGCGGAATGTTTGCAACGCGTTGCATAGAACAGAAGCGCGTAGAGTTGTGAACAATCGCCCGCCCGGCCAGCGCCCCAAGCTGGCTGGACGGGCGGGCGATTGTTTGCAACTCGTCATTGACAGCGCAAGATGCCGACCCGAGGCTTGAAAAACATCATCCGGAACTCCATAGTGTGAGTTTCCGCACAAACATCAAAGGAGGTTCCGGATGACGTTCAAGAGTATACTCCTGCGGCTGCTCGACATCAAGGGGGCAAAAGTCGACGGCATCGACTTCGAAGACGGCGCGGCGATGACCGTCCACGTCCATCTCGTCAAGCGCGAGCGGTGGCGATGCCCTGTCTGCGGCAGGAGGTGCGGCGTCTACGACCACGCCTCGGCGGAGAGCTTCTGGCGCAGCATGGACTTCGGCCCCGTGCCCGTCCGCATCGGTGCAATGCTGCCGCGCGTCCTCTTCGGCGAGCGCGGCGGGCCTGTCAGCGCGCGCTCGCCGTCGGCTCGAACGAGGCGATGCGCGGCGCGCTGTCGTGCGCGACCTTGCGGACGGCGAATGTCGCCGCGAGGGCCCCTTCGGGGATTTTGTGCGCCTGCCGATAGGATTCCTTGATCGTCCGCCGGAAGGGCGCGTCGACGACGTTCCCGTTCGCGTCGCGGAATTCGATCACGAGCTCCGCAGGGCCGGGGGCGAGCTTCAGGTTGGCGCGGACTTTTCGGTCGTCGGGACGGAGCGTCAGTTCTCGGCGCGCCAGCAGGAGGGCCGGGTCCTCGGGCTTCACGACTTCGACGACCTTGGTCTCGGTGACGGTCTTCGTCACGGTGCGCGCCGCCGGCTTCAGCGCGAAGGCGAAGCCGGCGGCGATTGCGGCGGCCCCCAGCGCCGTTGCGGCGAGAAGGATGCGCCGCCTGCGCCCGGTGGCTTTCCCGCGCGGCATGACGGAGGCGACGGAAAACGGCAGGAAGCGGTACTCGACCGTTCGCGCGGTCGAGTCGTAGAGGACGTAGGACGACTGGCAGACGCCGTTCTCCTCGCGCGGATAGCCGACCGAGCCGGGATTGACGATGTATCGCTTGTTCGGCTCCAGCGCGAAGTCCTGCGGCGCCGTGAGATGGACGGCGCCGCTGTCGCCGACGACGGCGAGCGCGGGGACGTGCGTGTGCCCGACGAACATCAGCTGCGCGTCCGTCGCCGCGAAATTGGCCTCGGCCCCCTCAACGTCGTCGACGTAGTAGAACGCCGGCGGATCGACGAAGTCGCCGTGCGCGGCGATTGCGCCGTCGAGTTCGCCGACGTAGGGGAGCGACTTGAGCCAGGCGAGGTCATCGGCGGACAGGGCTTCGCGGTGGCGCGTCACGGCGTCGGCGGCGAGCCCGTTGAACGCCGCCGCCGAGCCGCGCCCGGAGACCGCGTCGTCGTGATTCCCCGCAAGGACGAGCGACGCGGCCTTGCGCACGCGCGCGAGCGCCTCCCTCGGCAGCGGGCCGTAGCCGACGACATCGCCGAGGCAGACGACGCGGTTCGCGCCGTTCTGCCGCGCGTCGGCGAGGACGCGCCGCAGGGCCTCGTCGTTGGCGTGGACGTCGGAAATGATCGCGTATCTCATGGCGGAGATTATACCAAAAAACCGCGGCGATTCTGCCGACGCAGGGTTTTTGGTATAATACGGCAAATTCCCCTGGAAAGCGGAGAGACAAGATGAAGATTACCGAAGACATCCAGTACGTCGGCGTCAACGACCACCAGGTCGACCTGTTTGAGGGCCAGTATCCCGTGCCGAACGGCATGGCCTACAACTCGTATGTCGTCCTCGACGACAAGGTCACCGTCTTCGACACGGTCGACCGGCATTTCGGCGAGGAATGGCTCGGCAACGTCCGGGCGCGCCTCGGCGGCCGGAAGCCGGACTACCTCGTCGTCCAGCACATGGAGCCCGACCACTCGGCGAACGTCGCGGCGTTCATGGCGGCGTTCCCGGACGCGAAGGTCGTCTCGTCCGCCCCGGCGTTCACGATGATGAGGAACTTCTTCGGCACGGACTGGGCCGACCGCCGGATCGTCGTGAAGGAGGGCGACACGCTCGCGACGGGGCGTCATGCGTTCGCGTTCGTCGCCGCGCCGATGGTGCACTGGCCGGAGGTGATCGTCACGTACGACACGACGGACAAGGTGCTCTTCTCGGCGGACGGCTTCGGCAAGTTCGGCGCGAACGACGTCGTCGACCCCGAGGGGTGGGACTGCGAGGCGCGCCGCTACTACATCGGCATCGTCGGCAAGTACGGCGCCCAGACGATGGCGCTGCTGAAGAAGGCGAGCGGGCTCGACATCAAGGTCGTCTGCCCGCTGCACGGCCCCGTCCTCGACACGCCGGAGGCGATTGCGCACGCCCTGAAGCAGTACACGACATGGGCGAGCTACGCCGTCGAGTCGGAGGGCGTGCTGGTCGCCTACACGTCGGTCTACGGGCACACGAAGGCGGCGGTCGAGGAACTCGCCGCGCTGCTGAAGGCGCGCGGCTGCCCAAAGGTCGTCGTCGCCGACCTCGCGCGCGACGAGATGTTCGAGACGGTCGAGGACGCCTTCCGCTACGGCAAGCTCGTGCTTGCGACGACGACGTACAACGCCGAGATCTTCCCGTTCATGCGCACGTTCATCACGCACCTGACGGAGCGCAACTACCAGAACCGCACAATCGGCCTCATCGAGAACGGCTCGTGGGCGCCGACGGCGGCGCGCGTGATGAAGGGCCTCTTCGAGAAGTCGAAGAACATTGCGTTCTGCGCGACCACGGTGCACATCAAGTCCGCCCTGAACGAGCAGTCGCGGGGCGAGCTCGCCGCGCTCGCGGACGAGCTCTGCCGGTAAGGGGCCGCCCTTGCCCCGTTTCTCCGGATCGCCCCTGATTCCGCCGGACACGGTTGGCGCTTGATCTTTTCGGCGCCACCCCCTTGCGCGCGAAGGGCACTTTTTGATATACTACACACAATTCTCGCAAGAGAGGGGTCGCGATACGGGCGAGTCAATCCCGTCGCGTCGTGGCCGCTGAGATTCGATGCTCGCGGTCACGGTTGTGGTCGCGAGCCTTGTTTTGCGGGGGTTGCTGAGCGGAGACTCAGTTGCGAACGGGGCGCCGGAAACGGGCCTCCCGCGCCACCAAGGCGAGCGTCCTTGCGCGCGGCCATCGCGACCGTCGAAGGTCAGGTCAATGGGGCGAAGCCGCGGTAAAGGTCGCGGCCGAGCCGAAACGAAGTCAGAAACAGCAAGGAAAAAGACAAAATGCAGCAGCAGAGAGTCCGCATCCGCCTCCAGGCATACGACCATCGTGTGCTGGACCAGGCCGTCGGTGGCATCATCGACACGGCCCGGGGCACGGGTGCGCAGGTGGTGGGGCCGATCCCGCTTCCGACCCGCGTCGAGCGTTACACGGTGAACCGTTCGCCGAACGTCGACAAGAAGTCCATGGACCAGTTCGAGATGCGCACGCACAAGCGCCTCCTCGACATCGTCAACCCGACCGCGCAGACGATCGACGAGCTCAAGAAGCTCAACCTCCCTGCGGGCGTCGACATCACCATCAAGGTCTGAGAGGAGTCGACATGGAAGGCTTGATTGGCAAGAAGATTGGCATGACCCAGGTGTTCGACGCCGACGGCAAGCGCACGTGCGTGACCGTCATCGAGTGCGGCCCCTGCCCGGTCGTCCAGCTCAAGACCCTCGAGAAGGACGGCTACGTCGCCGCGCAGGTGGCGTTCGGCTCGCAGAAGCCGCAGCGTCTCTCGAAGGCCGAGCGGACGCATTTCGAGAAGGCCGGCGTCGCGTGCGCCAAGGTCCTCAAGGAGTTCGCGCTTGACGCGGGCGAGACGCTGGAAGTCGGCAAGGCCGTGACGGTCGCGAACTTCGAGGGCGTCAAGTACGTCGACGTCTCCGGCATGACGAAGGGCAAGGGCTTCGCGGGCGTCCTCAAGAAGTGGGGCTTCGCCGGCGGCAACATGACGCACGGCGGCCACTCGAAGCGCCGCACGGGCGGCCTCGCGGCGCGTGACCTCCCGGGCTGGATCGAGAAGGGCAAGAAGATGCCGGGCGACATGGGCGACGTGAACCGCAAGGTCACGAACCTCGAGGTCGTGCAGATCCGTCCCGAAGACAACGCGATTCTCGTCAAGGGCTCGATCCCGGGCGCGCGCAACGGCATCGTGTTCGTCCGCAAGTCCCTCAAGAACAACGTGAAGAAGGGGGCTAAGTAAGCATGAAGAAGATCGAAGTCACTTTTGACCAGGCGCAGCTGACGCTCGACAAGGGCGCGCAGGCCGTCAAGGACGCGATTACCGCCATCCGCAACGCGCTCCGCGCGGGCACGGCCTGCACGAAGGGCAAGGGCGAGGTCGCGGGCTCCAACAAGAAGCCGTGGAAGCAGAAGGGGACGGGCAACGCCCGCGCCGGCTTCCGCCAGTCGCCCGTGTGGCGCGGCGGTGGCGTCGCGCACGGCCCGAAGCCGCGCTCCTACGAGCAGAAGCTCAACAAGAAGGTCTGGAAGCTCGCGTTCGCGCGCGCCTTCTCCGACCGCCTCGCGGCGGGCGACGTGATCGTCGTCGACGAGTTCTCGTTCGAGGCGCCGAAGACGAAGCTCATGGCGAAGTTCCTCAAGGAGCTCGGCGTGACGCGCACGGCGGTCGTCGTCCAGAAGGATGTCGACGACACGGTCGTCCTCGTGACCTCCAACCTTCCGCAGATCGACTACTCGACCGCGCAGGCCCTTGACGTGTACACCGTGATGGCGAACCGCAAGATCGTCTGCGACAAGGCCGGTTTCGACGCGCTCATGGCCCGCATCGCCAAGTAAGGGAGATTTCAGTCATGACGAAACAGGAACTCAAGACCAAGACCAACGGCGTCATCCTCGACGTGCTGATCACCGAGAAGGGGTCGCAGCTCTCGACCGAGAACCGCTACCTCCTCGAGGTCGCGCGCGACGCCCGCAAGCCGCAGATCGCCGCCGAGGCCGAGAAGGCCTTCGGCGTGCACGTTCTCGCGGTCCGCACCGCCAACATGAAGGGCGGTCTCCGTTACATCCGCGGCACGCGCAAGGCCGTCAAGGAACCCACGTGGAAGAAGGCGATCGTGACGGTCAAGGCCGGCGAGCGCATCGAACTCGCGTAAGGAGCGAAGAAGATATGGCACTCAAGACATACAAGGCCCGTTCGTGCGGCATGCGCTTCCGCGAGTCCGCGACGTTCGAGGAGATCACCGAAAAGAAGCCGGTGAAGCGCCTGACGGTGGCCGTCCGCAAGACGGCGGGCCGCAACAACCAGGGCCGCATCACCTGCCGCCACCACGGCGGCGGCGCGAAGCAGCGCATGCGCATCGTCGACTTCCGGCGCAACAAGTTCGGCGTCGAGGCGACGGTCAAGGAGATCGCGTACGACCCGACGCGCAGCGCGTACCTCGCGCTCATCGAGTACGCGGACGGCGCGCTGAGCTACATCCTCGCCCCCGACGGCCTGAAGCAGGGCATGAAGGTCATGAACGGCCCGAAGGCCGAGGCGACGGTCGGCAACTGCCTGCCGCTCGCGCAGATCCCGCTGGGTCTCTTCGTCCACTCGATCGAGCTCGTGCCGGGCAAGGGCGCGAAGGTCGCCCGCTCCGCCGGCAACGCCTGCCAGGTGATGGCGCGCGACGGGAACACGGTCACGCTGAAGATGCCGTCCGGCGAAGTCCGCATGTTCGACGGCCGCTGCCTCGCGTGCGTCGGCTCGGTCGGCAACAAGGACTGGGGCTCGATCAAGCTCGGCAAGGCGGGCCGCAAGCGCTACCTCGGCATCCGCCCGACGGTGCGCGGCGTCGCGATGAACCCGGTCGACCACCCGATGGGCGGCGGCGAGGGCCGCACGTCCGGCGGCAGCCACCCGCGTTCGCCGTGGGGCAAGCTCGCGAAGGGCGGCAAGACCCGCGCGAAGCGCAAGGCGTCCAACAAGGTCATCGTCAAGAGGAGGAAGTAATCCATGAGTCGTTCTCTCAAGAAGGGACCTTATGTCGAGGAGAGCCTCCTCCGCAAGGTCGAGAAGATCAAGGCGAGCGGCAAGAAGCAGCCGATCAAGACGTGGAGCCGTCGTTCGATGGTGCTCCCGGAGTTTGTCGGCCTGACGTTCGCGATTCACAACGGCCGGCAGCACCTGCCGATCTTCATCACCGAGAACATGGTCGGCCATCGTCTCGGCGAGTTCGCCCCGACCCGCACGTTCAAGGGTCACGGCAACTCGGTCGAAAAGGCCAAGTAAGGGGATAAGCAATGGAAGTTACCGCCATTACCCGCAATCAGCGCATGTCCGCGTTCAAGGGGCGTCCGCTGTGCCGCGCGTGCCAGGGCCAGAAGGCCGCCGACGCGCTGAAAATCGTCGAGTTCTCGCCCAAGAAGGCGGCCGTGATCATCAAGAAGACGATCCTGAGCGCCGTGGCGAACGCGAAGAACAACAACGGCGTCGAGAACGCGGCGGACCTCACGGTCAAGCTCTGCGTCCTTGACGAATCCACCCGGATGCGCCGCTACTGGCCGACGGCCCGCGGCAGCGCCCATCCGATTGCGCGCCGCCTGTGCCACTGCAAGGTGGTTCTCACGGACGCGCCGGCCAAGGCCAAGAAGGAGGCCAAGTAACCATGGGACAGAAAGTCAATCCGATCGGCTTCCGCGTCGGCGTCAACCACGCCTGGGGCAGCCGTTGGTTCGCGCCCAAGAAGACCTTCGGCGCCTACCTCGTCGAGGACCAGAAGATCCGCGAGGCGATCAAGTCGAAGCTGGTCGAGGCCGGCATCTCCAAGATCCTCATCGAGCGCTACGCGAACTCCGTCCGCGCGACGATCTTCAGCGCCCGTCCGGGCGTGATCATCGGCCGCAAGGGCGGTGACGTCGAGGCGATCCGCTCCGACCTGGAGAAGATGACGAAGAAGCAGGTCTATCTCGACATCAAGGAGGTCATGGGGGCCGACGCCGACGCGCAGCTCGTCGCCGAGGGCATCGCCCAGCAGCTCGAGCGCCGCATCATGCTCAAGCGCGCGATGAAGCGCGCGATGAAGGTGGCGATGGACATGGGCGTGGACGGCATCAAGGTCCATGCGGGCGGCCGCATCAACGGCGCGGAGATCGCGCGCGTCGAGTGGTCCCGCGAGGGCAAGGTGCCGCTGCACACGCTCCGCGCCAACATCGACTACGGTTTCGCGGAAGCCAACACCACGGCCGGCAAGATCGGCATCAAGGTGTGGATCTGCAAGAAAGAGGGTTTCCAGGCCCGTCCGCCGCGCGGCGACCGCCGCGGCGAGCGTCGCGAGCGCGGGGACCGCAAGGAGGGGAGGTAAGCCATGCCTTTGATGCCCAAGAGAGTCAAGTACCGCAAGGTCTCCAAGGGAAACCGTTCGGGGTACGCCACTTCGGGTACGGAGCTCGCGTACGGTGAGTTCGGCCTCAAGGCCCTCACGCGCGGCCTCCTGACGGCCACGCAGATCGAGGCCTGCCGCGTCGCGATCAATCGCGAGATGAAGCGCAAGGGCAAGCTCTGGATCCGCGTGTTCCCGGACAAGCCCGTCACCCGCAAGCCGATCGAGGTCCGCATGGGCGGAGGAAAGGGCAACCCGGAGTTCTGGGCGGCCGTCATCCTCCCCGGCAAGGTCCTCTTCGAGGTCGGCGGCGTGAGCGAGGAAGTCGCGAAGGAGTGCCTCCGTCTCGCGGCGACCAA
Organism: uncultured Kiritimatiellota bacterium; assembly: GCA_934654805.1. Lineage (GTDB taxonomy): Bacteria > Verrucomicrobiota > Kiritimatiellia > RFP12 > UBA1067 > UBA1067. The sequence goes on from CAKUGW010000001.1 coordinate 91,438, forward strand.
GATCGGCATTCACACCAAGTTCATCACCCGCGCAGGAGTCAAGATCTAATGAGCACGGAAGAAGTCAACAATCGCGGCGCGCGCAAGCTTCGCAAGGGCGTCGTCGTTTCGAAGTCCGGCGCGAAGACCGTCAAGGTGGCGGTCTCGTACCGTGAGGTCCACCCCGTGTACGGCAAGGTCATCACGCGCACGAAGAACTACCACGTGCACGACGAGGCCGACACGGCCAAGGTCGGTGACACCGTCACCATCATGGAAACGCGTCCGATGTCCGCCACGAAGCGCTGGCGCATCGTCGCGAAGTAAGGAGAAACAGAACCATGTTGCAGGAACTCTCCAATCTCGTGGTTGCGGACAACACCGGCGCGAAGCGCGCCATGTGCTTCCGCATCCTCAAGCAGCGCAAGGAGTACGCGCACCTCGGCGACGTGATCCGCGTGGCGATCAAGGAAGCGTCTCCGACCTCCTCGATCAAGAAGGGCTCGGTCGCGACCGCCGTCATCGTGCGGACGGGCAACCCGATCCGCCGCGCCGACGGCTCGACGGTCCACTTCGACCAGAACGCGTGCGTCCTCGTCGACTCGAAGCTCAACCCGATCGGCACCCGCGTGTTCGGGCCGGTCGCCCGCGAGCTGCGCGACAAGAACTACATGAAGATCCTCTCGATGGCCCCGGAAGTGGTCTGACGCAAAGGAGCAACGAAAATGGCTATCGCAAGAATCAAGAAGAACGACACCGTCATCTGCACGCGCGGCAACGACGCGGGCAAGACGGGCACGGTCCTCAGCGTCGACCCCAAGAAGGGCGTCGCGATCGTCGGCGGGCTGAACGTCCACAAGAAGGCGGTCCGCCGCACCGAGAAGACGGCCGGCGGCCTGATCGACAAGGAACTGCCGATCCGCCTCTGCAAGCTCATGCCCTACGATGCCGAGAAGAAGTGCGGAACGCGCGTCAAGACCGGCGAGAAGGACGGCAAGAAGGCGCGCGTCGCGGTCAAGAGCGGCAAGGCCCTCTAAGGTAAGGAACAATCATCATGGCAAGACTCAAAGACGAATACGCGAGCCGCATGGTTCCCGAGCTCGAGAAGAAGCTCGGCACCACGAACAAGATGCTCGTTCCCCGCCTTCAGAAGATCGTCATCAACATGGGCTTCGGCATCGTCTCGAAGGACGAGCAGAAGACCCTCGTGGACGACCTGACGGCGATTACCGGCCAGAAGCCCATGCTCTGCAAGGCGAAGAAGTCGATCTCGAACTTCAAGCTGCGCGAGGGCATGGTCATCGGCGCGAAGGTCACGTTGCGCGGCGAGCGCATGTGGGAGTTCGCCGACCGCCTCATCTCGGCGGCCCTCCCCCGCATCCGCGACTTCCGCGGCGTTCCGAACCGCGGCTTCGACGGCGCCGGCAACTACACGCTCGGCGTCAAGGAGCACACGATCTTTCCGGAACTCGTGGAATCCTCCGCTCAATCCGGCATGGACATCACGTTCGTGACCTCGTCCACCGACAACAAGGCCTGCAAGGAGCTCCTGAACTCCATGGGCATGCCGTTCGCAGGAAGGAACTAAGTCATGGCTAAACAGTGTCTCATCGAAAAGCAGAAGAAGGCGCCGAAGTTCAAGGTGCGCGCGTACAACCGCTGCCAGCGCTGCGGCCGTCGCCACGCCTACCTCCGCAAGTTCGGCGTCTGCCGTCTCTGCTTCCGCGAACTCGCCGTCGCCGGCCTCATCCCCGGCGTCACCAAGGCTTCGTGGTAACCCCAAGGAAAGGAATCACCTAAAATGTCTATCGATCCCATTTCCGACATGCTGACGTCGATCCGCAACGGACTGAAGGCCCGCCTCTACTCCGTCGCGACGCCCGCCAGCGCCCTCAAGGCCGAGATCGCCCGCGTCATGAAGGAAGCCGGCTACATCGCCGACTGCGTCACGACGAGCGAGTTCCCGAAGAAGCTCGTGATCACGCTGAAGTACACGGACCGGGCGGTGCCCGCCATCCGCGAGATCAAGCGCGTGTCGCGTCCGGGCCTCCGCCGCTACGCCCCCGTCAGCAAGATCCCGTCCGTCCTCGACGGCATGGGCCTTGTCGTGCTCTCCACGTCGAAGGGCGTCATGAGCGGCGCGCAGGCGAAGAAGGAGAACCTCGGCGGCGAAATCATCTGCACGGTCGCCTAACAGTTAGGAGCTAAAGACAATGTCTCGAATCGGTAAAGAACCCGTCAAGCTCGCCGAGGGCGTCACCGCCACGGTCGCTGGCCAGACGGTGACGGTCAAGGGCAAGCTCGGCGAGCTGTCCTACACGATGCATGAAGGCATCACGGCGAAAGTGGAGGACGGGAACGTTCTCGTCGCGTGCGCCGACGACTACACGCTCGGCAACTTCCACGGTCTCGCCCGCGCGCTGATCCACAACATGGTGGTCGGCGTGTCCGCAGGCTACACGAAGCAGCTCTCCATCGAGGGCACCGGCTTCAAGGCCGTCCTCAAGGGCCAGGAGCTCGCGCTCTCGCTCGGCTTCGCCTCCCCGAAGGTCTACGCGATCCCCGCCGGACTCACGGTGACCGTCGAGAACGACGGCCTCCAGGTCACGGTCAAGGGCGTCGACAAGCAGGCCGTCGGCGAAGCCGCCGCGCGCATCCGCGCGTATTACCCGGCCGAGCCCTACAAGGGCAAGGGCATCAAGTACGTCGGCGAGGTCATCCGCCGCAAACAGGGCAAGAAGGTCGCCTAATCGCGGCGTAAGGAGAACGAAAGATGTTCAATCGCAAAGTTCAGCGTCAGAAGAGGCATCTCCGCCTCCGCCAGCGCGTGATCGGCACGGCGGCGCGTCCGCGCATGTCGATCTGCCTGACGAACAAGCACATGTACGTCCAGTTCATCGACGACGACGCGGGCCGCACCCTCGCCCAGGCGAACACGCTCAAGGACGAGAAGGCGAACCTCGAGGTCGCGAAGGCGCTCGGCGCGCGCGCGGCGGAAGCCGCGAAGGCCGCCGGCATCTCGCTCGTCGTGGTCGACCGCGGCGGCAACAAGTACACGGGTCGCCTCGCGGCGATCGTGGAGGCCGCCGTCGCGAACGGCGTCGCCATCTCGGCCAAGAAGGAGGAGAAGTAAGCCATGGCATTCAATCGTGACAAGCGTCAGGAGCAGGACGACGCGCTCGACGAGCACACCGTCTTCATCAACCGCTGCGCCAAGACCGTCAAGGGCGGCCGCCGCATGAGCTTTTCCGCCGTCATCGTCGTCGGCGACAAGGAAGGCAAGGTCGGCGTCGGCTTCGGCAAGGCAAACGAGGTCGCGGACGCGATCCGCAAGGGCGGCGAGGCCGCGCGCAAGGACATGCGCAAGGTCGTCATGAAGGGCAAGACCATCCCGCACGACGTCGAGGGCGTCTGCGACGGCGGTCGCGTCATCCTGAAGCCGGCCGAAGAGGGCACGGGCCTCATCGTCGGCGGCGGCATGCGCCCCGTCCTCGAGGCGGCCGGCATCCGCGATGCGGTCGGCAAGTCGCTCGGCTCGAAGAACCGCCTCAACGTGGTCAAGGCCACGCTGAACGCGCTCTCGAAGCTCCGCAGCGCGGAGGAGATCGCGGCGGTCAGGGCGTAAGGGAAAAAAAGGTTAGAAGGAAAAAGTAAGAAGGAAGAAGGAAGAGGTATGGAACTCAACTCTCTTACGAACACCCCCGGCGCGCGTCAGCGCCGGAAGCGCGTCGGGCGCGGCTGCGGGTCGGGCCTCGGCAAGACCTGCGGCAAGGGCCAGAAGGGCCAGCAGTCGCGCAAGGGCCACAAGCACAAGCTCGTGTTCGAGGGCGGCCAGATGCCGCTCGTCCGGCGTCTGCCGAAGCGCGGCTTCAACAACGCCGCGTTCAACGCGAAGGCGCTCGCCGTCAACCTCTCCGACCTCGAGAAGAAGTTCGAGTCGGGTGCGGAGATCACGGTCGAGACGCTCGCCAAGGCGGGCTTCTCGGACAACAAGCAGCCGAAGGTCAAGATCCTCGGCACGGGAACGCTCACGAAGAAGTTCACCGTGAAGGTGCCCTGCTCGGCCTCCGCGAAGGCGAAGATCGAGCAGGCGGGCGGCACGGTCGCTTAAACGCTCTCAACAGGCGTAAAAGGGCGCGCGGCCGAATCCGGCTGCGCGTCTCTTTCGTTCAATGGGCACAGGCACAAGGACCTATCCGCACTACACCGTCACCTCGCTGACCGAGGGGATTCGCGCGGCGCTCGAAAAGCCGTTCGCGCGCATCATCGTGGACGGCGAGATCAGCGGCTGGCGGCGCTATCCGTCCGGCCACTGCTACTTCACGCTCAAGGACGCGGGCGCGCAGATCTCGGCCGTCCTGTTCAAGAGCTCGTTCGAGCGGCTGGCCGTGCGGGACGGCCTGAAGGACGGCGCGAAGGTTTCCGTCTTCGGCAACGTGTCCGTCTACGGCCCGCGCGGCAGCTACCAGATCACCGTCCTCTCCGCGAAGCTCGCGGGCGTCGGCAACCTGATGCAGCAGTATCTCGCGCTCAAGGAGAAGCTGACGAAGGAAGGGCTGTTCGACGCCGCGCGGAAGCGCCCGCTGCCGCAGCTGCCGCGCCGCATCGGCATCGTGACGAGCGAGGCGGGCGCGGTCATCCACGACATGTGCACGGTGCTGACGCGGCGGTTCCCGAACCTCGAGATCCGGCTCTTCCCGTGCCTCGTCCAGGGCGAGGCCGCGCCGCCGACGGTCATTGCCGGGCTCGCCTACTTCAACGCGACGACGGACTGGCGCGCCGACCTCCTCATCGTCGCGCGCGGCGGCGGCTCGTTCGAGGACCTCTTCTGCTTCAACGACGAAAGCCTCGTGCGCGCGGTCGCCGCGTCGCAGATCCCGACGATCAGCGCGGTCGGGCACGAGACGGACTTCACGCTCTGCGACTTCGCGGCGGACGTCCGCGCTGGCACGCCCTCGATTGCGGCGGAAATCGCCGTGCCCGTCCTCGCCGACCTGCGCGCACAGCTCGCGGCGTTCGACGGGCAGCTCGCGCACGCGCTGCGCGGACGCGGCGAGTTCTACGCCCAGCGCGTCGACCAGCTTGCGGACGGCCTCGGCGCGTCGCTGGCGCTCGCGCGCGCCCGTGCCGAGCATCGGCTCGGCGCGCTGGCGCCGCGTCTCCGGCCCGCGCTGGCGCTCGGCCTTCAGCGCGCCGTCGCGCGCTTCGAGAAGGCCGAGGCGAAGCTCACGGCCTATTCGCCGTATGGCGTCCTGGAACGCGGCTACTCGCTGACGACGGCGGCGGACGGCTCGGTCGTCAAGGACGCCGCCGCGCTGAAGGCGGGCGACCGGCTCGTCACGCGCTTCGCGAAGGGCCGCGCGACATCGGTCGTCGCCTGACGGATGCAGAGGTCGCCGTGGCACGGAGAAGCCATCGGCTGTTTCGCATTTTGCACCAAAATTCGTTTCGTGGCGTTGCACTTTTCGGCGCGGGAATCGGCTATATTACCCAGTTATCTGAAATCATGTGCCGTCACATGGCGCAAGCCAGAACAACAAGGAACACGCGAAATGAAACAGAACACACGCACAAGAAGAACTGTCGTTGGCCTCGGCGGCGCACTGCTGCTGGGCCTTGGGTTGTCCGCTCACGCCGCCGTGACGGTCGATGCGGAGAACTTCGTCGTCCGCCAGCTGTGGCCGTGGTCGGAGAAGATCGTCGCGGAATTCGTGACGACAGGTTCGGTCACGGCGCCCGGCGCGACGGCGACACTGAAAGCCTACGACGGCGACACCTACCTCTGCGACATCCCGCATGACGCGACGACGGGCGACACGGTGATTCGCACGACGGGCCTTAAGCGCATCACGATCGATCCCACGAGAATCCCTGCGCTCGCCACACGCAAACGCATCGAAAACTTCCGGCTTGCGGTGAGCTACACAGACGGTACGCTCGACTTCGCGTCGGCGGGCGTCCTCTATGTCGTCTTTGACCTCGAAAAGACGGCGGGCGATGCGGGCTTCCTGGCGGCGCTGACGGAGAGCGACCTCACGGGCGGCTCGACGGCGCGGGAAGGCATCGGCCCCTACGGCGCGTGGAAGCGGCGGTACTGGCGTGCGGGCGCGGACACGGTTGCGTGGCTCGACGTCACGAACGACGTCTACAAGACGACGAAGCTCGTCTTTCGCCACATCCCCGCGCAGACGTTTACGATGGGTTCGCCCGCGACGGAGCCGGGACATCTCCCGAACGCGAACTACAACGACTACAACGTCAGCGGCAGCACGGCATGTCAGGTGAAGACGTTTGGCCTTGAAGACGTCCACGCGGTCACGCTGTCGGGCTACTACCTCGGCGTCTTCGAGCTGACGCAGAAGCAGTGGGAACTCTGCGGCAATGCGGCGCGCGCAAACGGCTGGGGCACGACAGGCGAGGCCGTTCCGGCCAACAAGATCAGCGCAACCGAGATTCGCGGATCGAATACGCCGACGGACGCGGTGGGGGCCGACAGCTTCATGGGCAAGCTCGCGGCGCTTGTCGGCGACGGCTGGTCGTTCGACCTGCCGACGGAGGCGCAGTGGGAGGCCGCGTGCCGCGCGGGGACGGCGACGGGGCTCTACGACGGCACGGAACTGCCGACGGATCTCGCCTACTACACGAAGGGGTCGGCTACGAGCATGAAGGAGGCAAACATCTCCTACGAAGTGCTGTCCGAGCTGGCGGTCTACGGCAAGGATGTCGCCGTGACGACGGTCGGCACGAAGCTGCCGAACAACTACGGCCTCTACGACATGCTCGGCAACGCGGGCGAGATCTGCCGTGACCGCATCGTGGCGAACAAGGGCCTTGGCACGGCAGCGGTGACGGACCCGCTGACGGCAAAGGGCGATCACTGCTTGCGTGGCGGTTCCTGCGACCACTATGACACCTACAACTACGGCCTCGCGCCGTTCCGTGCGGCTTCGCGCACGGCGCGTCCGGCAAACAGCATCACGGCGCGACAGTACGGCTTCCGCGTCCTGATGACGCCCGTGGCGAAGTGATCGGCTGAAGAGAACTTGAACGAGAGAAAGGATGACGAAAATGAAGAACACGTTGAAACCCTGTGCCGCAGCCTGCGGCCTGTTCGTTTCGGTCATTGCCGCGTCGGCCGCGCCGGTCGTCGAGACGGCGGATTTTGCGCTTCGCCAGCTGTGGCCGTGGTCGGGGCAGATCGTGGCCGAGTTCACAGTCTCCGGCAGCGTGACGGCGCCCGGCGCGACGGCGACGCTCGCGGCCTATGACGGCGAGACGTTTCTCTGCGACATCCCGCTGTCGGCGGCAACGGGAGACACGGTGATTTCGTCCGTCGGCCACAAGCGCATCAAGATCGATCCGACGAAAGTCCCGGGCCTCGCCGGACGCGGCACGCTAAAGGACTTCCGCCTCGGCATCGCGTATGCCGACGCCACGCTCGACTACAATTCGGCGGGCGTCCTCTACGTCGTCTTCGACCTCACAAAGGCACGCGGCGAGGCGGGCTTCGTGACGGCGCTGACGGAGAGCGACCTCACGGGCGGCTCGACGGCGCGCGAGGGCGTCGGGCCTTACGGCGCGTGGAAGCGGCAATACTGGGGTTCGGGTGTCGACACGGTCGCGTGGCTCGGCGTTGCGGAAGACGAGACGTGCAAGACGACGAAGCTCGTCTTCCGCCACATCCCCGCGCAGACGTTCGCGATGGGCTCTCCGGCGACGGAGCCGGGACATCTCCCGAACGCGAACTACAACGACTACAACGTCAGCGGCAGCACGGCATGTCAGGTGAAGACGTTTGGCCTTGAAGACGTCCACGCGGTCACGCTGTCGGGCTACTACCTCGGCGTCTTCGAGCTGACGCAGAAGCAGTGGGAACTCTGCGGCAATGCGGCGCGCGCAAACGGCTGGGGCACGACAGGCGAGGCCGTTCCGGCCAACAAGATCAGCGCAACCGAGATTCGCGGATCGAATACGCCGACGGACGCGGTGGGGGCCGACAGCTTCATGGGCAAGCTCGCGGCGCTTGTCGGCGACGGCTGGTCGTTCGACCTGCCGACGGAGGCGCAGTGGGAGGCCGCGTGCCGCGCGGGGACGGCGACGGGGCTCTACGACGGCACAGACCTGCCGGCGGATATTGCCTACTACACGCTGGGCGACCGCTCAGACATGAGGGAGATCGTCTACGAGCCGCTGGCAAACCTCGCAATCTTCTTCAACGGACAGAAGAACGTCCCCGTCACGACGGTCGGCACGAAGTTGCCGAACAACTACGGGCTTTACGACATGCTCGGCAACGCGGGCGAGATCTGCCGCGACCGCATCGAGGCGAACAAGGGCCTGGGCGCGGCGGCGGCGACGGACCCGCTGACGGCGAAGGGCGGCGTCTGCCTGCGCGGCGGGGCGAGCGACAACTGGAGCACCTACAACTACGGCCTCGCGCCGCTGCGCGCGGCGGCGCGCCAGACGCTTCCGGCAGCCAGCATCGCGGCGCGGCAGTTCGGCTTCCGCGTCCAAATGACGGCGCCGGCGGTCGCCGAAGCGCCGGCTTCGGACGCTCCGGCGGCGGTGGCGTCGGCCACGTGCCGCATCGACACGGGCGTCGGCACGACGCTCCTCGGGCGGACGCTCGGCGGCGGCGCGGTCACGCTCGCCTGGGAATTGCCGGACGACGCGGCGACGGCGCGCCTGACGCTGGCGTCCGCCCGCACGTCGCAGGAACTGACGTTCGCAGCGGGCGTGACGTCGTACGTCTGGACGGTGTCCGCGCCCACGGACGAGACGGACGAACGGGCCTACACGCTGACGCTCGCGTTCGAGAAGGACGGCGCGCCGCTCGCCGGGACTGAACTTGTCGCGACTGGCATCGGCGTCGTGCGCGGCGTGGGGGCAAGCGGCACGACGCACGTCTACGCCAACGGCGCGGCGAATCGACGGTGGAAGCGGATTCACGGTGCCGAGCATGCGACCGTGCCGCTGTTGCGCGAGGACATCACCTCCCTGACGGTGGACGGCGCGGCGCAGGCGATTGCCGTTCCCGGCTGGTACGACCTGGCCGTTTCCTACGGCACGTCGCGTACGCTCTCGCTCGTCACGCCGACGGACACGACCGACGTCACGCTGACGGCGCGTCCGGCCGGAACGCTGCTGCTCATCCGCTGAACGGGGGGACGGATGATGAAAAAGCAGCTGATTGGCTTGCTGGTCGGGTGCGTCGTCGGAATCGCCGGCGCGGTTGATTTCGCGTCCGAGGAGATTCTCTACGTTGTCTTCGACCTCACGAAGGCGCGCGGCGAGGCCGGGTTCGTGACACCGCTGACGGAACGCGACCTCACGGGCGGCTCGACGGCGCGCGAGGGCGTCGGCCCCTACGGCGCGTGGAAGCGGCGGTACTGGAACGCGGGCGCGGACACGGTTGCGTGGCTCGGCGTGAACGCCGACGAATACAAGACGACCAAGCTCGTGCTGCGCCACATCCCCGCGCAGACGTTCACGATGGGTTCGCCCTCGACCGAGCCGGGACGCCTCCCGGACGAGCGGTTCAACGCTCCTGCCGCCCAGATCAAGACCTACGGCTACGAAGACCCGCATGCCGTCACGTTGACGGACTTCTACCTCGGCGTCTTCGAGCTGACGCAGAAACAGTGGGAGCTCTGCGGCGATGCGGCGCGCGCGAACGCCTGGGGCACGGAGGGCGACCGACTGCCGGCCAACAGGATCACGGTTGCGGAGATTCGCGGCACGGTCGAGGCGACGAACGCCGTCACGGCGACGAGCTTCATGGGACGGCTCGCGTCCAAGGTGGGCGACGGCTGGTCGTTCGACCTGCCGACGGAGGCGCAGTGGGAGGCCGCGTGCCGTGCGGGGACGGCGACGGGGCTCTACGACGGCACGGAACTGCCGACGGAGTTGACCTACTACACGCTGGACGGTCGCGCGAAGATGAAGGAGATCACCTACGAGCCGCTGGCGGCGCTCGCGGTCTTCTTCAACGGCGGCGACCGTGCCGTGACGACGGTCGGCACGAAGCTGCCGAACAACTACGGCCTCTACGACATGCTCGGCAACGCGGGCGAGATTTGCCGCGACCGCATCGACGCGAACGACGGCTACGGCGTGAAGCCCCTCGTCGATCCGCTGTCCGTCGCGGGCGCGACGTGCCTGCGCGGCGGGTCGAGCGACAACTGGAGCACCTACAACTACGGCCTGGCGCCCTTCCGCGCGGCGGCGCGTGCGGCCCTCGCGAAGGCCGCGGACGCCACGCAGCGGCAGTTCGGCTTCCGCGTCGCCGCTCGGGGCGTGGCGCGCGCGCTCAGCACGGAGACGGCGGCGGCGCGCTACGCCGTCGGTGTCGAGCCGGGGGCGGTCATGCTCTCGATCTTCGCGGGGCCCGACACGCGTGGCTTCGCGTGGCACACGTCGGAGGACATCACGCAGGGCGCGGTCGTGCTGCTCGAAGGCGACTACGGTGCGGATGACGCGGCGCGATTCGCGTCCGAGGGGCGCGTCATTCAAGCGCGGACGACCCGCGCGAACGATCCGGCCCTGAGCCGCCACTCCGCCGTCGCGGACGGCCTCAAGGCGGGCGGCGTCTACTCCTACCGGCTCGGCTGCGAGGGACACTGGGCCTACGGACGCTTCACGGTCGGCACGCCCGACGACGGCGTGACGGTTGTCAACCTGAACGACGCGCAGACGAAGGACGCGCGCAAGTTCTCGATGTGGGAGAATTCCTGCCGCGCGGCGGCCGCCGTCGCGGGCGGTGCGGACGCGATCGACTTCATCCTCGCTGGCGGCGACTTCTACGACAGCAACCTCTACAACGCCGGACCGAACACGGCGACCGCGAAGCTGCGCTACCTGCAGTGGGGCATGGCCGCCGATTCTGCGACGCCGCACTTCCCCGGCGTGCCGTGGGTGCATGCGAGCGGCAACCACGATTACTTCACCTACAAGGCCGACAGCAACGTCGTCGCGGAGAACTTCGCCGTCACGAACAGCGGCTACGTCGGCTGCCATTCCTTCGACTTCGGCGCGGTTCACGTCGCGACGCTGCCGTGGGTCGATTACGCCTGGCGCGAAGACCGGCACGGGCGCGTCCTCGGCTGGCTGCGTGACGACCTCGCGGCGACGCGGGCGCGCGACACGGCGAAATGGACGGTCGTCATGATGCATGCGGGGCCTTACACGACCGGCGACAACATGCGCGGCAAGGATTTCGCCGAGAGCGTCTGCGCCTCGAACCTCGTGTTGCGGCTCGGCGCGATCTGCGCGGCGGGCGAGGTCGATCTCGTCCTTCAGGCCCATGACCACACCTACTCGAAGACACGTCCGTACCGCTGGGACGGGCCGGGCTTCACCTTCACGGACGACGACGCGGCGGCGGTCGTGACCGCGCCGACGACGCGCAAGATCGAAGGGGTGGTCTGCGACGTGAACCCGCGCGGCACCTACTACGTGAGCGCGGGCTGTGCCGGACACCGCGTCGGCGAGCTCAAGGACTACGCGGCGGCCGATGGCGTGAAGTCGTATCGGCTTCGGCACCTGAAGGTTGCGACGGGTGCGGTCAACGTCGATTCGCGCCTTGCGCAGGTGGGCGACGACGCCTCGGACGACACGGGCCGGTCGATGTTTGGCGTCCTCCGCATCGACGGCAATCGCCTCGTCTATTCCTTTTACACCGTCGAGAGGGACGGCTCGGCGAATCTCTACGACGCTTTCGGCATCGTGAAGGAGTAGGGCGCGGCGAGAATCGCCGCGTTGACGGCGAGCTGAAGCGGGAACGTCGCGAACAGCACGGCGGGCGGGAGGCCTCCGGCGAGCGTGCCGGCGACGAGGGGCATCCAGACGAGGAGCGAGGCGATGACCTGCGCGACGAAGATGCGCCGCGTGTCGCCCGTGCCGCGCAGGAAGCCGGTCAGCGCGCTTTGCGTCGCGCGAAAGACGCCCGCGACGGCGAGGATCGCCAGGAAGACGCGCCCTTGCGCCGCGAACGCGGCGCGGGTGGTCGTGTCGTCGTCTTTGACAAACGGGGTCAACGCAAATTCGGGGAACATGAGGACGAGGCCGAAGAAGACGGCGAACAGGAGGGCGTCAAGTGCGAATCCCGTACGACAGATGCGCCGCGCCTCGTCTGTGTTGCTTTCGCCGACGGCCCGTCCCGTGCTGATCATGATGGCCGTCTCGACGGCCGCGAGCAGCGTGTAGAAGAAGTTGTTGACCGCGAAGCAGGCGTTGCCGACGGCGAGCGCGGCGGCGTCCAGTCGGCCGAGCGCGAGGACGAACGCGGTGAAGGTCGTGCTGCCGACGAGCGACGAGAGGCCGACGGGCAGCCCCATGCGCAGGAGGCGCGTGGCCTCGGCACGGCGGAAGCGGAGGCATCCGGCGGCAGTGCGTCCGTGTGCCCGGAAGTCGCGGCAAAGCAGGGTGGCCAGCACACCGCAGGTCGTCGTCTGCGCAAGCACAGCCGCCGCGCCCGCCCCGGCGACGCCCCAGCCGAGGCCGAAGATGAGCAGTGGGTCGGCGAGCAGGTTGACGCCGCAGCCGACGAGCGCCGCCGTCGCGACACGTCCCGTCTGGCCGCAGCCGACGAACCACGCGCCGAGCGCGGCAGCGAGCGTCGCCAGTGCACCGCCCGCGAGATTGAAGAGGTAGTAGGTCTGCTCGTGCGCGCGAATCGCCTCGGCGTGTCCGGCGGCGTCGATCAGGGCGAGGCCGACGGGCGCGGCGACGAGAAAGACAGGCGTGGCGAACAGCGTCAGCCAGAGGCCCTGCGCGAAAGCGGTCGTCGCCGCGTCGGTCGCGTCGCTTGCGAGCGAAGCTGTCGCGGGGACGCCCGTGAAGCGCGAGATGCGCGCGGCCGAGTAGCCGACGGTCCCGACGAGGACACCGGTGAAGACGCGCGCGAGCATGCCGCCGGGCAGAGTCGCCGCGAGCGCGTTCGCCGACCAGCGGCCGAGAAAGGCGCGGTCGGCGATTTCGCCCACCGCGATCACGAGTGTGCTGGCGGCGACGGGCAGGGAGAGGCGCGCGAGATCGGCGAGGCGGCTCACGACTTCGGATGCGCGTGGCGGCGTCGCCATTCGCCGGGTGTCAGGCCGAATTTCTTGAGGAAGTGCAGGCGCAGAAGCCGCGCCGAGCTCCAGCCCGCGAGGTTCGCGAGCGCGTCCAGCGCCAGTCTGTCGTTCTGGAGCAGGGACTTCGCCAGTTCCGTGCGTGTTTCGAGAATCGCCTCCTGGATCGTCTGGCCCGTCGCCTTCTTGAACCGGATCTGCGCCATGCGCGGCGAGCAGGGAAAGAGCGCGGCGACTTCGGCAGCGGCGAGTCCGCGCGGCGTTTCGCGGCTGATGAATTCGAGGGCCTTGTAGACCCGTGCGTCCGTGAGGGCTTCGCGCCGCGTCGAGGTGCGCCGGACGAGCGGGCCGGGGCCGATGCGGTAGTCGGTCGGCGGCGCGCGGCGGCTCTTGTCCGCGAAGACCTCCGCGAGCCGCAGGCAGGCGAGCATGCCCGCGCGCTCGAATTCGGGGTGGACGCTCGTGAGCGTCGGCACCGTGTTGAGGCAGATCTCCTCGTCGTCGTCCACCGAGCAGACGGCCAGTTCGCCGGGCACGGCGATGCCGGAGGCGTGCGCGGCGGCGAGGACTTCGGCGCCGATCGGGTCGTGTGCCGCGAACAGCGCGCATGGCTTGGGCAGGTCGGAGAGGAACCGCCGCAGGCGCCGCTGGAAGGCGAGGCTGTTCGCGCGGTCTTCCGCTGACGGGCGGAACGTCGTGCAGTCCAGTCCGTGAAGGGCGAGGATGCGGCGGAACTCGCGTTCCCGCGCGTCGCTCCAGGATTCGCCGTCGGTGCGCGCGCCGACGAAGGCGTAGTGCGGATAGCCGAGCGAAAGGAGTTCCTTGGCGACGACATCCGCCGTCGCGGCGTTGTCGTGCGTGATGAAGGAGACGTTGCCCTTGAACCCCTTGGGGCGTTCGGATATGATGACGACCGCCGCGCGCCCGTAG
>CAKUGW010000002.1 GCA_934654805.1 uncultured Kiritimatiellota bacterium
GAGTTCCGCAGCCTTCCAGACTGGCCTTGTCTTGAGCATGGTTCCTCGCTTTCGCACATTGGGCGAGGGTGTCATCTCATGTTTCGCTGCTTTTGTCAATGGGGAACATCTGCGGGCTGCGAGCGCCTTGAACTGAATCGCCATGTGCAAGGGAGCTGTTCACCGAGGACGCCTGCCTGTTCGGCTTCCTCAACGGCAAGTTCGAACGCGGCGACATCGAGCAGTTCTACCGCAACGTGGACACCGTCGGCGCAGGCAAGGCGTTCAAGACGCGGATTGACGTCCTTGAGCTGGAGGAAACGCTTGCCGTCGTCCGCGTGCTCGAGGAGGGCTGGGGCGGCTCAATCGACTTCAGCGACGTTCTTCTCCTCCTCAAGATCGACGGACAGTGGAAGTGCGTTGCCAAGGCTTACAACCAGAGCTCGAACACCGTCACGAAATGAGGGGCCGCGGCGCGGGGTGCCCGATGGCGTTCCTGCACGCCACGGCGGCACCGTGGCCGGCGAAGCGCCAAGCCGAATCAGTTCCTCACTCCGGCGCCTACCTCCGCATTTATATAAATGCGGAGGTAGGCGCCGGAGTCCCAGGAGACTGCCTTCTTGTCGTTCCGCGAACGAACGGGAGTCCCGTGAATCTGCGCGGGAGACGCTGCGTCAGAACGCGAAGGCAAGCGAGACGCCGGTGACGAAGTTGTAGCTGTCCGCGTAGGCTTCCGTGCCCTCGTAGTGCGACGCGGCGTCGCGCGCCGGCGCGCGCCCGGTCCCGGACGACGGGGCGGAGACCGCACGCTGACGCGCGGCTGCAGGGGCGTGGGTCGCGCTTTCCCGCTTGACGTCGGGAATCCGCAAGCCCTGTGGCTATCGCGCCAGCCGCACGCGCGGATCGAGGGCTGCGTAGATGAGGTCGGTCGCGAGGTTGACGAACTGGTAGAGAAGCGCGCCGAGCACGACGACCGCCCGCACGACCGCCATGTCCGCCGAGTGGATCGCGTTGATCGCGACGGAGCCGAGGCCCGGGATGCCGAAGAAGCTCTCCAGCAGCAGCGAGCCCGCGAAGAGCCCCGGGATCGCGAGCGAGACGTACGTGACGATCGGGATGAGCGCGTTGCGCAGGACATGCCGCGTCAGGATGGCGAAACGCGAAAGCCCCTTTGCGCGCGCGGTGAGGACGTAGGGCCTGTAGAGCTCGTCGAGGATGACCGTGCGGAAGAAGCGGACGTCCGTCCCGAGCGACGAGACGATGCCGATCAGGACGGGCAGCACGAGATAGAAGGCGTTTCGGTAGCCCCAGACGGGGAAGAGCCCCGCCTTGTAGGAGAGGAAGAACTGCCCCGCCAGCACCCAGACGACGTAGTTGACGCTCATGAGGACGGTCGAGCCGAGCAGGACGGCCCTGTCAAAGGCCCCGCCCCGGAAGGCCGCCGCGCCGACGGCGAGGACGAGCCCGACGAAGACGCCGCCGACGAGGATCGGCACGGTGAGCGAAAGGGACGGCCCGACGCCGCGCGCGAGCATGTCGAGGACGGGCTCGCCGTTCTCGACCGAATAGCCGAAGTCGCCCTTCGCGAGGTCGGCGAGGAAGCGGACGAACTGGCTGTCCTTCGCGAAGACGAGCGGCTTGTCGTAGCCGTACTGGCGGTTGAACGCGGCGATGGACTCGGCCGAGGCGTTCTTGCCGAGGACCGTCTCCGCCGGCGAGCCGCCGACGACGTTGAAGAGCGCGAACGTCAGGAGCAGGATCCCGAAGGTGGTCGGGATCATCTCGAGGATGCGGCGAAGGACATATTTCATCATGATGGATCGTGTCGCTCTGGAAAAGGAGGCGACATTATACGCTATTTGCCGGTGTGCGGTCAAACGCCCTGGCCTTTTCGCGCGGTGATGCGGCGGGGGGTGCGGTTGAAAGGGCACAGGTTTTTCGGTATAATACACGCCTAAATTCAGAAAGGAAAGAAGAATGTCCATTTTCATTGGCTGTCTCTATGTCGTCGAAGTCCTCGTCTGCCTGCTGCTGGCGCTCGTCGTGATGCTCCAGAAGCCGAAAGAGGGCGGCCTTGGCGGCGCGATCGGCGGCGGCATGCTGGAGGCGTCGCTCGGCGCGGACGCGGGCAACGTCCTCATCAAGACGACGGCGATCCTCGGCGCGGTCTTCCTCCTGAACACGCTTGTCCTCGCGCGCCTCACCTCGACGGTCCACGCGCGCTCGCTCATGGCGCGCGAAGCCGAGCCGGTCGCCGCCGAACAGGCGGCCCCCGCGCTCCCGATGGCGGCGCCGGAACTCCCGGCGGCCCCTGCCGCGCCCGCGCCGGCTCCGGCGGCTCCTGCCGCGCCCGCGCCGGCGGCGAAGTAAGGGAGACGTGCGATGAAGGTCCTCGTCACCGGCGGTTCGGGCTTTCTCGGCATCAACCTCATCCGTTTCCTCCGTGCGCAGGGCGTGGAGGAGATTCGCGTTTTGGACATTGCCGACTTCGACTATCCCGAAAGGAACGAGCCGTGGCTCAAGTTCACTTTGGGCGACGTGCGCGACGTCGCGGCCGTCGAGAGGGTGACGGAAGGGTGCGACGTCGTCGTCCACTGCGCGGCGGCGCTGCCGCTCTACAGCGAAGAGGACATCCGCACGACGGAGGTGGACGGCTGCCGCAACGTGCTGAACGCGGCGCGCAAGTTCAGGCTTGACCGCATGGTCCAGATCTCCTCGACGGCGGTCTACGGCGTGCCGAAGAAGCATCCGATCGTCGAGACCGATCCGCTCGTCGGCGTCGGGCCTTACGGCCATGCGAAGATCGAGGCCGAGAACATCTGCCGCGCGGCGATCAAGGAGGGCTACTGCGTCTCGATCATCCGTCCGAAGAGCTTCATCGGCCCGGAGCGCCTGGGCGTGTTCGCGCTCTTCTACGACTGGGCGTACACGGGGCACGGCTTCCCGATGATCGGGTCGGGCGAGAACCGCTACCAGCTCATGGACGTCGATGACCTCGACCACGCGATCTGGCACGCGATGACGTATCCGAAGGATGTCGTCGCGACCGAGTTCAACATCGGCGCGAAGGACTTCACGACGATGAAGGAGGACTACCAGGCCGTCCTCGACCGCGCCGGGCACGGCAAGAGGATCAAGGGCATGCCGGTCCGGCCGCTCGTCTTCATCCTGCGCATCCTGGAGAAGCTGCGCCTCTCGCCGCTCTATCCGTGGGTGTACGAGACGGCGTCGACGGACTCGTTCGTGTCGATCGAGAAGGCGGAGAGGCTGCTCGGCTACAGGCCGCAGTACTCGAACAAGCAGGCGCTCGTCCGGAACTACGACTGGTATGTCGCGCACCTCGCCGAGTTCGCCGGCAAGTCGGGCGTCAGCCACCGCGTGCCGTGGAAGCAGGGGCTGCTCGCCGTCGCCAAGTGGTTCTTCTGAAGCGGCAGGCGCTCGGGCGGACAAGGGAGGAACACCTCATCGCCCCCTCAGCCGGCGGGCTTTCCTCGCGCGCCGGCCTCTTGTCTCCTTGTTCAGTGCGGGCGTGGACGTCTCGTTCTGACGGGGTGGGTGGGTTGGCTCCTCGGGCGGTTGCCGAATTGCGGATAAAAGTGTATACTCCGCACCCAAGGCGGTCCTGGCGGGATGCCTGACGAGCGATGAGAGAGGAGCGAAGTTTTCCGTTATGAGAGAGAGACTTGCGAGCCGCTTGGGCTTCATTTTCCTGTCCGCCGGGTGCGCGATTGGCCTCGGCAACGTCTGGCGCTTCCCCTACATCGCCGGGCAGAACGGCGGCGGCTGGTTCGTCGCGCTCTACCTCGTCGCGCTCGCGCTGATCGGTCTGCCGATCCTCCTCATGGAGTTTGCCGCCGGACGCGCCGCCCAGCGGTCGATCGTGCGCCTCCATGCGACGCTGACGCCGGAGAAGAAGGCGTGGCGGCTGCATGGCGTCGCGGGCTTCCTCGGCAACGTCCTGCTCATGATGTTCTACACGACGGTCACGGGCTGGATGCTCGTCTACTTCGTGCGCATGGCGTCCGGCGCGTTCGCCGGCCTCGACGCCGCCGCCGTCGGCGCGGCGTTCGGCGGCATGCTCGGCGACCCGTGGACCATGGCGGCGGCGATGCTCGCGGTGACGGCGGCCGCGACGTGCGTGTGCACGGCCGGGCTCCAGAAGGGCGTCGAGCGCGTGACGAAGGGGCTCATGCTCTGCCTCCTCGCGCTGATCGTCGTCCTCGCCGTGAACAGCGTGTGGCTGGACGCGAAGAACAGCGGCTCGGCCGGGCTCGCGTTCTATCTCGTCCCCGACTTCGCGCGCATGAAGTCCGTCGGCGTCGTCAAGGTGGTCGTCGAGGCGATGAACCACGCCTTCTTCACGCTCTCGCTCGGCATCGGCTCGATGTCGATCTTCGGCAGCTACATCGGGCGCGACCGCGCGCTTCTCGGCGAGACGCTGCACGTCTGCCTGCTCGACACGCTCGTCGCCGTCTCGGCGGGCCTCATCATCATCCCCGCCTGCTTCGCCTACGGGGTTCATCCGGGGCAGGGGCCGGGGCTCGTCTTCACGACGCTGCCGAACGTCTTCAACGACATGCCGCTCGGGCGGCTCTGGGGCTCGCTCTTCTTCGCCTTCATGAGCTGCGCGGCGCTGACGACGGTCATTGCCGTCTTCGAGAACATCCTCGCCTGCCTGATGGACGCCTTCGGCTGGAGCCGCCGCCGGGCCGGGCTCGTCACGGGCGGCGCGCTCGTCTTCCTCGCGCTGCCGTGCCTCCTCGGCTTCAACGTCTGGGGCGGCGTCCACCCGCTCGGCGCCGAGAGCTGCATCCTCGACTTCGAGGACTTCCTCGTCTCGAACCTGATCCTGCCGCTCGGCGGGCTCGCCTTCGCGCTCTACTGCTGCCACCGCTTCGGCTGGGGCTGGCGGAACTTCCTCGCGGAGGCGAACACGGGGCGCGGCCCGCGCGTGCCGTCCGCCCTGCGCGTCTACTGCGCCTACGTCCTGCCGCTGCTGGTCGTCGTCATCTTCGTCCTCGGCCTCGTGGACAAGTTCGCGCCGTGCGGCTGACGCCTGGCGAAGCGGGGGATCGCCGCGCGCGGCGAGATTTTGGTATAATCTCGCCCGCCGGCGGTCAGGCCAGATTAGCAGGGAGGCGACAGGAGACAAAGATGAAACACAAGGCGAAATCGTTCAAATCAGGGCTTCGGGCCTTGTCCTTCGTTCTTTTTGCCGCGCTTTTGCCGTCCCTCTCCGGCTGCGGGCCGTTCTGGGTCGATCCGTACATCACGGTGAAGGAGAGTTCGCTCAACTGGGTGATCATCCACTACTACAACATGAGCCGCGAGCCGATCCGCCGCATCGGCGTCGAGATCTACGGCAACGGACTCGTCCTCGTGAAGAAGGGCACGAGCGAACTCGTCTCGAACGACTTCGCCAAGCGGCACACGGACGACGACTGGGGCAAGATCAAGACCTTCCGCCTGCAGATCGACCCGAAGGCGGCGAACGACATCTTCCAGAACCTCGTCAACTTCGGCGTCCTCGACCGGGAGAAGACGCTCAAGTCGTCCAAGAAGGCGTCGCACGACCGCTTCATCGCGGTCAAGGCGAACCTCTGCAACAACACGTATTCGGACAACGTCAACATGTTCGAGGAGGACCCCGACCTCGCCGAGCAGCTCCTCGACGTCGTGCGCGAGTTCCAGAATCCCGCCCTGTGACGGCGCGCGAACAGAAGGCCGCGTGGCGCGCCGAGATGCGCGCGCGGCGCAGGGGCGTCGCTCCGGCGGAGCGCGCGCGCGTGTCGCGACTCGTCTGCGAGCGCCTGCTCGCGCGGCCGCTCGGCTCGGCGGTCGCCGTCTACCTGGCCGGGCTGGACGAGATCGACCTCACGCCGTTCATCGAGACGGCCCTTGCGCGTGGCATCCGCCTGCTCGCGCCGCGCTGGACGGGCGAGACGTACGAACTTGCCGAACTGCGGGGCCTGTCGCCGGCCTGCCTTCGCGTCGGGCCGCACGGCGTCCGCGAGCCGCGTGAGGCGTCGCCGGCCGCCGCGCGCCCGACGGCGTGGCTTGTGCCGGGACTCGCCTTCACGCGCGACGGCCGCCGCCTCGGCTACGGCGGCGGCTGGTACGACCGCCTCCTCGCGTCCGCCGAGCCGACGGCGCAGCGGCTCGGCATCGCCTATTCGTTCCAGGTCGTCGACGTCCTGCCGTCCGAGCCGCATGACGTCCGGCTGACGGACGTCGTCTGCGCGACAGGGTGCGCCGCGTTCGCAACGGAGGCAAGATTTTGTTTCGCAAAAGAGGCACGTTTGGGTTGTCAGGCCTCGCCGGAAAATGGTACAATTCCGCGCAGACCCCCGCAGAGGGAGGAATCCGGCGACACGAAACACGAAAAGAAAACAAGTAAAGGACTCGCACAATGCAGACGCTCAAAGGAACATCCCTGAACCGATCGATTCGCCAGGCGACAGCCGTCTTTGCGCTGTCCGTCGCGTACGCCGCGTCGGCGGCGGAGACGCAACAGGCGTTCGCCGATGGCGAGACGCTTGCGGGCGACCTTGTCCTGCGCGCGGCGGAGGTCGGCGATTCGGCGACGTTCCGCGCGGCCGGCTCGTTCCTGATGCCGGCGGTCGATGTGGCGCGCGGCGAATGGCCGGTCGGCTTCTTCTTCGGCAATGACGGCACGCCGGCAATCGGGCTGCACGCGACGACGGACGCGGCGAAGAAGGGCGCGGCCTTTGCCGCGCAGGACGCCGTCGCGCAAATCTCCCTGCTGGGGGGGGGGGGTAATCGCATTCGAGAAAGGGCTGTTCAACTTCCGCGATCCGGGCGGGACGGCGACGGGGAATTCGCTTGAGCTGATTTCAGGCGGGGATCGGACGGTGCGCATCCTGCCGGACGCGGTCGTGCGGGCCGGCTCGGTCATCAACGCAAAGCCCCCGTACACGAACGGGACGCGGTCGCGGCTGGAGATCGAGGGCGAGCTGGACGCGGCGGGCGATTTCGACTTCTCGCTTGACGGCTATGCGACGGCGACGGGGTCCGTCGCCGTCGCCGAAGGCGGCCGTCTCGCGGTTGGCGGCGGCTTTTCGCTTGGCAAGGCGAATCCCGGAAATGCCAACTTTACGCATTCATGGCCGACGCTGGCGCTGACGAACGGCACATTCGCCGCCGGCTCGCTGCAGTTCACGCATGGCGCGCTCCTGTCCAAGGACGCGCGCGTCGAGATCGCCGGTGACTTCAAGTATGGCATGGGCAACGGCTGGGCGGAGACGACGCGCGCGTTCGACTGGCGCGGCGGTTCGCTAACTGTCGGCGGCAAGCTCTCCGTGCGGGGGAAGGACGAGACGTTTACCTTGACGGATGTCGCGACGTCGGCGGCGGAGACGTTCATCGCCGAGGCCGGAACGCCGTGCCTGCGGCTCGTGGGCGGCTCCTATGCCGCCGGGACGAGTTTTCTGCTTGGAAAGGGCGGCCGCGCGAACGTCGTCCTGGAAGACGGCGCGGTCTTGTCGTTCGCCTCAGGCTGCTATACGAAGATCGGCGAATGGTGCGGCACGGGCACGTTCGATGTCGTCTCGGGCGAGATCCGTCTGCCGGCGGGTGATTTCTGGCTCAATCTCGGCTTCAACGAAAGTCCCTACACGGGATTCGGTCGGCTGAACCTGACGGGCGGGCGCATCGTCAGCGCGGCGTCCGCGACGGCGTCCGAGAACGGCATCTACATCGGTCAGAGGGGCTACGGCGAGATGAACGTGTCGGGCGGTTCGGTCGATGTTCCGAACATTGTGCTGGGGCTTTGGGAAGGCGCGGGCGATCCTACGTTGCGGTCGTCCTTGAACGTCTCGGGCGGCACGGTCTCGGCGCGGCGCGTTTCCGTCTCTTCGCACACGGGGCGCTACGGCGACGTCAGAGTGACGGGCGGCACGCTGACGGCCGCCGCGCTCACGGGCGGGAACGGCGAGGCGAACCTCGTGTCCGACGGCGGCACGCTCGCGACGCACGCGGCGACGGCGAGGCACTCGGACTGGATCGGCGGGTTCACGACGGCGCAAATCGGCGCGCGCGGCCTCACGCTGGACGTGACGCGCGCGGCGCAGGCGAGCCAGGCGTTCGTCGACGCGGCGGCGGGCGGCGGGACGCTGACCAAGACGGGCGCGGCGGAACTGACGCTGGCCGGCGTTTCCGGAAATGCGCGGACCGTCGTGGCGGGCGGCCGCCTCGCACTGGCGGCGTCCGGCGGGAATCCGTCCGGCGCGTTCACGGTCGTGAACGGCGCGGAACTGGCCTTTTCGGGTGCGCACGAGATCGGCGGGCTGACCCTCGGCGACGCGGCGTCGGCGGGCGTGCTGGCCTTTGTCCCGGGTGAGACGCTGACCGTCAGGGGCGCGCCCGCCTTTCCCCGCGTGAGGCTTGCGATCGAGGGCGAGACGACGGTCGGCACGACGTATGCGGTTGTCCGCGCACCGGGCGACCTGACGGCGGCGGAGGCGGCTGCGGGCTGGAGGCGCGGCAAGGTCGTGGACGGACGCGCGAGCGGGTGCGCCTACGCCTTTGAGACGGCCTACGATGCGGAGAGGGGCGAGACGGCGTTCAATCTCGTCGTCACGGCCGGCGGTCTCCCGGATGACGCCGATCTCATGCGGCATTCGGTCTCGTCCACGCTGACCGAGGCGGCGGACGCGGCCGGCCTCCTCTTCGACCCGGCGGGCGCGTTGACGCTGGATGGCGCCGCGATCACGCTGCGGGACGTCGGGCAGCCCGTCATCAAGGCCGTTTCGGGGAATTCGACTGTCCGGAACGCGCTTGACCTGCCGAGCGTCGTCCGCGTGGACGTGGCCGAGGGGGCGTCGCTCGCGCTCAAAGGCGTCCTGACGGACGGCGGCCTGGAAAAGACGGGCAAGGGTCACCTGTCCATTGACAACCCCGCCAACGCCTTTGCGGCTGACATGTCCGTGCGGGCCGGCTCGTTCGAGGCGACGCCTGAGGCGCTGGGCGCGGCTTCGGGCGCGCCGCGCGACTTCGCCGTCGGCAATGCCGCCGTGGCGATTCGGGATGCGGACAAGACGGCCAAGGCCGTTCCGTTTGCCTTCGTCATGGCGGCGCAGACGACGGAAGCCGTCGCCGTCTCGACGGATGCCGACGTCACGTTCGCGGCGAGTCCGCATTCGACCGGCGGCGCGCTGGTGAAGCTCGGCGCGGGCCGTCTCGCGCTCCAGGCGGCCGAGCCCGGAGACTACGCCTACGCCTTTGGCGACGGTGCGCACGCGGCGACCGGCACGTTCGAGTCCCTGTCGCCAGTTGGAGACAAAGCCGTTCCGACGACGGGCTACACGGGCTTCAACGTGGCGGACGGCGAAGTCGCCTTTGTCGGCGCGCACGAGGCCTCGGAGGCGGCGCCCGTCTTCAAGATTCCCCACGGGATCCGCCTGGGGCTGAAGACGACGGCCGTCTCGGCCGCGCCGGGCCTTGTGATTGACCGCTGCCGGGCGGTGGTCGGCGGGTTCTTCAAGCACATGCTCCTGGCGGCGGAGGCCTACACGGGCGAATACGCGCCCGAAGCCGTCTCGCCGTATCTCTTCGTCACGAACGGCGCGTCCGTCGAGGCCGACACCATCACCTGCGGCATGGCGGCGGACGCCGCCAAGGCGGCGCTGGACGTGTCGCCGTTGGTTGAGGTCAAGGACGGCTCCAGCCTGTCGGTGTCCTCGATGGTCAATCTCTCCGTGCGGACCGGGTGTCGGGCGAAGTGGACGGTTTCCGGGGGGTCGGCGATCGCAACAGGCTACGGCGGCGGATTCCTCTGGAACGGCGGAGTTGACTTCACGCTGGACGCCTCCGACGCGACGGCCGACCGGCTGTCGATCGGCAACGACGCTGCCGGCACGTGGCTCGTGCGCAACGGCGGGCGGCTGAACGTGCGGAACGTCGAGTCGCGCGGCACGGCGACGCCCGTGACGCTTGCCTTTGACGGCGGTTTCTTCGCGCCGTCGGACGGTGACTGCGAGTTCCTGGTCAAGAACGCCTTGGACGTTCGGTTCGAGGCGCGGGAAGGCGGTCTCCGGCTGGCTGTGCCCGCGAGCCGGACATGGACGGTCCGGATGCCGGTCTCGGGCGCTGGCGGCCTCGTGAAAGAGGGGGCCGGCGCGCTTGTCGTCGGCACGGCGAAGACCGTCTCGCCAGACGGGACGGCGACGAACGACCTCGGCGTCGCGACGCTGGCCTGCACGGGGGTGACGCGCGTCAGGGAAGGCGTCGTCCGCCTGGAGCCGGGGAGCGCGGACGGCGCGGCGTTTGACGTTGCCGCCGGCGCGACGCTCGACTTGGGGGGCGGTGCGCACGCGATTTCCGTGACGGGCGCCGGCACGGTCGCGAACGGCGCGCTGAAGCGGGACAGCGTCCTCGGGCAGGGGACGGCCTTCTCGAATGTCGAGATCCGCAACGGCGTGCGGATCGACGTCCGGGCATACGATGTTCCGAGCCGTCCGTCGGGGCTGGCGATCGGCGCCGTGTCCGGCACGACGACGGTCAGCGGTTCGCCGCGGCGGCTGTGGGGCGACGAGACGGCGGCGCGCTACCGCGGGCGGCTCAGGGTCGTCGACGGAACGCTTCTGCTGGACATCGTGGATCCTCCGGGGCTTGTCATCAGCATCCGGTAGTCATCTGTCAGAACAGGAAAACAGAAACATGAAATCGGGGAAAACGAACAACATGAAAAGCATGTCATTGGTCAATTGGGGAATTGCCGTCGGTTGGGCGGCGGTCCTGGCGGCGGGGAGCGCAGCGGCGGCCGAATTCACGGGGAAGTCCTTTGCGGGCGCCAACGGCGAAATAACCCTTGACGAGAAGGGGCGTCTCGATTTCCGGGACAACGCGTCGAAGATCGAGGCGGGCTGGAGCGGGTTCGATCCGGCGGGGAAGTACATCTGCCAGGGCAGCGTGAGGAACGTCCGGCGAACGATCGACGCGGACGCCAAGCGCATTCGCGTGACGGGCGACCTGCCGGCGGGCGAGAAGAACGCCGCGCTCCCGCTTTTCGAGGAGCTGGCCTTCGCGCCGGACGGCCGGCGCGTGCGCGTCACGTTTCGGATCGGGACGCCGGAACGGCCGGCCAAGGGGTTTCGGTTCTATGCGGCCAACAGCTTCCGAAACCGGAAACTGGGCGACGCCCACGGACGGGAGGTCTGGGCGGACGGCGAGAAGCGCAACGCGAACTTCAATCCCGCGCAGCGCAGGCGGTTCAACGTGGACCTGGGCGAGAGCCCTGCGGAGGTTCGCCTGTCGCTTGCGGCCGACCGCACGGAGCTGGCGTTCGTTCCCGTGGCCGGCCGCATCGGCGTGGCGCAGAACTGGGAAAAGCCGCAAGAGACCTATGACCGGTTCGAGGTGGTCTTTGGGAGCCCTGAGAATCAGGCCGAGATCGTCTATGACATCGATCTCGACCTGCCCCCGTCGCGCGAGGCTGCCGCGAAAGGGTACATCGTGAACGGCTTCGACTTCGGCCCTGCGGGCTTCAGGCTGCCGGACTTCAGCCGTAG
Organism: uncultured Kiritimatiellota bacterium; assembly: GCA_934654805.1. Taxonomy (GTDB): domain Bacteria; phylum Verrucomicrobiota; class Kiritimatiellia; order RFP12; family UBA1067; genus UBA1067. Next base: position 11,508 of record CAKUGW010000002.1, read on the forward strand.
CCCGAACCTGCTCGTGAACGGCTCTTTCGAGGACGGGCTGGCCTGCTGGCAGAACCGGCGCCCGAATCCGGGCACCGAAGGCGATTGGCCGGAAGGCTACGCCTGGCAGATCGACGAGACGACCGCCGTGCACGGGAAGCGCTCGCTCCGCCAGTACGTCCACGGCGGGAACGGCAACATCGCCTCGTTCGCGTTCCCGGTGAAGCCGCGAACGAAGTACACGGTCAGCTTCTGGGCGAAGACCGACCTTGACGCGGCGGACGCGCCGGAGCTGGTCCTGACGGGCTGGACGCAGGCCTACGGGCCCTATGTGGACGGAGGGAGCTTCGGCCGCCCCACGAAAGAGTGGAAGCGCTACACGCGCGTCTACACGACCCCGAACCGGCTCATCCAGGTCGCGCTTGGCATCGTCAACCGCAAGAAGCCCGGACACGTCTGGTTTGACGCCGTCTCGTTCACGGAAGGCGAGACGCCGCCCGATCCCTACGTCTGCTGCGATGTCGGCGTCTCGCTGGAGACGACGGCGCCGATGCACACGGCGGACTGCGGCGGCATTCTCGGCGCGAAGCTGCGCGTGCGGTCTGCCGCGCCCGGCAAGGGCCGTGTCACGTGGAAATGCCGTGACGTCTTCAGGCGGACGCTGAAGAAAGGCGCGTTTGACGTGTCCCTGCGCGGCGGCGAAGAGCCGGCCTGGCGGGAGATGCCCGAGCTGGAGGGCTTTGAGCCGGGCACCTATGCCGTCGAGACGCGCCTGACCGGATTCGGCGAGCCGGCCGTCTTCTATTCGCGCTTTGCCGTGCTGGTCGACAAGTCCGGCCCGTTCAAGCACCGCACGCTGCTGAACGGCGTGGGAGGCGATCGCGTCATCGAAACGACGGAACGATTCCTGACCGCGTGCGCCAAGGCGGGCATGGGATCGGTCGTCGCGTTCCGGCCGCCGACGCGGAAGTGCTACGAGCGGTTCTACCGTCCGCTCGGCTACAAGATCATTTCGCAGATCCTGTGCGACGACAAGATGCCGTTCAACTGGGATCAGGAAAACTTTCTCGGCAAATGGAATGTCGCGCGCACGCGGCCGAACGGGCTGCCGACCATCCCCGACTCCGCCAAGCCGGAATTCGTGAAGTGCGGCTACGAAATGGGGCGGAAGTATCCGTACATCGACTGGTGGAAGACGGTCAACGAGCCGATGTACACGACGGAGGACGCGCGCGCGTCCGTCAAGGTCATGGGCTGGATCGCGGAAGGGCTGCACAAGGCCGATCCGCAGGCGAAGATGCTGACGCCCGATCCGGGCGCGGTCGACGAGTCGGTCGTCGAGTTCTGGAACGGCGGCGGCTCGGCGTACTGCTCGAACCCCGCCGTGCATCCGTACCGCGAGCATCCCGAACGCCCCGATCTCGACGCCGACATCCAGATGCTGAAGACGAAGTTCTCCAAGGACACGAAGATTCTCTTTACGGAAGGAAACCTGTTCTCGATGTTCGAGCTGCCGGAGAACAACGTGACGGCGATCGGGCACGGGAAGGCGCTCGCCAGTTCGGACAGCTGCCGCCTGTATCACTTCACCTACGACATCGGCCTCGGCGAGAAGGCGTCCCTGGCGCACGTCATGCGCTACCGGCTCGCGTCGTTCAAGCACGCCGACTTCGTGCTCGTCGACAACGACTGGAACTTCTGCGCGCCCGAAGTCCCGTTCATCGGGCTGGACATGGTCCCGTCCGCGCAGCTGTTCGCGATCAACACGCTGGCCAGTCTCCTGGGTGATGCAGACTTCAAGTGCGACATCCTTTTTGGCGAACCGATGCGGTGCTACCTGTTCGAGGATGCCGAGAAACGTCCCGTGGCCGTGATCTGGAACTACGACATGAACGTGTTCACGGAGCCGCAGTTGGTCAGTTCGCTCGTCCTCGCCGGCCTGACCGAGCCGTTTGAGTTGTTCAACATGACGGGCGCACGGGAGAAGGTTCCCGAAAACGGGTTGCTCCCGGTTGACGGCTGTCCGCTGTTTTTCCGTGGCCAACCGGGGCGGCTCGCCGTCTTCAAGAAGCAGTTTGAGGCGTTGGATATGGTCGGTGGCGCGGTGCCTGACTTCCGCATCGAGACGGAAGTCAAGGACGCACGGCTCAATCTTCTTGTCTCGAATCTGCGCGCCAAGGAAAAGAACGGTCGCCTGACCGTCAAGGCGGCTGGACGGACGCTGCTCGACAAGGACGTTTCGCTCGCGCCGCAGGGGAAGAAGACCCTGTCTTTGCCGCTGCCGGAAAATGTTGGCCGCACAAAGACGGTCTACACGCTGGAATTCCGCGCGCCGGGGAAAGAGCCGCTGTTCAAGGAGTTCGCCCTGGACCTGTTCAAGGCCCGCAAGGCGCCGGCAGGATTTGCGGCGGACGGCGACTTGGCGAAATGGGCCGACGCGCCGGCTGTCGCGCTGTCGACCTATCGCGACTATCCGCCGCCGGCCAAGAGCAAGTGGTTCGGACAGCCTCTTTTCCGCAAGGGCGACGCCGACCTGTCGGCGAACGTGCGGGCGAAATGGAGCGAAAAGGGCCTTTACCTGCTCGTCGAGGTGACGGATGACGTCTATCATCCCGATCCGCGCGAAAACGTTCTCGCGTCGTACAACGGCGACGGGCTTCAGGTCTACCTCGACGTCTTCGGCGACGGGGAGCGGAACGCCGTGCGCGGCAGCTATGCGCCGGACGATCAGGCCTACATGATCCGCTGCCGGGACGGCAAGACGGTCGAGGCCTACCGCGAAGTCGCGCCGTGGAAGCAGTTCGCGTTCACCCGCCCCGGCCCCGAACCGCGCATCACGGGCACGTTTGTCAAGACGGCCGCCGGCTACGCCTTTGACCTCTTCTTCCCGGTGGAGGCGCTGCCGCCGTGGAACCCGAAAGCGGGCGAGGCGATGGGCATCTCGATACTCGTCAACGACAACGACGGCGACTATCGCAAGCGGGCCGCCCAGCTGAACGCGGGAGAGGAGCCCATGGGACGCCCCGGCATCTGGCCCTTGATGGTTCTGGAGGAGGGCCTGTGAGGCCGGTTGTCCTGTCCGGACTGCTCCTTGCCGCGCTTTCGTCAGCCGCTTCGACGCTGGAGGAGGACTTCGCGCGTCCCCCGCGCCACGCCCGGCCGCAGACGTGGTGGCATTGGGTGAACAACTGCGTCAACCCCGCCGCCATGCGCGTGGAGCTGGCGGCGATGGCCGACGCCGGGCTGGGCGGCGTCCACCTCTTCAACGCGGGCTACGCCGCGTCAATGCCCGACTGGCCCGCGACGCCGTTCCTGTCCGAGGCGTGGAAAGACGCGCTGAGGACCGCGCTGGCGGCCTGCCGAGACCACGGGCTCGACTTTACCGCGCAGAACGGCGCCGGCTGGTCGGGCTCGGGCGGCCCGTGGATCGCGCCCTCGAACGGGATGCTGCAGGTGCGTTGCGCGGAGGTCCGCGTCGCGGGCGGGCAAGAGGCCGTCCTGCCCAGACCCGACCCGTCGGAATGGCCGCTGGCCTTCCCGGCGAAGGCGCCGCGCTGGTACGGGGATGTCGCGGCGCTGGCGTTCCCCGTGCCGGAGGCGTGCCTGTCCGAGGAGACGAATCTCGTGCGTTCCGTGAAGGTCAGGTGGCGCCGCGAAAAGGGGAAGAGGGCGCGCGTCCGCGCGTCGGACGACGGTCGCCGCTGGCGGACGGTCGCCGAGCTGGACGCCGGCGAGGCCCTGTACGAGTATGAAGACGACGCGGTCGACTACGCGCTGCCGCCGGTCCGCGGCCGTCATGTCAGGGTCGAGGCGGACGGGGGCGCGGTCGTCTCGGCCGAGTTCTCGTCCCGCCCCGTCCTGGGCAACCTGTCCGGCAAGACGGCGGCGAAGGCCGTGTCGGTCCCCCCCGGCGAGGCGGTCTCCGAGGAGGGTGGCGCGGCCGTCGACGCGCGGGACGTCAGGATCCTGGGGCCGGAGGCGGTGGATGCCGACGGCGCGCTGCGCTGGCGTCCGCCGGCGGATGGCCGTACGTGGGCGTTGCTGCGCGTCGGCCGCTGCACGACGGGGCGCGTGAACGACCCATCCCCCGACGGCGCGGCGGGCCCCGTCGGCGACCTGATGGACGCCGACGTGACGCGGCGGCATCTCGACGCCTACTTCCGGCAGGTTCTGGACATCGGACGGGCCGTGGGCGGCGCGTGCGTCAAAGGCCTCCTGCTGGACAGCTGGGAAAGCGGAACCCAGAACTGGGCGCACGACCTCCCGCAGGAGTTCCGCCGCCGGCGCGGCTACGACCTGACGCCCTGGCTGCCCGTCTACGCGGGCTACCTCGTGGACTCGCGCGACGCGAGCGAAAGGTTCCTCTTCGACGTCCGGAAGACGTTGGACGAGCTGCTGCGCGAGCGCTACTTCGGCATCGTCGCGGACTTCTGCCGGGCGCACGGGCTTGAACAGTCCGTCGAGGGGTTCGCCTGCGGCGTGGGGACGTTCGCGGGCGATCCGATGACGCCGTATCTCGCCTGCGACGTCCCGATGAGCGAGGGCGGGCAGGTCCGAGAGGCGCCGTCGGCCGCGCACCTGAACGGCGGCGCGCTCGTCGCCTGCGAGGCGCACACGTCGGCGGCGGACTGGAGCCTCGCGCCGCGCGACCTCAAGGCGGCGGAGGACGGGTGGTTCCTCAAAGGCGTCACGCGGACCGTCATCCACACCTACGCCCACAACGCCTTCCCCGAGCGGCGGTACCCCGGGCCCGCGTTCGGCGGCTTCGGCTTCTGCCTCCAGCTGGGGCAGGCCTGGTGGCCGCACGTGCGGCCCTGGACGGAGTACCTGTCCCGTTGCCAGGCCATGCTGACGCGCGGCCGCTTCGCCGCCGACGTGCTGGCGTTCACGGGCGAGGACCGCACGGGGCCGCTGGCCGGCTTCTACGGCGGGACCGACCGCCTGAAGGGGCTGCCGCCCGGCTACGACTACGACCATGTCCCGGGCGGATGGCTCGTGGAGAGCCTCGAGGCCGCGCCGGACGGCACGCTGGGCGGGCCGAGGACGGGGCGGTACCGGCTGCTGGTCTTGCGGGACTGCGACACGGCGCTGACGGTCGAGGTCGCGCGGAAGGTCCGCACGCTCGTCGCGGACGGCGGCGCCGTCCTCGGCCCGAAGCCGCGCAGGTCCCTGGGCGACCTGCCGCGCGCCCGGCAGAACGACGCGGAGGTCGCGGCCATCGCCGACGAGGTCTGGGGCGACTGCGACGGTCGGCGCGTGAAAAGCCGCGCCTACGGCAAGGGGCGCGTGTTCGCGGGCATGACGCCCGGCGAGGCCCTCGCGGCGCTGGGCGTCCGGCCCGACTTCGCCGCGCGCGGCCTGCGCGTCGGGGAGGAGGTCGCCGCCCTGCACCGGCGGGAAGGGGATGCGGACATCTATTTCGTCGTGCGGAAGGCGCGGGCGCCCGCCGGCTCGGAGATGGGCTTCCGCGTGACGGGGAAGAGGCCGAGGGTCTTCGACCCGCTGACGGGACGGATCGTGCCGGCGCGCGCCTGGCGGGTGGCGGACGGCCACACCTGGCTGCCGATGGTCGAGGGGGACGCGGAGGAGGCCTCGCGGTTCGTCGTGTTTGACGGGCCGGCCGATTCCGCCGCGTCGGCGGGGGCCGGCGAAGGCAACGAGGGCGCGCGCGCGGCCCTCGCGAACGTGAACGGCCCGTGGCAGGTCGAGTTCGACGGCCTCGGCTTCCGCCGCACGGTCTCCGCAGACGGGCTCTTTGACTGGTCGAAGCAGGAAGACACCGAAATCGCCCACTATTCGGGCGTTGCGGCCTACCGGACGAGGCTGCAGGTCCCGGACGCCGTCCGGGACGGCCGGACGGTCCTCTCGCTCGGCCGCGTGGACGTCTCGGCGGAAGTCCTGGTCGACGGCGTTTCGGCGGGGATCGCGTGGTGCGAACCCTATGAGGTGGACGTGACGGAAGCGGTTTCCGGGAAGAGGGGCCAGACGGTCAGCCTGGAGATTCGCGTGGCCAACGCCTGGCGCAACCGCCTGATCGCCGACGAGGCGCTCCCGCCTGGCCTGCGGAAGACGTGGACGTCCGCGTCGAACCTGAAGAAGGGCGACCCGCTTGCCCCCTCGGGGCTTCTGGGCCCCGTCCGCCTCCTGTCCGTCGAGCGCGTCGCGGGCGAGCGCGCCGGGACGGACGGCGCCGCGGCGTTCCGGGGCTTCGAGCTGACCGGCGCCGCCGAGCATCCCGGCTTCGTCGCCGAAGGCGTCGCGTGCGTGTTCCCCGTCAACCTGAAGGAGGGTGAGCGGCTGCTGTGCGGCCTTGACGGTCGCTGGCGGCTGCATGACCGCGCGGGCGTCGTGCGCGCGGAGGGGCGACTGGCGGTGCGCCCGCCGCAGACGGCCGACTGCCGGGCCGTCGCCGTCAACGCGCCGCCGGGCCGTCTGCCGAGGCTGAGGGTCTGCCTCGGAGAAGGGAAAGGGAATGCACAGGAGAGGAAGGAAAATGCACAAGAAAGGAAAGGGAAAAATGAACAGCGGTAGAGCGGGCGCCTTCTGCGCGCTTGGAATGGCCGTCTGCGCGCAGGCGGTCGCCGTGCCGTCGGATTCCGGCGCGGACGTCTCCGAGGAGGTCGCGTTCCAGCACGCCTTCATCAGGAATCTCGGCCTTGCGCCGGACGAGGAGGAGGAAGTCTGGGCGCGCAACGCGCATCCGGACGCCCAGTGGTACCCGACGGCGTGCCTCGGGCTGTTCATCCACTGGGGGATCTCCTCCGTGACGGGCTGGGGCGACCTGAGCTGGGGCATGATCAAGCCCGCGCCGGGCCAGCCGAAGGAGTGCCTCGCGCGCTGGGGGCTGCCCTCGCCGGCGCGCAACGTCCCGCCGAACGAGTACTGGAGGCAGGCCGAGCGCTTCGACGCGTCGCGTTTCGACCCGGACAGGATCCTCGCCGCCGCGAAGCGGGCGGGCTTCACCTACGCGATCCTGACGGCGAAGCACCACGACGGGTTCTGCCTGTGGCCGAGCTCGGTCGGCGGGTTCAGCACCGGGAACTGGCTGGGCGGCCGCGATCTCGTCGGCGAGTTCGTCGCGGCGTGCCGGCGGCAGGGGCTGAAGGCCGGGCTCTACTACTCGCCGCCGGACTGGCGCTTCGACCGCGACTACATGACCTTCTCGCGCGATCCGGGCGACCCGGACGTCGGCTGCGACTGGGAGCCGCGCAAGCCGCTGAAGATGACGGACGAGCAGAGGGCTCGGCTGCGCGAGTACAACCGCATCCAGATCGAGGAGCTGCTGACGCGCTACGGCAAGATCGACATGATGTGGTTTGACGGCATGGGGTCGACCTGCATCTCGGTCAAGCGCATGCGCGAGCTGCAGCCGTCGCTGATCATCAACGACCGGGGGCGCTCGCACGGCGACTTCCTGACGCAGGACAGCGAGTGCCGGTTCCCGCGCTCGCGCCGCCCGATGTCGCTCTGGTGGGAGTACATCCACACGCTGTGCGATGGCGGCTGGGGCTGGCGCTACCACGAGAGCTACAAGCCGCTCGCCTGGCTGGTCGCGCAGGCGGCGATGGCGCGGTCGTGGAACGGCAACTTCGTGGCGAACGTGGCGCCCGACGGGCATGGCGACCTGCCGGAGGCGTACTACAAGCTGATGGAGGGCATGGCGGCCTGGATGAGGGAGAACGGGCGGTCGATCGTCGGGGCGCGGGGGACGGACCTGTGGCCGGAGAGGTGCAACGTCCCGGTCACGCGCCGTGATGACACGCTGTACTTCCACTACGACTGGCTGCAGTGCGGCGAGATCGTCTGCGAGGGCGTCGCCGAGCCGCTGTCCGCGGAGGCCAGGGGCCGTCCCGTGCCGTACGAATGGAAGGGCGGGCGCCTTCGGATCCGCCTGCCGTATGACAGGGTCGACAACCTGACGACGGTCGTCGAGGTGCGTCTGAAGGGAGACGGGGATTGAAACTGACCGTCTGCGTGACGGCGATGGCGTTTGCCGCATGCGCTGCGGTCTAAAGGGTCAGACATGAGTGATACAGTTCAAGTGATACAGTCTCGCACTGAACATGAAAGGGCTTCGTGGGGACAGGCCCCCGTGTGTTGGGGCCTGTCCCCATTTTTAGTGTGTTAAAAGCGATAAAATGTTGCTGTCTCGTTCGGATAACGCAAAATGAGCATCTTATAGCGATGTCTGTGTAATGGTGTCGAAATCGTGCCAATGCGGTTGACGCATTGGCACGATTTTAGTACAATACGCGGCATGAAAGACGTGATCAAAGAAATTCTCCGCACGTTCTACGAAAGCGGGGTGCCGGACGAAGTGATTGCCCGTGACGTTGAATACTATGAGAAGCCGACCTTGGCGACGGTCATCAAGGGTATGCGCCGCACGGGCAAGACTTATGTCACGTATGCCCGAATCCGGGCTCTGCTGGCTGAAGGCGTGGAACTTGGACGAATCGTGCACCTGAATTTTGAAGATGACCGCCTACGCATGATTACGGCCGACCAGCTTCATCTGATCGAAGAGGCCCATGCGGAATTGTATCCTGCGTTCGCACGAGGCAAACGCTGGTTCTTTCTGGATGAACTTCAGGACGTGTCGGGTTGGGAGGCCTATGCTCGGCGGCTCGTCGACACGCCCCGCATCCAGCTCTGCCTGACAGGGTCTTCGTCCAAGCTCCTTTCCGTCGAGATTGCGACCGAAATGCGCGGGCGAGCCGTGCCGATCGAAGTGTTTCCGCTGTCGTTCCGCGAATTCCTTCGGTTCAACGGCCTCATGGAAACCGTGCCGCCCACGGGCGCCTTGACGGCTGCCGAACGGGGTGTCCTGCGAAATGCCATGCAGCGCTATGCAGGGATTGGCGGTTTCCCGGCCGTTCAGGACATGCCGGATGGCGTGCGAGTCGCCACATTGCAGGATTACGCACATGCCGTTGTCTATCGCGACGTGCTGCAGCGGCACAAGGTCGTCAGTGTGCAGTCTCTGCTCTACACCTTGGACTACCTCTTGCACAATTTTGCTCGGCGGACGTCTGCTCACGCGATTTCAGGCGTCTTGAAGAATCTGGCGTTCCCAAGTCGCCGAGAGGACGTGGCCGACTATCTGTCGTATTTCAGGGATGCGTATCTGGTCTATCCCGTGTCCGTACTGTCCGATTCGCTGGCGGTCAAGCGGGTCAATCCGGACAAGCATTACGTGATTGATGTCGGGCTTGTCAATGCCGTGACGACGAAGACGGATGCGGAGAAGGGGTGGAAACTGGAGAACATGGTCTACATGGCTTTGCGGCGCGGGCTGAATCAAGTCAACTATCTGCCGCTGTCGGGGAATCGCGAGGTCGACTTTCATGTCTTTGACTACCTGACACGGCGGCGACGCCTCATCCAGGTCGCTTACGAGATGTCCGCAACGGAAACGTTCGCTCGTGAGATGTCGGCCTTGCGCGAGGCGAAGAAGGCGACGGGCATCGAAGACTGCACGGTCGTCACGTGGGACGACGAGCGGATGACGGAAGACGGCATCCGCATTGTCCCCATTTGGAAGTGGCTGCTGGAGGCGTGACGGCTGGCGGCGTCAGTCCTTGACGAGGTGCTTGCGGGAGGCGATGGCGGTGGCCTCGGCGCGGTTCGCCGCGCCAATCTTCTGGAACAGCGCGGTGACGTGCTTTTTCACCATGACGAGGCTGATGCCGAGCTGACGGGAGATGTCGGCGTTGGTGAGTCCGCGCGTGATCGAGTCGAGGATTTCACCCTGTCGCGGCGAAAGCCGAGGCACGGGCGGGTCTTCGCGGAAGAGCCGCTGCACGTCGCTGGAAAGGTAAGTCTTGCCGCCCGCGACCGCACGAATCGCCGCAATCACTTCGGCGTCGTCCGCGCTCTTCAGGATCGTGCCGGCCGCGCCCGCCTTGACGGCCTGTGCCAGCCGGTCGGTCGTCGCGAATGACGTCAGGATGAGGACTTTCGTCCGTGGAGCTTGCGCGGCGATTTCCGCCGTGGCGGCGACGCCGTCCGTCTGCGGCATTTCCAGATCCATGATGACGACATCCGGGTGGAGTTCAAGGGTGCGCGCCACGGCTTCGCGTCCGTTCTTCGCGTAGCCAGCCACCGAAAGGTCGTCCTCGGCGCTCAGGAGCGCGGCCAGGCCCATGCGGACGACCGAGTGGTCGTCGGCAATGAGAATGCGGATGCTCTTCTGTCCGTCCATGCGTCAGGCTCCTTTCCGCGCGTTTTCGTCGGTGTTCATCGAAACCGTGACCTTCGCGCCGTCGCCTGGACGGCTCTCGATGGTGAGCGTGCCGCAGACGGCCTCCATCCGCTCGCGGATGCCCTGAAGGCCGAAGTGCCCCTCTTCGGCACCGGGGGACGATTCGGGGTCGAAACCGTGCCCGTTGTCGGCGACCGAGCAGTAGAGCCGTCCGCCGTCGAGGCTTCCGGCGATGCGGATGCGCGTGGCGTGTCCGTGGCGGACGGCGTTCACGACGAGTTCGCGGACAATGCTGAGGAGGGCGCGTGCGGACACCTCGGAGAGCCGGTTGCGCGGCACGGCGAAGCGGATGCGCACGTCCGTCTCGCACAGGTGCGGTTCGATGACCTGCCGGACGGCGGTTTCGAGGTTCGGCTCGTCCAGAACCCGGCTGCGCAGGTCGAAGAGGATGCTGCGCAGCTCGTCCCGGCAGGCCTTCAGCGTTCGCGCGGCGATGTCGAGGTGGCGGAACATGCGCGCGGAATCCGTCTGGGCGAAGCGCTTGATGGCGCCGAGCTGCATGGCGATGCCGGAGAGCGTCTGCGACAGCGCGTCGTGCAGTTCGATGGAGAGGCGCATGCGTTCGTGAGCCTTGGCGTCCGCAAGGATGCGTCGGGCGCGATTGCGGACGAGGATGACGACGAGGAGGACAGCCAGGAGAACGAGCGCGGCGGCCAGCGCCTGGGCGAGCCGTCGCACCGTCCAGGCGGAAGGGCGCGCGAGCACGACGAGGTCCGTCGGCGTCCGCACGACGAGCGAGAAGCCGTGGACTTGCGGGAAGGCGGCGTTCGGGCGGCAGTTTCCGATGTTCAGAAGGCAGATGCCCGTGGCTTCGACGCGGCAGCCGACGGCGAGGCCGTCGAGGATTTCGGGGCACGCGCTGACGTCGATCGGCACGGGCCAGCCGTCGTTGTCGAGCTGCAGCGCGTCGTTCCCGCGCGCGCTTTCGGGCAGGGCGCGGACAGTCCCCCGGAGACGGATGGCCTTTCCGTAGATTCCCGTGTCGACGAGCGTGCGCCCATGCCCGTCCGTCAGGATGGCGGCGGCGGACGTCGTGCGAACGGGCTCGGGTCGGACGTCCCACGACGCGGTCGTCCGCCACGTCGCGCGCGTCAGGTTGAGGCGGTAGGCGTCGGTGTCCGCGAAGCCCACGGCCTCGACGAACGCGCCGACGGCGGGCGTGGGGACATCCGCGAATTCGAGGCGCGTCAGCCGCCGCGACGGGGTTTCGACGAGGGCGTTCGCCCGACCCCAGACGGCGCGGACGCAGCCCCGGACGCGGCGGCGGCCGAGCTGCTGGATCTGAAGCGGATTGAGCGAGCAGTCCTCGTCGAGTTCGGGCACATCGAACGGGTCGGCGGGCGCGGGCCGCGTGACGACCAGCCGCTGGGCGGGCGGGATCTCGCGCGCAAGGGCGAGGATGTGGCCGAGGTAGCGGCGGGGCTGGAGGTTGTTGTTGGCGAGGCGGCAGAATCCGGTGGCGACGACTTCGGCGTTGACGAGGCGCGAGAAGTCGTGGAGCGTGTTCGTCTGAATGAGGGTGGTGGCGTAGATCGGGCCGGTCGCCGTCTGGATGAGCAGGTAGACGTAGTCGGCGTCCCGTTCGTCTGCAAAGACGTCGCGGACGGTTCCCTCGACGCGGACGAGATGGCCGTCGCGCCCGGACATTTCGGCGGCCGAGACGAGCGGCGGCGGCATCGCCGCGTTGGCGAAAAGGCCGAGGCCGATCAGCAGGGACGCGAAGATGAATTTCATGACACGCGACATTATACCACAATCTGCGTGTCGCACGTCATCATTGGCCCGTCGGCCCGACAGGTCGCGCGAACCGTCGCTCCGTGAGTCGCACCTGTCGCCACACGTTAGTCAATCGAACGTGACAAGACATTCCCCTCGGCAAAATGCGCTTCCGCAAGCGACAACGCCGAGGCGACAGGCGATCCCTTCGCTCCTCCCGTGCGACTGTCGGCTCCTCCGGGCCACAGGCGGCTTGCGCCGCCGTTTTGCGAGAATCTGCGGCTATCAGATGAAGAAGAGGATGGCGAACAGAGAGGGGCGTTGCGTGAGGAGCGGGCGGGAGGGTATGCCAAGGTATACGTTGTGGCCGGGGCGGAAAAATGTTAAACTTCACTTGAACTTCAAACAAGAAAGGGCTGTTGCAAGAAAGGGCTGTTGGTGAAAATGAAAAGCATGAAACTTCTTTCTTTGGCTGCGTGCGTCGCCGTCGGGGCTGCCTCGGTTGCGGAAGCGAAATGGGTCGCGTTCCGAATGTGGTCGGAGGGCGAGCCGCGCGAGCTGTCCGTGCCGGCGGACGGGTCGGCTTCTGTTCCGTTCCTGTGCGCCAGTGAGGTGTTTGACCAGGTGGTTGGGCTGGCGCTCAAGTCCGTGTCGTTCGACTGGGCGGTGACGGAAATCCGCTGGGACAGGAAGGCCGGTCCGCTTGAAGGGGCGCTTGTCTTCGCGTCCGCAGACGACGGGCATGAGCTTTTCCGCGCGCCCGTCGGCGAAATGAGGCGTTTCGCGACGCAGCGTGTCGCCCTGCCCTGCGACCTCGGCATCCTCCGGGCGATGCGGCGTCCGGCGACGGTGCGCTGGGAAGGCTCCAAGGGGCGGCTGCTCGCCCTGAAGCTGAACTTCGGCGTCCGCACGCCGAGGACGAACGGGCTGGAGCACGTGATCGTCCTTCGCCTAGAGTTTGACGACAACGCCAAGCGGCTTTCCTTCGAGCCGTCCGTGGAGATCGACGACAACGCGTTCGTCACGGTGGACGGCGCGGGCGATCTCGTCTACAAGGGCCGGAAGCTGCGGCTGTCGGGCGTCGACGTGAGCCAGCCGACGAGCCACGAGGAGGCCGAGACGATCGTTCGCCGCCTCAAGGCGATGAACGTGAACGGCGTGCGCGTCTTCTCGCGCAACTGGTATGCGAAGGACGCGACGAACGCGACGCCCGAATATGCGGAGACGGAACTCATCGACGCCTACGACTACTTCATTGCGCTTCTGCGCAAGAACAACGTCTTCGTCCACTGCACGTCCGTGTCGAGCGGCTATCCGCCGATGGACGCGCGTTTCGCGGAGATGAAGCGCAACGTCTTCTGGCTTCTGCCGGAAGGGCATGCGCGGCTGAAGGCTCACGCGCTTCGCTTTGCGAACCACGTGAATCCGTATCTTGGGCGCCGCAACGGCGAGCTGAGCGTCTTCGCGACCTACGAGCTGTTCAACGAGGACACGTTCATCGCCGACCTGCTGCAGAAGGATGCGCACGGCTACGGCGGCAAGATGTCCGGCTGGACGCCTGAACAGCGTCGCCGGTTCGACGAGCGTTGGTGGGACTGGCTCGAAGAGCGCTACGGGAAGCGCGAGGAGCGTCCGTTCGGGCCGCTGTTCGGCGACGAGGAGGCCTACCCGGAAGAGCATCGCAGCGACGCGCTGCTGTTCCTCCAGCACTTGCAGGGCTCGGTCAACGACGACATCTGCGCGGCCTTGCGCGCGGCGATGCCGAAGGGCGTCGGCCTGAATGTCGCGCCGATTCTCCATGGGACGCACGGCTACGTCAACATGAACGCCCAATACGTCCATCAGCGTGGCGACGGCGTCGGCATCGGCCTCTACCAGTCGCCCTGCACGACGAAGCGGGATGCGCCGTTCTTCCCGTATGCGCCGTTCGTCACGCACAGGCCCTACTTCTGGAACCTCAACATGCAGACGGTCGAGAACAAGTTCTTCATGATCTACGAACACCATCCGCACGGGCCCTACAAGTACCGTTGCGAGTGGCTGCCCGTCCTTTACGCGACCGGGGCGGGGCTTGGCTGGGACGCGCTCTACTACTACAACTTCTCGAAGAACTCCGCGTCGATCCAAGGCGACGCCGACCTCGCCTACGCGGGGACGGCCGTCCCCGAACCGACGCCGGGCACGCGCGCCGGATACTGCCGCTACTTCATGGGCGCCGTCGACGAGATCCTGATGGGCGGGCTTGTCGTCTGCGGACAGGCGTTCGTCAACGGCATCGCGAAGAATGCGGAGAAGACGGTTGTCTCCTACGGGCCGAAAGCCTATGCCGATCCGCTCTGGCGCTCCTATTCGTGCGGCGAGAAGAGCACGAAGTTCGACCAGAACGAGATTGCGGAACTGACGGGCGGTGGCGTCGAGGAATACCTGACGATGCCGAACATGTACCGCAAGCTCATGCAGAACTCGGTTCGCCGTCAGCTGACGCTGAACTTCGACCCGAACCAGGAGGCTCCGCTCAAGATCACGGGGCCGTTCGAGTATGTCGAGCGCCTTTCGGACGACCGGGGGCGGCTGGAGCCGTCGCCGGACATCACCTGGGACACGCCCAACAGCCGTCTCGTCATCGACAACCGCACGGCGGCAATTGCCGTCGGCGTCCTCGATGCGGATCTCGCGTTCAAGAACGGCGTCTCCTTCCGCCAGACGAGAAAGCTGCCGTTCGCCTTCTTCGGCGCGGCGACGCGCGACGGACGCGGCTTCGCCGAGTCGCGCGACATCGTCCTCAATGTCTCGTCCGACGCCGAGAACACGGGCTATCGGCTGAATCCTGAAAAGATGACGAAAGGCCCGCTTGCGCTCATCCCGGCAATCGAGTCGAAGGGGCGTGCGCCGGTGCGCGTGACGCGACCCGCCGGAAAGGTGAAGGTTCCCGGCGGCGCGTGCACGGTCGAGCGCTACAATTTCGCCGGCTACTGCTATCGCTCCGAGCGGAGCGAGAACGGAACGTTCGTGATCGAGGACGGCGAGCCCGTCTTCGTGGTGCGCGTCACGCGCTGAAACGAACGGAGACATTCCCATGGCATTCCTGACACGGAAGACGCTGATTGGCGTAATGATGGGGCTGGCCCTGTCTGCGCGCGCCCAAGACGGAACCTGGCTCTGGAGCGAACGAGGCCTGACGCCCGTCGAACCGGCCCTCTGGTCGGATTCCGCAAACTGGGTCGATGGGGTTGTCCCCGACGCCGAGGGCGAGGCCCGGTTCAATGTCGCCAACGGCACGGACAGCGCCACGCCGCGCTGGATCCGGCTGCCGGACGGCGGCGTCACGGTGGCAAAGCTGACGGGCTCGTCGTCTTGTGGCCCGGCAAAGTTCCTCGGCGACGGCACGTTGACGGTCACAGGCACACTGACGGGCGGCGCGAACACGAACGGGGCCAAGGGGCCTTGGTTTTTCTGTCCCGTTCGGATCTTAGGCGGCGTGAAGAACGCCCTTTATTTCTGCGGAGCACTGGACGAATGCCCGACGCCGTCTTCCGGCTACCTGTCGTATTGCCCGAAATGGTTCGCCACGTCGGATGCGGAGACAATCATCTACACGACGCCTCGCGCCTATGCGACAGGCGGACAGGCTCGCTGGGCGACCTGCTATCCCGGCCGGAGGGACGGGGCGACGGTGACGGCGGAGACGTTTGCCGGCAGTCGCTATGTGCGCCTGTCGGACGTTGACGCGACGACGCTGTGCGCAGGCGCGAAGGTGACGGTCGCGGGCGTTGCGCGCGGCTACCTGAAGACGGTGCTGGATGCCGCGTGGGTCGAACTTTCGGAAGCGTCCTCCGAAACGGCGACGGACGTCGAACTGGCGATCGCCGCGTTCGCGCCGACCGTGCGCCACGAGATCGAGTCCCTGACGGGCGGCTCGCCGAATGGCCAGACGTACGGATTCGCATTCTACAAGTTCAATGCGGCGGACAGCGTGACGGTGGACGTGAAGTCCGCGAAGGCCACGACTTGGCTCGTGTTGCAGTCGGATACGGACGGGAAGGCAATTCCGTCGACCGTCAGCCCGCAGATCGTCCTGCACGAGGTCGCCGACTTGCGCGGTCTCTGCACCGTGAACGCCCGTGTCGCCTTTTCCGAGCCCGAAGGGGCCACGCCGCCAAGCCTTTATCTGCCGACAGCCTCGACTGTGAGGCGCGACAGCGTCCTGACTGTCGCGGACGGCGTCAGCCTGTCGGTTGCGCGCATCGAAACCTGGCGGCAGCAGGGCAATTACCACAACAAGCTACACAAGGCAGGGGCGGGCGAGCTGACGGTGACGTCCGCGCTGGCGGAGACGGATGACCCTTCCAAATTCAGTTCGCCGGGCATGCTGTTCGTCGATGAGGGCACGCTCGTCTGGCATAACGACTTCTGCATCGACGAAGAGCCGGCGGCGTCCGCGCCGAAATCGCTGAATGTCGCGGCGGGGGCCACGTTCCGGCTGGGGGCCGGGATCCTGACGCCGCAGACGCTGACGGTTGCGGCGGGGGCGCGCGTCTGCGTGGACACGGCGGCGAAGCTGACGCTGCCGGCGGCGTTTGCGTCGGCCACGGGCGTGACGTTGGGCGGGCGCGGCACGTTGGCGTGCTCGGCCTCGGAGGGGCTGACGTTGGCCTCCGCGACATTCGAGGTTGCCGTTGCCGACCGCGCGGCCTCCACGCTGACGGTCGATGGGGCGCTTGCCTGCGGTGCGGGCGCGACGATTCGTCTGCCGGACGCTGTCGCAACCCTGCCCGGCGGCGCGTATCCGATCGTCCGTGCGACGAGCCTCGCGGCAGACGAGGATGCCGTCTGGACGGTCAGTCCGTCGGTCGATGCCAAGGGGCGTACGCTTACGGTGTCGAAAGTCGGCAACGAGCTTGTGCTGGACGTGCCGAGGCGCGGTCTGGCGGTCATCATCCGTTAAGAAGAACAAGAGGAGACAGAGAGACAATGAACAGACGAGAGTTCTTGGCAGGGGCGGGCGCAACCGCCCTTGCGCTGAAGGGCGGCGCGGCGACAGCCGAGGGCCACGGAACGGGCAAGGCGGAGTTTTCCGTCACGGCCCTGAATCCGGACTGCATGGTGGGCGGTGCCGGCTTGTGCGTGGTCATCCGGATGCCCTCCGGCAAGACCTATCTCTTCGACACGGGCAACGGCGACTTCCGGGGGCAGAAGGCGAAGAACAACGGCAAGGACATCATTGCCCCGTGGCTGGTCGCGCACGGCATCCGGGAGATCGACGGCGTCATCATCTCGCATTACCATGCCGACCATTTCGGCGGATTCCTCTGGCTTTGGAAGAACTTCCCGATCCGGCGCGTCTACGACAACTCGTTCGTGCCGTCGGACGGAAAGCCGTTGGGCTTCCACTATGCGCGGGAGCTGGAGGTCGCGCAAAAGGCGATGTCCGATTGGGAGAAGGAGCATCCCGGCGGACTTGTCCGCAACACGCGCGTCGGAACGGAACTGGGCTGGGACGAGCCGGGCGTTTCCTGTGAGGTCGTCTGGCCGCCGAGAGACTTCTACTGCGAGGCGATCGAAGACTTCAAGAAGTCGTCGGCGACGGACTTCCCGTTCCATCACCTGCTCAACGCGAACTCGACGGCCATCCGCATCAAGGTCGGCGAGCGGACGTTCTACATCGGCGGCGACAATGCGGGCAAGCAGTACGTGCAGAAATACATCCGGCCCTATCATGAGCAGAACGGGACGTGGGGCGCGGACGCGATCGTCCTTCCGGGCCACGGCGACCCGGAGATCTGGGCGGACATCGCGGCGATGAGCCCGAAGCCGGTCGTGGCGGTCGGCTCGCTCGGCAACCTGCCGTGGATGATGGTGCGCGGGCGGCAAGTGCTCGAAAAGCACGTGGACAGCGGCGGCATCCGCAAGACCTACTGCACGAATGTCCATGGCGACGTGACGTTCTCCTGTGACGGACGCGCGATCCGCGTCAGTTGCGACCCCGAAAAGCTTTACGTTCACGATCCGAAATGAAGATGTGCCTGTTTCTGCTCTGCTCCGCCCTCGTCTTCGGACAGGCTTTTGCGGAATCCGCCACGATCACCGTGTCCCGCGATGGGCGCGTTGAACGCGCGCGTCGGCCGCTTGCGGACGGTTCCCTTGTCGTCGCCTCGCCGTCTGTCGGCGCGGCCGACTGGGTGGAGGTTGCGCCGGACTTCGCGACGGCACGGGTTGGCGAGCCGGGCTTCTTCGTCCTGCCCAACGGCTTCTACGGCGAGTTCACCTGCCCGACAAACGGCGAATGCGCGCTCGGTGCCGCGATGATGCCGATGTTCGGGATGAAGACGCCGCGCAAGACGTTCGTCGCGTTCGTGGACGGCCTTCCGTGGAGCTACAGGACGATCGTTCGCGTGAAAGACGGGACGTACTCCGTCGCGCTTCGGTTTATGCTGGACGGTTGCCCTGCGGAGGAGGACATTCGCGTCTCGTTTGCGGAACTGCCGCCGGAGGCGGGCTATCCGCAGATGGCGGCGGCCTATCGCAACCGGCGGCTCGCGCGCGGCGAGGTGAAGGCGATTGCCGAACGCCTGGCCGAGCAGCCGGATCTCGCGGCGGCGGCGAAGTCTGTCGAGGTGCGCATCCGCCAGGCGTGGAAGCCGGCGCCGCCGCCGGTCGAGGAGCAGACGCCCTCCAACGAGCCGCCGCTGAAGGTCGCCGTCACGTTCGCGCGCGTCGGCGAATTCGTGCGCGCGTGCAAGGCGGCGGGCGTCAAGGACGCCGAGTTCTGCCTCGTCGGATGGAACCGCATGGGCCATGACGGACGCTATCCGCAGGTGTTCCCCGTCGAGCCCGCGCTGGGCGGCGAGGCCGCGCTGCGGCGCCTGGTCGCCGAGACGCGGGCGTTGGGCTATCGGATCGTCTGCCACAACAACCATTCCGACGCCTACCGCATCGCGGACTGCTGGGACGAGGAGTTCGTCATCAAGAACAGGGACGGGTCGCTGTCGAAGAACTCCTGCTGGTCGGGCGGGCGGATGTACAACCTCTGCCCGCGGCGCGCGTGGGAGCGTTTCGCCTCGGAAGACCTCGGCCGGATCGCCTCGCTCGGATTTCGCGGCCTTCATTACATCGACGTCCTCTCGATCACCACGCCGCGCGCCTGCTTCGACCCGCGCCATCCCCTGACGAAGCGCCAGGCCGCGCATTACGTCGACCTGATCCAGCGCGAGGCGCGACGGACGATGGGCGGCTGCGGCAGCGAGGGCGGATTCGACTTCGCCGCCGGCTCGCTCGACTACGCGCTCTACATTTCCTATGCGCAGCCGGGCGCGAGGCCGCATCCGCTCGTCGACCGAATCGTTCCGCTGTGGCAGCTCGTCTACAACGGCATCATCCTTTCGGGGCCGTTCACGGCGTGCACGAACTACACGATCAAGGACCGCGAGACGCGCCTTGCGCTCGTCGAGTTCGGCGGACGTCCGATGTTCTACCTGCATTCGGCCTTCGTGACGGGATTCCAGTGGATGGGCAGGGAAGACCTGACGCTGGACACGCCCGAGAACTTCGCGGACGCCGTGACGGCCGTCAAGAAAGGCGCGGACGAGCATGCGCGGCTGTCGGACCTGCAGCTCGTGTTCATGACGGAACATCGCCTGCTTGCGCCCGGCGTGACCTTGACGGGGTATGCCAACGGCGCGGAGGTCGTCGTCAACCACACGGACAAGCCGTTCGGCCGCCGGGGCGTGTCCGTGCCGCCATTTGACTGGCGTCGGCTCTGACGCGCAGGCCCGTGCTTTTTGATATAATGCGGGGCAAGGAGAAATGTAATGATGAATAGAGACAAATTGAGCGTTTTCTGCGTGCTTGGAATGTTCGTCGGCGCGCAGGCGGCTGTCGTGCCGTCGAAAGGGCAGCTGGAGCATCTGGAAGATGGCGTCATGGCCATTGTCCACTTCGGGCTGAACACCTATGTGGACAAGGAATGGGGGTACGGGGACACGCCGCCCGCCGTCTTCAATCCGACCCGGCTGGACACGGACCAGTGGGTGGACGCGATGGCGGCGGCCGGCATTCGGCGCGTCGTGATGGTCACGAAGCACCACGACGGCTTCAACCTGTGGTCGTCGCCGCTGAACCCGGACTACACGGTCGCCAACACGCCGTGGAAAGACGGCAAGGGCGATGTCGTGAAGATGATTTGGGAGTCGTGCCGAAGGAAAGGCTTGCGCTTCGGGGTCTACCTCTCGCCGTGGGACCGCCATCAGGCCAGTTACGGCACGGCGGCGTACACGGACTACTATCACCGACAGTTCGAGGAGCTGTTCAGGAGCTACGGGCCGATCTCCGAAATCTGGCTGGACGGCGCCAACGGCGGGGACGGCTGGTACGGCGGCGCCTGCGAGCGGCGCAAGCTGGCCGTCTCGCCCTGGGCGTATTACCGCATCCCGGAGCTGCTGAAACGCCTGCACGAGCTTTATCCGGATGCGGTCGCTTTCGGCGGTGAAGGTCCGAATTCGGCGGTGTGGGTCGGCAACGAGGATGGCTATGCGCCGACGGCGGTCAACTACGTCACGTCGCGCGGCTTCTGGGAGACGCCCGAATGCGACACGCCGTTGCGGAAGGGCTGGTTCTGGCACGAGAAGGACGCGCCGAAGCCGCTTTCGGAACTGGTGGACATCTACTTCTTGAGCGTCGGGCGCGGCTGTGTGCTGAACCTCGGGATCGCGCCGAACCGGGAGGGCCTTGTGGGGGCGGATGACGTGAGGCGCCTGAAGGAGTTCGGCGATTATGTCAAGCGGTTCAACGCCATCGACTACGCGTCGGACGCGACCGTCTGGCGCACGCCGGGCGCTTGCCAGATCGACCTTGCGCACGCTGCGGCCGTGAACGCCGTCGACGTGAGGGAGTGCCTGACGCAGGGGCAGAAGATCGCGTCCTGGCGGTTTGAATGCGAAAGGGACGGCGTCTGGACGCAGCTTGTCGAGTCCGCGACAGTCGGCTACCGCCGCATCGAGCGTTTCCCGGTCGTGACGGCGCGCCGATTCCGTCTCGTCGTGACCGAAGCGAAGCCAGGCGCGTTCGTCGAACGCATCGCCCTCCGGTTCGCGCCCGAAGTCCCGCTGGAGCCTGATGCGGCGCCCTTGCGGAAGTATTTCGTCAACGAGGGCGTCGAAGTGACGGTCTCCGCCGGATCGGCCCCGAACGAGCTCGTCGCGAAGTGGAAGCATCCGGGGCTTGTGCGCGGCTTCAAGTTCGATCCGCGGCACAATCTCGGCAACCTGCCCGATAAGTGGGAGCTTCGGCTGAGCGAAGACGGCGTTCGCTGGGGCGATGTCGTCGCGCACGGCGAGTTCGGGAACATCTTGGCCAATCCCGTCGAGCAGTTCGCCGATTTCGCGAAGCCGCTGAAGATCCGCTACGCCAAGCTGACGGCGACGCACGCGGTGAAGGGCGAGGCGGCGTTCAATCCCGCGCACAAGTGGGCGGTCATGTTTTATCAATGACAACCAAACGTTGAGCGCTTTGGAGCAGCGGATCAGCCCCCTGCCTTCAGGGCGCCGAAGCCGTCTCTCCGGGTGGCGGCGCGAGGCCGTGCGGCGCGCCGGGCAATTATGCTATAATACGAGGCCATGAAAAGATCAGAACGGGAGGTGTCGGCATGAGGATCCTGATGATCGGCGACGTCGTGGGCGGGCCCGGGCGGCGCATGCTTCAGGCGCACCTGAAGACGCTCCGTGCCGAGAAGGGCCTTGGCGCGGTCGTCGTGAACGCCGAGAACTGCGCGGCGGGCTCCGGCATCACCGCCGCGCTCGCGAAGGAGATCTTCGAGGCCGGGGCGGACGCGATCACGCTCGGCGACCACACGTGGGGGCAGAAGGATTTCGCTGGGCAGATCGGCACGGTCGCGAACCTCGTCAGGCCCGCGAACTTCCCGCCGGAAGCCCCCGGCAAGGGCTGGTGCGTCGTCACGCTGCCGACGTTCCGCTTCGCGCTCCTGAACCTTCACGGGCGCGTCTTCATGAGTCCGGCGGACTGTCCGTTCCACGCGGCCGACCGCGCGCTCGCCGAGATGCCGAAGGACGTCCCCGTCTTCGTCGACTTCCACGCCGAGGCGACGAGCGAGAAGATGACGATGGGCCACTACCTCGACGGGCGCGTGACGGCGCTTGTCGGCACGCACACGCACGTGCAGACGTCCGACGCGCGGCTCCTCCCGAACGGCACGGCGTACATCACCGACCTCGGCATGACGGGGCCCTACGTCTCGTCGATCGGCCGCGACCTGAAGCCCGTGACGAAGAAGTTCGTGACCGGGATCCCGGCCCGCTTCGAGGTCGCCTCCGGCCCCTCGACGCTCGAAGGCGCGATCATCGACTTCGACCCCGTGACGAAGCGGGCGTCGGCCATCGAGGCCTTCCGCCTGCGCGAGCCGGGTGCGTGATGACGGCGGCGCTCCTTCTCCTGGCGGCGGTGACGTGGTATCCCGCGACGAACTGGGTCGACCGGCCCGATCCGGTGGCGAGCCCGTACGCGCGGAAGGGCGGCACGGTCCGCTTTTCGGGCGGGCAGGGCCCGAAGAGCTACAACGCCTACATCGACAACAACTCGTACACGAAGATGACGTTCGACCTCATGTACGAGAACCTGGTCTCGGTCGATTCGGACACGCTCGACTTCGTGCCGGCCCTCGCGCGGCGCTGGGCGGTGTCGGACGACGGGCGGGCGTTCACGTTCGTCCTCGACGACCGTGCGCGCTGGTCGGACGGGCGGCCCGTCACGGCGGCGGACGTGAAGGGAACCTTCGACGCGGTCATGGACGCGAAGAGCGAGACGGGGCCGTGGAAGACGATGCTCGGCGTCTTCGAGAGCCCGGAGATCCTTGACGCGCGGACGGTGCGCTTCCGCAAGAAGGGGGACAGCCCGCGCGACTGGCGCGACCTCCTGCACTGTGGCCTCTTCTGGATCTTGCCGCAGCATGCGTTCGCGGGACGCGACTTCAACAAGGTCTCGCTCGTCGGCCTGCCCGTGAGCGGCCCCTACCGCCTCGCGCGCGTCAACGAGCCGGTCGAGAGCGAGTTCCGCCGCACGGGCACGTGGTGGCGGCGCGATTTCCCGTCCGCACGCGGGCTCTACAACTTCGACCGCATCGTGATGCGCTACTATGCGGACAACGAGAACGCCTTCGAGGCGCTCAAGAAGCGGGCGATTGACGTCTACCCGGTCTACTCCGCGCGCATCATGAACGCGGAGACGAAAGGGCTGAAGTTCGCGCGCAACTGGATCCTGAAGCGGCGCGTGAAGAACCGCGCGCCGATCGGCTTTCAGGGCTTCGCGATGAACCTGCGGCGTCCGCCGTTCAACAGCCTGAAGGTGCGCCAGGCGATGGCGAAGCTCGTCGACCGCGAGACGATGAACCGCACGATGATGAACGGCGAGTACTTCCTGCAGAAGAGCTACTACGAAGACCTCTACGACGCGGCGAACCCGTGCGCGAACGTGCAGTGGACGTATGACGTCGCGGGCGCGAAGCGGCTCCTCGCGGAGGCGGGCTACGCGAACGGCTTCACGTTCACGTTCCTCTCGCGCTCGGCGGGCGAGGACAAGTTCCTCTCGCTCTTCACGCAGGCGCTCGCCGCGTGTGGCGTGAAGATGGAGATCGTCCGAAAGGACTTCGCCGGCTGGATGCGCGACATGGACGCCTTCAACTTCGACATGACGTGGGCGTCGTGGGGCGCGAGCGTCTTCCGCAACCCCGAGACGACGTGGCGCTCGTCAGAGGGCCGGCGCGCGGGCGGCAACAACGTGACGGGACTCGACCTGCCGGAGGTGGACGCGCTCATCGCGGCCGAGAAGGGGATGATGTCCGCCGCCGAACGCGCGGCGGCCTACCGGCGGATCGACCGGCTCGTCACCGACCAGGTGCCGTATGTCCTCCTCTGGAACACGGACGAGCGGCGGCTCCTCTACTGGAACAAGTTCGGGATGCCGTCGTCGGTTCTCGGCCGCTACGGCGACGAGGACGCCATCTTCCCCTACTGGTGGTATGACGAGGATCGCGCGCGCGAACTTGAAGAGGCCGTTTCGGACGGGACGTGCCTGCCGAACGTCAGGGTCACCGTGGACGGCAACCGCCCGTGAAGGCCGGCGGCGAAGCCCGCAGTGTGCGAGGGCGGCGCGGATCTGCTATAATCTGCGGCATGGAAAAAGAATTGGAGTTTCCCGGCTTCGTCGATGTGCACGTCCACTTCCGCGATCCGGGCGTGCCGGCGGCGGAGACGACGGCCACGGGCCTCGCCGCCGCGCAGCGCGGGGGCTTCGCCGCCGTCGTCACGATGCCGAACACGACGCCGGCCTGCGACGCGGTCGCCGTGATGGACTACCAGCGGAAGGCGGCGGCCGCGCTGCCGGGCGACCATCCCGTGCTGTTGACGTCCGCCTGTCTCACGAAGGGACGTCTCGGACGCGAAGTCGCCGATCTGGAGGCGCTGGCGCAAGGCGGCGCGGCGTTCTTCACGGATGACGGCAGTTATGTCGTCGAGACGAAGGTGATGGAAGAGGCGATGCGCCGCGCGGCGGCCCTTGGCCTCGTCGTCTCGCAGCACGCGCTCGCGCCGGGCCTCTCCGAGGCGGACTGCATCCGCCGCGACCTCTCGCTCTGCCGCGAGACGGGGTGCCGCCTCCACGTCCAGCACATCTCGACCGCCGAAGGCGTCGCGCTCGTCCGTGCCGCCCGGCGCGAGGGGCTGCCCGTGACGGCCGAGGCGACGCCGCACCATGTCCTGCTCTGCCGGGACGACATCGTCGGCGATGACGGCAACTTCAAGATGGCCCCGCCGCTCGCGACGCGCGAAGACCGCGCGGAGGTGCGGCGCGGCGTGAAGGACGGCGCGCTCATGTTCGCGACCGACCATGCGCCGCATCCGGCCACGCGGAAGAACGTCGGCTACGCGAACGCCGCGAACGGCATCATCGGCCTTGAGACGGCGCTTCCGATCACCTACCAGGTGATGGTCGAGGAGGAGGGAATGTCCGTCGAGAAGTGGGCCGAGGCCTGGTGGAAGCTGCCGCGCGCGATCCTGCCGTCCGGCCTTGTCGACTCGTTGGCGGGCCGCACGACGCGCGTTGTCGTCGGTGCGCCGCGCGCGGTCGATTGCGCGGCATTCGCCTCGCGGTCGCGGAACTGCCCGTACCAGGGGATGGTCTTCGACGGGTGGAGCCACAAGGTCTGAAGTTTCACGCGGCTGAAGCTTCACTTTGCGCTTTCGCCTCCTTGCCCGATTTGAGTGGACGGCTGTCTTTTGGTATAATGTGCACAGGAAAACGAAAACCATGTATTGTAGTGTGCCTCGTTTATTCGTTTATCTGTTGCTTGTTGGAGCCGGTTTATTTGGCTTCGTTTGCAATGCAGTTGCGGCATATGCGCAGAATGCCTATGTCTCGGTCATTTGTGACGAAGCATTGGGCGTGTATGCTGTAAACAGTGGCTTCTACGTGTTGTGTCCGAGCGAAACTACGGGTTCCTTGCATGTGCGAGTCGTGGCACTAGACCCCTTTCGTCTGGATATGCCAGACACAGGATTCGCCGAAGTTGCCCCTGGCGGATCTTGCTCTTATTGTGTCAGTGACGAATCTGGCTCGGAAGACTCGTATTCGGGCGTAATCCGTGTGCTGAAACTGGCTATTAAGCCCGATGAGACGAACGTCTGCTGGAAAGCCTCCCAGTGCACGTTGCGTTTGACAAGCGACAGCAACCCTGGGGGAAAGACGTATTGGACGAGTCGTCCGGCGGGAATTTACGGGACGGGTCGGTCGGTCACTTTCAATCCGCAAAAACTTTCACCTGGCGTATATGTGGTGACGGCTACATCTGAACTTGCATCGCAATGTTCGGATATATGCGTCGTAAGGGTGACGAAAGTCGAACTGGTGACACCCAGTGGGGATCCTGTAGGAGCACCTTCGGATTCGGGAGACGGGCAAAACGAATTCACTTATTCAACGGCAATGCCCGGTGTATTGACCATGAATCTGAAAGCACGAGTGACACCTGCGAGCGCGGCACGGGGGATTGCAAATGCCTGCGTATTTGGAGTCGAATCCATTGGCGACTCTGTTATGTCGTGGCGTGATGCAAATCCAGCTGGATGTGCAAAGGCAAGCGACGGTACTCTGATCGCCACCGTGACATTCACGGGGTTGCCAAAGAACAATTCGGATTTTGGAAGAAAAACGGCATCAATTACGTTCGGAGGAATCCTTTGTGATGAGAAGAGTTATGAAGTGTTCTTTCCCAAGAATGCGAAGAATCATCCGCTTGGTCAAGCCGATAGCCCAAATTGGTTCTACTACTGGCAGCAGGGGAATGTCTGTTCGATACCCGCAGAGGCAAAATATGAGTACCGGCCAGGGTGCTATGGCTCATGGAGCCCTTCTCATGGGTTGGTGCTGTCAGATCTGGCCGCACGGAGCGATGATGGTCCAATGAATGTCTCAGCGAGAATCTTCACTACTAATATGACGTATGAGATTCAGCATAAATCTTCGTCTTTTGCCGATGTTAAAGCAGGTTCTATTGGTGTTGCAGGAGAAGAGTACTTTGTGGTCGGGGTTGTAAAAGAGACAGAAGACCAGACTCGGCAAGTCCAAATTGGTGGAGGAGGAAAGGGTATCGGATGCGTCGCAATGACGGTGAAGCATGAACTTGGACACCAAGATATGTATGAGCGATGGCTTGGTTCGCTTGAAATTGTGGAAAGGCAAAGTCAATCAGAAGAGAGGGCGATTGCGACATATGGGTATGATAGTTTGGAGGCTGCTGTAGCACGGCAGCTAAAGATGGAACGGTTGTTTGTTTATGGTGATCGGGATAACTCATCCGGAGATGGTGTTCCTGATGGCCGGGAACGGAATGGTGATGATGGCGTGTATTCAAACGACTTTGACCAAGACACATTCAGATTGTCTGAATTATTCACAGGTGACTATGATGAGTATGGAGATGAAGAAGTGCGGATGCGCAAGTTGGAGACGGAGGACTTTTCGGATATGTATCATGAAGACCTCGACTGGGCAAATCCGGGATGCCAGCACAAGAACAAGTTTGGCCCAAAATGAAGGGTGGAGGTAAAAATGAAAAAGAAGTTCGTTATGGTCGTTCTGCTGTCAATGACCGCCTACTTGAGTTTGGCAGCAGGGAAGAAAAGAGGCTTTGAGTGGACGCTATCGGTCTGGACAGAGACTTTGTCTTGGACGGAGGACAAGGGATTTCTCTTGACGTTTCGATCTTGGAACAAGCCCATGCTGGCGATTCAAAAGGACGACGGCAGCTATGATTATGTTCACTCCATTGGGGTGGGCGTGTATCTTCAGCGTGGGAAGAGGTATATGCTGACGAACGGGCGGGGGCGCAGCCAATTCTTCAGAGTCTGCGCCTTGCCGCTTAATGAATCTGGTTTTGGCGTGCCGCCGACGTTTCCGTCGGAACGTGATGTCCTGACGTTCGAGCATGAGGAACGGATTTCCCGTGACGGAAAGATGCGGCATGAGCGGTATGTCGTCTCGCCCGAAGGTGACGTGTGTGATTGCGAAACCAAGATGCAAACGAGACGGGGAATGCCGATGATCTTGCCAAATCCGTGGACACCTCCTGACATCAAAGTGCGGCAGATTGTCCGTGAGGTTTCCGAGCGAAAGCTTGATCTCGCACAGGAAACACGGGATTCGGCATGGAAGGAGTTAAAGCAACTGGATGCGGTAAAGTCTTTGTCCGAAAATGAGACAAACACCGTCTGCTATTCGACAGCAGGACGCTTTGGCGCGGAAGAGGTTCGAAAGATGACCAAAGACGGGAAGCTGTCTCCATTCTTGGAGAAACTTGTTTCTCAGTTTGCTCCAGAAAGAAGTCGGGCGGGGAAGTGGGCGCAAATTTGCGTGGTCGATGGTGCGCTTCAGATTATTGGAATTACAGAAAATTTTGGGACAGGGAATAGGCGGCAATTTAGATTTTATTTAACCGGAACAGTTGATAAAGTGATTGATGAACATAAAGTGGCGAGAGAGAAGATTGTGCATCACTATGACAAGAACGGAAAATGGCAGTGGGAGGTCAAGATGCACGACAACAAGGCGTTCGAGTTCTGGCGGGTCGAGAACGGGCGGATAGAAGAGAGTTCCGACCTTGAGCTGGCGCAGCGGTTGGCCGAGCGGGCGGCAATCGAGGACGTCGAGTAGCGAACGGCGGACGGGCTGAGGCATGTTCAGACGGGCGGTATTTCTCTTCCTTCTGCCGTTGGCAGGGCTGGGCATTTCCGTCCCCGTGAAGGACGCCCGTCCGGGTTTTGGCTATGCGGGGCGGCTCGAACCCTATCCCGCTTCGACGGAGCTGCGTCTGCGGATGGCGAAGTTCGGCATGACGGCGGGCTGGTTCCGTCGGGATGAACTGCCGGAAGACTACATGCGGTTCTCACGTCCGCAGGTCAACGAACTGCCGTATCTGCTTTTCTCGCCGAAGCGAAGCGCGACACCCGTTCCGATGGTGGTCTATTTTGGCGGTACGGGCGAACAGGGCACGAACCTCGTCGTTCAGTTCAACCAGACAACGCTCTTTTCTCGTCTGACGGCCCCCGACTTCCAAAAACGGCATCCCTGTTACATTTTCGCGCCGCTGATGCCGAAAGGCTCCGTCATGCGAGCGGCCCTGCCAGGATCGAGCAAACTTGCGGATTTGACGTGCGATGCGATGTATACCGTAATTGCCACCTTGAAGTCGCCCAAGGTCGACACGAACCGCCTGTATGTAACGGGGCTTTCCTGGGGCGGCGTCGCCGCGTTTGAGCTGTCGTGCGGCTTCCCTGGACGCTTTGCGGCATGCGTGCCGACGTCCTGCATTCAGAGTCCCGCACGGATTCCAAAGATCTCGCCGGGAAACTACTGGATGCTCTACAACGAGAATTCCTACCAAGGCGAAGGATCGCGGCGGGCACTCCGCAAAATCGAGGAGATCGTCCGCAACGGCGGCGGCGACTTTCGACGTTCGACGTTCCCCGACCGAGGGCACAACGCCTGGAGCAAGGCGTGGTGCGAGGAGTCTGTCTGGGAATGGGTGTTCGCCAAGGGCGCGCCCCGCGCGAACGCTCACGATAACCGTGTTCGTATCATCGCCCAAGCCAAGTGCACGACGACTCTCCCCGGCATGGACGATGGCCACGGGCCGGAACGCATCATCGACGGACTGGATGCCACGGCCTATGTCTCAGCCCGTCCAGCGCGGCGTGGTGATCGCGTGGAAATCGTCTTCCTCGAACCTGTTCGCGGAAAGTTCCGCCTCGTGTCGGGACTGAAAAATGGCAGTCAACGGCTTGGCAACGCCGTCGTCGAGGCTTCCGCCGGAGGCGAAAAGTGGAGCCGCGTCGGCATGTTCACCGAACGGCGCGACGAGGTGCGGTTCGAGCTGCGGCGCGCGGCTGACCGTCTGCGCATCGTTTTCGTCGGCGACCGCCCGACGGTCATGGTCATCCGAAAGATTGTCCCGGAGGACGGATGAAGTTGCGCGACTGGCTTTTGGTTGGCCTTGCAGTTGCGACAGTCGCGTGCGCGCTTCCGCAGGATGTGCGACTTGTGCGTCGTGGCGTCCGTTTGGCGACCTCATGGCGGGACGGCTTCAGAAGCACGGGCGAATACGTTGACGTGGCTCGGCGCATGTCTGCACGGGCACAGGCGTCCGGCAAGACAGTCGCCTATTGCTGCTCACGTGGGAATAAGCTGCTCCCCGTGGATCGGTCGCGCGTCCTGGCAATGTCTTGGGCGACGGCGCCGTGCCCCGTGAAGTTCGGTGCCGTGTCGGAACTGACCGAGACGGATGCGATTGTCGCCCCGTCCGACAGTTCACAAGCCGCTGTGGAGTTGCCGGCACGGGGGTATCGCATTCTTGATTCAGGCGGCGGCCTTCAGTTGTGGGCGAGGGGGACGGATTGGTTCCCTTCGTCCATCCAATCGCCATCAAGACCTTGGCGCAGCGAATGCGTGTCGACGTTGGCACTTGGCTTTGCCGTTGTCGCGTTCGTTGCCGCCGGCGGCTTCGAAGGCTTGGTTTGGGGGCTTCTGGCCCTGTCCGTGTCGATGTTCCTTTCTGTGGCTGGGTTGCATTGGGTGGACTGGGCGAGCGCGGCTGTCTGTATTGTCATCGCCTTTGGCCTTGTCGCACGTCTTTCTTCTTCTGCGAAAGGGATCGGAAATCAGAAGTTCTGCTTGGGGGTGGCGGCATGCTTTTGCGCTGCCACAGGGGCTTTGGCCCTGACCCACACGTTTGTCGCGCCGAACGGATTGGGGACGGTTGGCGGCAAGGCAAAGTTGCTGTTGCTCTCGGCAGGATTCCCGACGGGATTCTTTACGGATGGCGCCTTTGCTCCGTATCAGCCGACCTATCCGCCGGGGGCGGCGATGCTTGCACTGTGGGGCTATTCGCTGGCGAACGTGAACGGCGAATGGCTGATTCAGCTCGTGCCGTGCCTCTGGATGTCCGCGCTGCTTGGTTTCCTGCTCACCCGTGCGTCTGCGTGGCCAGAGCGGTTGCTGGTGGCGGCGGTTTTCTTGACGCCGCTGACGGTTCGGCTCGCGACACTGTTCTATCCGGAATGCCTTGTCGGGCTTTGCGTTCTCGTGGGATGGGAGCGCATTCGGCACGATTCGCTCGATTGGTTCGGGTGGCTTGTCCTGGGTGCGGCCGGCTGGTTCAAGAATGAGGGACTGATCTATTTCGGTTCTTTGGCGTTAGCGGTGCTTCTGTTGAGCCCTTCGGGTTCGCGGCTCCGGCTTCTGCCACGTCTTGTCTGCGGTGCGCTGTTGCCGGTTGCCTGGCAGTGTGGGTGTCGGTTGGCGGGCGCGTCGCTCGACGGCTATCTGCCGCTTGGGCAGATGAGCATGGCAAAAGGTTTCGCGGCTTTCGCCCGAATGGCGCGGTATGCGCTGCTGGAACCGTGGCGTTATGGCTTCGCCTTTCCCCTTGGCGTGGTTTTGCTATCCCGTCGTTCACGGCGTGAGGCGCCTGCACTTTGGATGGCTTGTCTGGGTGTGGTGTTCATGCTTGGGTGCTTCGGGGCGGTTTTCGCGTCCAGCGGAGCTGTTGACTTCGACTGGCACCTCGACAGCGTGGAGCGGCTGCTCTGGGTTCCGGCTCTGCTGCTTGTGCGCCACACCGTCCGCGAACTTTTGATATAATGCGCGGGAAATGAACAAGGTCTTTCTGAAACGTGGGCGCGAGCGGTCGGTCGAACGGCGGCATCCGTGGATTTTCTCCGGCGCGATTGACGCTGAAAGGACGGGCGAGGCCGTCTGCACGGGGCTTGGCGCGGGCGAGACGGTCGCGGTCTGTTCGGCGGACGGCGAGACGCGGGGGTACGGCTGGTATTCGCCGGCGTCCCAGATTCGCGTGCGCCTCCTGTCGTTCGATCCGGCGGCTGTGCCGGACGACGCGCTCGTCCGTGCGCGCGTGGGCGCGGCGGTCGGGCGGCGCGCCACGTTCTTCGCGAACGCCGAGACGAACGCCGTCCGCCTCGTGAACGCCGAGTCGGACGGCCTGCCCGGCGTTGTCGCCGACTTCTACGCGGGTTTCGTCGTCTGCCAGTTCACGTCGGCGGGCGCAGACCGCCATCGGGCGGCGATTGCCGAGGCGCTGATGACCTACGCGCCGTTTGCGCGGGGCGTCGCAGAGCGGCTGGACGTCGAGGTGCGCGCGAAGGAGGGGCTTCCGACGGAGCCCGCGTTCCGCACGCTCGCGGGCGAGGAGCCGCCGGAGCTGATCGAGATCGCGGAAGGCCCGTGCAAGTTCCTCGTGGACGTCCGCAAGGGCCACAAGACGGGCTTCTACCTCGACCAGCGCGACGCGCGCGCGGCGGTCGGGCCGCTCGCGAACGGCGGCGAGGTGCTGAACTGCTTCGCCTACACGGGCGGGTTCGGCCTCTATGCGCGCGCCTGCGGGGCGGCGAAGGTCACGCAGGTCGACGTGTCGGAGGACGCGCTCGCCCTCGCGAAGCGGAACGAGGCGCTCGCGCACCTCTGCGGCACGGAGATGGAGTACGTCGCGGCGGACGTCTTCCAGTACCTGCGCACGTGCCGCGACGCGGGGAAGTCGTTCGACCTCATCGTCCTTGATCCGCCGAAGTTCGCCGCGACGAAGGGCCAGGTCCTGAAGGCCGCACGCGGCTACAAGGACATCAACCTCCTCGCGATGAAGCTCCTGAAGCCGGGCGGGACGCTCGCGACGTTCTCGTGCTCGGGCGCGATGACGTCCGACCTCTTCGACCATGTGCTCGCCGAGGCCGCGCACGACGCGCAGCGCGACTTCCAGGTCATCGCGCGGACGCGGCAGGGGGCGGACCATCCCGTCGCGCTGAACTTCCCGGAGGGCCTGTACCTGAAGGGCGTCATCCTGAGGAGCCTCACATGAAGGAAATCCTGT
Organism: uncultured Kiritimatiellota bacterium; assembly: GCA_934654805.1. Taxonomy (GTDB): domain Bacteria; phylum Verrucomicrobiota; class Kiritimatiellia; order RFP12; family UBA1067; genus UBA1067. Next base: position 43,904 of record CAKUGW010000002.1, read on the forward strand.
CCCTGTCGCTTGCCGCCGCCGCGTGTCTCGCCGGCTGCAGGACCGCCGTCGAGCCGGCGGGCGACCCGTCGCACGTGAAGGTGCTGATGATCGGCAACAGCTTCTCGATCTCATGCCTCACCTACCTGCCGCAGGTCGCGGCGGACTGCGGCCGGAAGCTCGACCTCGGATCGCTCTACATCGGCGGCTGCTCGCTGGAGCGGCACGTGACGAACGTCGCCGCCGAGCGGGCGGACCCGAAGGCGAAGGGCGCGTACCGCTACGACCGCGTGACGGACTTAGGGCCGCGCGTCATCCGCCGCGACGAGCGCCTGACGGGCGTCCTGACGCGCGTGAAGTGGGACGTCGTGACCATCCAGCAGGCGAGCCACCTGAGCTGGCGGAAGGACTCGTACCATCCGTGGGGCGACGACCTCGTGAAGACCGTGCGCGCGCTCGCGCCGCAGGCGAAGGTCGTCGTGCAGGAGACGTGGAGCTACACGCCGTTCGACGCGCGGCTCGCGCAGTGGAAGGTCACGGCGGACGAGATGGACGCGCGGCTGGCGGACGCCTACGCGGCGTTTGCGGGGGCATACGGCTTCGAGTCGATCCGCATGGGGCGGGCCGTGGCGGCGTGGCGGAAGCGCCTGCCGGTCGCGTACGGCGAGCATTCCTTCGGCGGGGACGTCGTGGGCGGGCGCAACCAGAAGCCCGAAGACCAGTTCAAGCGCAACGCCGACCTCTCGTGGTCGGTCAACAGCGACACGTTCCACCTGAACGAGAAGGGCGAGTACCTGCAGGCGCTCGTCTGGGCGGCGAAGCTCCTGGGAGCCGATCTCGCGGGGCTCACGTCCCATCCGGCCTGCGTCACCGACGACGAGGCGCGCCTCATGCGCCAGATCGCCCAGGAGCTTGCGAAATGAGAAGCTCGGCTTTCGCTTTGAAAGGCCGAGCCGGCGTGTTGGATGGCCTGACCGACGTGCGGTCTGTTTCGCGGCAACGGTACTCCCGCGCCGATACGGGCGATTCCGGCGTCCGTCGGCCCGCTCGGCGTACACCAGTACGCCGTCGGGACCGCGTCCTGCCGCAATCGCCTCGTCTGGGCGCGGTCCGTTCCGCTGACGGCCGCGAAACAGACCGCGTTGGGCATCTCTGGTCGAGTTCGTCGCGTCGCGCCTTCGCGCTTGAAGAGCAGTTTCGGCTTCGCTCCCGCTCGTCGTCCGGTCGCTCCCGGCCGTCGCATCCGCGAATCTCCGTGCCATACGTCGTCGCCGACAGGTCGCCTCCTTGTCTGGCACGGGCTTCGCGGCGTGACGACCGAACCGCGTCCGTTCGACTCGCTCAGCTCAGCGCGATTCAGCTCTTCCCGCTCCTCACGCAACGCTTTGTCTCTGACGCTTCGATAGGCATGAAAGCATTCCGTTGCCCTTGGATGCACGGCTTGGTGAGCCGCCCGGAGGGGCGAGGCGTGCCGCGAATGAGGAACGAAGATTTGCGGGCGTCGGAAGCGTCTTGTGCGCAACCCGTGATTTCGCCGAGGCAAGGCAGGCTGAAGACGCTTGGTTGTCTTCGAGGAAAAGCGCAAATCCGAGAGACGAGACTGAGCGGCAGCGTCTCGCCCCGAAGGGACGGCTGGTTTTAATCAACAAGAAGACGAAAGGGAAACGAACTGATGATGCATGCGATTGCAGTTTCGCTTTTGCTGGCGGCGGAGATTTCCGTGCCGGTGTGCGAGGTCGTCGAGAAGGCCGACCCGAAGGCCAGCGTCTATCCGGGGCGCGTCGTGCCCATCGCGCAGGTCGACGTCATCCCGCAGGTCTCGGGCGAGATCCGCGAGGTCTGCTTCGCGAACGGCCAGGTCGTGAAGGAGGGCGACGTGCTCTACCGCATCGACCCGATCAAGTACGAGGCGGCGGTGAAGAACGCCGAATCGAAGCTGCAGGAGTGCAAGGCGAACGTGCAGTACGCCGAGCTCTCCTACGAGCGGCACAAGAAGCTGCTGGAGACGCGCGCCGTCTCGCTCGACGCCGTCGACAACGCGCTCTCGCAGCGCGACAGCTCGCGCGCGGCGCTCGCGGCGGCGCAGGCCGAGCTCATCGCGGCGCACGACGACCTCAACCACTGCAAGATCGTCGCGCCCATCGCCGGCAAGGTCGGCTCGACGGCGAAGACGCGGGGCAACTACGTGGCGGCCGGGTCGCTGACGCTCGTGACGATCGTCCAGATGGACCCGATCCGCGTCCGCTTCGCCGTCTCCAACCGCGAGCTCCTCGACATCGCCGCCTCAAGCGGGCGCCGCCAGCGCGATGACGTCGAGATCTCCGTCACGCTCGCGAACGGGACGCCGTTCGCGGGCGACGGCTCGGTCGAGTACGTCGACAACCTCGCGGACGAGGCGACGGACACGCTCGCGATCTACGCGAAGTTCGCGAACGCAGAGGCGCGGCTCGTGCCCGGCGGCGTCGTGGCCGTCACGCTGCGCTCCAAGGCCGGCATCCGGCGCCCGGCGATCCCCCCGACGGCGATCCTGCAGGACACGCAGGGGCCGTACGTCTGGGTGCTGGACGCGAAGGGCGTCGCCGCGCGGCGGTCGGTCGCGCGCGGCGACCTCGTGGGCGACTGGCTGTTCGTCGAGAAGGGCCTGAAGGCCGGCGAGCGCATCGTCGCGGACGGCGGCCACCGCGTGAAGGCCGGCATGACCGTCCGCCCGTTTGAGAAGAAATGAAGCGGCGATTCTGCGTTTTCGGGCTCGTGGCGCTTGTGGCCCCTGTTGCCGGCGCGGCGGACGACATCACCTGCGAGAGGTTTCCCGACGCCGACGCGGTGCTGGTGGACGACGTCTCGCGCATCGCCTACAACCCCGACGGCACCTACGTCGAGACGAGCGAAAGCTGGACGAAGGTCCTGACCGAGAAGGGACGGCGCGAGGAAAGCACGGTCACGCTCCACTACTCGAAGCGCTACGGCACGGCGTCCGTCGATTTCGTCGGCATCGTCGGCACGAACGGCGCCGAGCGCGCGGTCGACGTGTCCGCGACGACGCGCGAGTCGACGGACAACGGCTCGATGGCGGCGAACATCTACGACCCGCTCGACCGCCGCATCGTCTGCACGGTGCCCGGCCTCGGCGTCGGCGAGACGCTGCACGTGAAGACGACGCGCCGCGCCCTGAAGCCGCGCTGCGCGGGCCAGTGGTCCGACCTCGCGGTCTTCGCGTGGTCGAACCCGATCCTCCGTTCGCGCGTCGAGATCCGCGCGCCGGCGGCGCGCCCGCTCAGGCGCATCGCGATCCGCCATCCGCGCGGCAACGTCGTGACGTCCGAGACGCCGCTCGCGGACGGCGGCACGCTGCACGTCTTCACGGCGACGAACTCCGCGCAGGTCTTCCCGGAGCCGGACATGCCGCCGCTCTACACGCAGGTCCAGCACCTGCGCGTCTCGACGGCGGCGGACTGGCCGGAAATCTCGCGGTGGTACTGGGACCTCTGCGCGCCGCACCTCGCGAAGACGAACGCGGCCATGATCGCGAAAATCGAAGATCTCAAATCTCAGATTTCAGATTCCAGATCTCAGATTTCAGATTCCCAGACTCCTGATTCCCTGACTCCAGGGGCCCGAAATTCAGATTCCCGGGCTTCAAGTTCCCTGACTCCAGAGGCTCGAAATTCAGATTCCCGGGTTTCAAGTTCCCGAATTCCAGATTCCCGAATTCCAGATTCCCGAACTTCAGATTCCGAGATCTCACCTTCGCAGATTTTAAATCTTAAATATCAAATCGCCGATTTTGACACGCAACTCCTCCGCGCCATCTTCAAGTTCGTCTCGCAGGAGGTGCGCTACATGGGCCTCACGATGGAGGACACGTCGCCCGGCTACGCGCCGCATGACGTGGACGTCACCTTCGACAACCGCTACGGCGTCTGCCGCGACAAGGCGGGGCTCCTGGTGGCGATGCTGCGCCTCGCGGGCTTCAAGGCGTTCCCCGTCCTCATCAACGTCGGCGCGAAGCTCGACCCCGACGTGCCCCAGCCGTTCTTCAACCACGCCATCGTCGCGGTGGAACTTCCGAAGGGCGACAATGCCATCTCTTCATCTTCCTCCATCCCTCTTCCGCCATCCCCTTCTTCCCTCTTCCCTCTTCCTTCTTCCTTCCCCTACGTCCTCATGGATCCGACGAACGAGAACGCGAAGGACCTCTTCCCGGCCTACGAGAGCGACAAGAGCTATCTCGTCTGCCGCCCGGAGGGGGACGTCCTGCGGCTCTCGCCGACGCCGACGCCCGACCACAACGCGCTCGTGGCGACGTCGAAGGGCACGCTGGCGAAGGACGGCTCGCTCGTCCTCGAAAGCGACGTCCGCTTCGGCGGCGTGAACGACACCGTCTACCGTCCGGCGCTTGTGAAGATGACGGGCGAGGATCGCGTCAAGTTCTTCGAGCGTGTCGTGAAGCGGCTCGCGGCGGGCACGGAGCTCATCCGCTGCGAGATCGAGCCGGCGGACATGCGGGACACCGAGACGCCCATCCGCGTGAAGCTCGCCGCCCGTCTGCCGGAGATGCTGCTCGCGGGCGAGACGTGCGACCGGCTCGACGTGCCGTTCGTCACGAAGACGCTGGGCATGGCGAACTTCCTTCTCGCCGGCAACACGTCGCTCGAGCGTCGCACGTTCCCGCTCGTCCTCGACTCGACGGCGTGCGTCGACGAGCGGCTGGAGATCGACCTCGCCGGCGTCGTGGGCGCGGCGAAGGACCTGCCGCCGGACGTGCGGATCGACGGCGGCTACTCCTATCGCCGCGCGTTCGCCGTCTCGAACGGCGTGCTGCGGGCGCACCGGCGGCTCGCGGTCGCGCAGGTCGAGTTCTCGGCGTCCGGCTACGCGAACCTGCGCGAGGACGTGAAGCGCGTCGAGGCGGCGGAGCGCCGCCAGCCCGTCTTCGCCGTCGATCCGCTCGCCGAGGCGGACGTGCGGCGGATCGACGAGTCGACGGAGGTCGACATCGCCTCGGACACGGCGTGGACGGTCACGAACCGCGTCGTGAAGGAGATCCTGACCTACAAGGGCAAGAAGGGCGCGGCGGAGCTGAAGTTCCGCTACAACCCGTGCGTCGAGACGTTCGACCTCGTGTCCGCGACGGTCAGCAACCGGGACGGCCGCGTCTATGCGGTGTCGCCGCGCGAGAAGAGCGTGATGGACTGCGGCTGGGCGGCGTCCGCGCCGCGCTATCCGGCGTCGAGGATCCTCGTCGTCAACCTGCCGTCCGTCGAGATCGGCAGCACGGTCTCCTACACGACCGTGCGCGCCGTCACGAACGCGCCGGCGGCCTACTACGGCGCCTTCGGCTTCGACTCGCATGAGCCGCTCGACCGCCGTTTCGTGCGCGTGAACGGCTGGACGCGCGAGGTGCGCCGTCCGCGCCGCATTCCGGACGAGCCGGGCCAGCCGGCGGCGGCGCTCTGGCGCGACCGGGTCGTCGTCTCCTCGAACCGCTTCGCCCGCCTCGACCTCAAGGTCGCGCCGCTGCGGTCGGATGTCCTGCCGGACGGCGCGACGGTGCGCGAGATCCGCGACTGGATGGCCCGCCACGTGAAGCTCGCGGGGCCGGGGCTCTACGAGGTGCCGCTGGGCCTCCAGCTGACGGATCCGGCGGTCGTCCTGAAGGAGCGCTACGCGACGCGGCTCGACTACGTGCGCACGCTCTGCGCGCTCCTCAGGGGCGCGGGCCATGAGGCGGACGTCGTGCTCGCGGCCGACAACGCGAACGAACCAGACATCCTCCGCAATCGCGACAAGCACGAGAAGCCGAACGTGCGCGCTTTCGACACGGCGCTCTGCCGTGTGCGCGTGCGGGAGGGCGGCTTCCTCGGCTTCGGCGGCGAGACGAAGACGTATTACCTCGGCACGGAGAACGAGCATTCGCCGCTCGGCCCGACGGCCTACGCGGGCAGCGACGCCTTCGATCCGGCGACGGGCGCGTTCGAGATCGTCACGGTGCCGGACGCGGACTTCCGCGACCGCACGGGCGAGACGAGCGAATACCTCGTGCGCGAGGACGGCGCGGTCGACCTGACCGTCGTCTCGTCGATCTGGGGCAGCGGCGTCGGCGGCTTCCGCAAGCGCTATGCGGAGATCCTGCCGGAAGACCGCAGCCGCCTCTACCAGGCGATCCTCGGCGGCGTCGCGCAGGCGGCGAGCGCGACGCGCGAGCTGGAGGCGGACGTCGAGGGCTATCCGGCGACGCAGCGCTTTTCCTGCTACGTCCCGGACTTCGCGACCGTCGCCGGCGACACGAACACGATCACGCTGCAGCTGCCGGCGCTCGTCTCGTCCATCCCCACGTTCACGGGGCGCGCGCGCCAGACGCCGTTCGCCGTCGGCGCGGCGGACGCCGAATCCGAGGAGGTCACGGTGCGCTTCCCGGTGGGCTACACGCAGGCCGAGCACCTGCCGGAGCCCTTCGCGTTCGCCGCGCCGGGCGACCCGTCGCGGACGTGGCTCGTCAGCTCGGTCACGTCGCGCGTGGAGGGCGGCGCGCTCGTCGTGACGATCCGCCGCGAGGTGATGCCGCGCATCTCGTCGTGGTACGCGCCGGACGTGATCGAGCTCGTCCGCGAGCGCAGCCGGCGCGCCGCGTCCCGCGCGAACCGCACGCTCGTCGTGCGCCGTCCCTGAGGAGAAGCCACGGCACGGGCCTTTTTTGGTATAATTCGACGCTCATATGAAGGACAAGTTCTTTACGAGGCTCGACTGGGCGGCGTTTTGGGCCGCCACGCTCATCACGTTCGTCGTCTACTTCCTCACGCTCGGCCCCTCCGTCGGCCTGGAGGACTCGGGCGAGCTCGCGACCGCCGCCGCGAACCTCGGCGTGCCGCATCCGCCGGGCTATCCGTTCTGGACGTTCTGCTCGTGGCTGTTCTGCAAGGCGTTTTCCTGGGTGACGTACATGGGCCACCCGACGCCGGCGTGGGCCGTCTCGCTCTGCTCGGCGACGTTCGGCGCGCTCGCGGCCGGCTGCACGGCGATGCTCATCTGCCGCTCGTCGTGCGACTTCATCGGCCGCGACGACGAGAGCCCCGACTTCCACGCGATCCGCCCGTCGGGCCTCCTCGCGTTCGGCGGCGCGGTGGGCGGCGCGCTGACGTTCTCGCTCTCGCCGGTCGAGTGGTCGCAGTCGACGATCGTCGAGATCTACTCGCTGAACGCGCTCTTCCTGATGTGGGTCTTCCTGCTGTCCTACCGCTGGATGCGGCGCCCGTCGGACAAGATCCTCTGGATGACGGCGTTCGTCTTCGGCCTCGGCCTCACGAACTACCAGGTGCTCCTCTTCGCGATCGTGCCGCTCGCGCTCGTCATCGCGATGCGCAACATCGGGCTCTTCCGCGACGTCTTCATCTACCTCGTGCCCGTCGGGATGACGTGGCAGCTCCTGCAGATCGGCCAGCTCGCGCGCGCCGACCGCTACATGCAGGCGAACGTCATCAGCAAGCACGCGCCGCTCGTGGACAGGGCCGTCACGGCGCCGTCCTCGACGGCGCTCGCGCTCGCGCTCGCCGCGCTCGTGGGCGCGCTCGTCGCGGCGGCCGTCCTGAAGCGGCGCGGGCAGGCCGAGAAGGCGGCGAAGGCCGTCCTCGCCGTGGGCGGCGGCGCGGCCGCGCTCGTCTTCCTGACCTCCTTCGTCTTCGTCTCGAAGAACACGTGGACGGGCGTGACGGCCGAGGTCGCGCCGCTCATCGCGCCGACGCGCTACGCCGTGATCGCCGCGCTCTGCGCCGGGTCGGTCGTCGCGGCCGCCCTCGCGTCCCTGAAGGGCGCGGACGACGACGTGGAGGGCCTCTTCCCGCGTCTCGCGGCGCAGCTCAACCGCGAGCTGCTCGTCTCGACCGGGCTGTCGCTCGCGGCGGTCCTCGTCGCGGCCACCGTGCCGGCGGCGGACGCGGCGGGCTACGCGGGGCCCGAATTCCCGTGGGGCAAGTCGACGGGGATGTTCGCGCTCCTCGTCGCGCTGCTCTTCGCCCTCACGTCGTTCGTCCGCAAGGGCCTCTCGTTCGCGATTCCCGTCGCGGGGCTTCACGTCGCGGCGTTCGTCCTCCTCTCGCACGGCGCACTGAACGGCCTCACGCACCCGGCGAGCTGGTGGTTCGCCTGGCCGATCGCGTGGAACTTCGTCCTCCTGGCGCTCGCGTGGCTCACGCTGCCGAACGGGCGCTCCGTCGCGGGCGCGGCGTTCTTCGCGCAGCTCGGCGTCTCGTTCTACGCCTACATGCCGATCGTCTCCGACCTGCGCAACCCGCCGATGAACTGGGGCTACCCGCGCACGTGGGAGGGCTTCAAGCACGCGATCATGCGCGGCCAGTACGAGGCGATCGGCGTGCCGCGCTTCCCGTCCGTCGGCGCGTTCCTCGCGTTCTTCTTCCGTCAGATGGGCCACTACTTCGGCGACGTGATGGTGCAGTTCACCGACCTGCTCGTGCCGTTCGCGCTCGTGCCGTTCGCGGCGGGCCACTGGATCGTCGAGAAGTCGCACCGCAGGACGTTCTGGCAGTGGATGGTCGCGGCGGCGGCGTGCTTCCTCATGATGTCCGGCCTCCTCATCCTGCTCGCGAACGTGAAGGGCGACGTGCAGGACGGCTTCATCCAGAAGGTGAAGTTCATCTCCTCGCACGCGATGATCGCGCTCTGGATCGGCTACGGCCTCGTCTTCGCGGCGGCGGCCGCGCTGCGGCTCTTCCAGCGCAAGGCGGCGAGCGTCCTGCCGGCGGACGGCGTGGAGCAGCGCCTGGCGAGCCGCCGCATCCGCCGCAGCGGCGGCATCGCGATCGCCGCGTGCGTCGCGGGCCTGACGATCCTCGTCTGCGCCGTCTACCCAATCGTCCAGAACTACACCGACGACCGGCTGGTCTTCGAGCTCGGTGGCAACGAGCAGAACGGCCACACATTCGGCTGGCAGTTCGGCGCCTACCAGCTGGAGGGCGCGAAGGCGATCAACGAGCAGGTCGTGGCGGACGAGGAGCCGCTCCCGGACCCGGCGTATCCGCCGCCGATGGAGAAGTTCGCGATCTTCTTCGGCGGGACCGACCCGGGGCGGTTCGTGCCGACCTACATGATCTACTCGGCGAAGTTCCGTCCCGACGTCTACCTCATCACGCAGAACGCCCTGGCGGACGACACGTACATGTCCGTCGAGCGCGACCTCTACGGCGACGAGATCTGGATCCCGTCGAAGGAGGACTCGGCCGAGGCGTTCAACGTCTACGTGGACGAGGTCCAGCGCGGCGTGCGCCCGGCGAACGGCGACCTGCAGATCCAGAACGGGCGCGTGCAGGTGACGGGGGCCCTCGGCGTCATGGAGATCAACGGCATCCTCACGAAGATGATGCACGATCACGACCGCCTGCGGCACGCGTTCTACGTCGAGGAGTCGTACGTCATCCCGTGGATGTACCCGTACCTCTCGCCGCACGGCCTCATCATGAAGATCAACGCCGACCCGACGCCGTATGACGCGAAGCGCGCCGCGCAGGACCGCGACTTCTGGGACTGGTACGTGCGGCGCCTCCTGGACGACCCGATGTACCGGCGCGACTTCGCGGGGCAGAAGAGCTTCTCGAAGCTGCGCGCGGCGATCGCCGGCCTCTACCAGAAGCAGGGCCGCTACCGCGAGGGCGCGCAGGCGTTCCGCGAGGCGGTGCTGCTCTACCCGGCCTCGCCCGAGGCGACTTTCCGCTACGCGCAGGAGTGCCTCCTGCCGTTCCGCAAGTGGGACGTCGTGCTGGAGCTGATGGACTACACGGACCTCATCGACCCGAACAACAAGCGCACGGCGAGCCTCCGGGGCTACGTCATGCGCGTCCGCGCCCTGACGGCGGAAGTCCATCGCCTGGAGGCGAAGCGGCGCGCGAAGACGTTCGCGGACGCGGACGCGCTCGCGCTCGCGGGCTGCTACTACGAGCTGGGGCGCGTCGCGGAAGCCGCGTCGCTCGCGCGCGGCCTCGCGGACAAGACGGCCGACGCGCAGACCCTGCAGCTGCTGGCGCGCATCTTCCTCGACGCGCGGCAGGACGCGGACGCCGAGAAGGCCCTGAACCGCTACCTGAAGGCCAATCCGCAGGGCGACGCGAACGCCTGGGCCGACCTCGCGAAGCTCCAGTACCGTTCGGGACGCAGACAGGCCGCGCAGCAGAGCTTCGTCCAGGGCTACCGAATCGACGCGAAGGCTCTCTTCGCGCGGCTGCAGAAGGACCAGGAGCTCTACGAGCTCGCCGCGCCGCTCTTCCAGCAGCGGCGTCCCTAATGTCATCAGGAAAGGAACCGGACATGCACGTTGGCTCTGGAGGCTCGGACGGCGAAATGAAAACGGCGCTGGTCACGGGTGGCGCGGGATTTCTCGGCAGCAATCTCTGCGCACGGCTTCTGCGGAAAGGCTACCGGGTTGTCGCGCTCGACAACCTCTACACGGGTTCGCGCGACAACCTCGCGGCGTTCGCCTCGAACCCCGACTTCGCGTTCGTCGAGGCCGACCTCGCCGACCTCACGCTTGACTCCTTTCAGGAGCGACTCGCCTCCCCCATCCCCCATCCCCCATCCCCCATCCCCCATCCCTTCTCCGAAATCTACAACCGTGCCTGTCCGGCGAGCCCGCCGCACTATCAGGCGCGCCCGCTCTTCACGACGCTGACGTCCATCAGGGGCATCCTCTTCTGCCTCGCGCTGGCGCGGCGGGACGGCGCGAAGCTCCTGCACGCCTCGACAAGCGAGGTCTACGGCGACGCGCAGGTGCATCCGCAGCCAGAGGGCTACTGGGGCAACGTCAACACGATCGGCGTCCGCAGCTGCTACGACGAGGGCAAGCGCGTCGCCGAGACGCTGGTCGCCGACCATGTCCGCGCCTACGACGTCGACGCGCGGATGGTGCGCATCTTCAACACGTACGGGCCGATGATGAACCCCGAAGACGGGCGCGTCGTCTCGAACTTCATCTGCCAGGCGCTGCGCGGCGAGGACCTGACGGTCTACGGCACGGGGACGCAGACGCGCTCGTTCCAGTACTGCGACGACCTGATCGACGCCTTTCGCCTCTACATGGAGCTGCCGAAGGAGAGGCTGCGCGCGTTCTTCCGTCCGCCGCGTCCGCCGGTGCCCGTCCTCAACACGGGCAACCCCGGCGAGTTCACGATGCTGGAGCTGGCGGAGGAGGTCCTGCGGCAGGTTCCCGGCACGGGATCAAGACTCGTGTTCCGTCCGCTCCCCGGCGATGACCCGAAGCAGCGCAAGCCCGACATCGCGCTCGCGCAGGAGCTGCTGGGGTGGACGCCGCGCGTGCCGCTCGCCGAGGGGCTGGCGAAGACGATTGCCTATTTCAGGGAAAAGACAGCAAGGAAATGAATGACATGAGCTCGATTCTCGACAAGATCGTTTCAGACCGCACGAAATACTCGTGCTCGGTGAAGACGCTCGGCCCCTGCACGATACCCTCGCCCGTCAAGCTGGGGCAGTTCGTGCAGGACGGCGAACGCATCTTCGCGACGGAGAACGAGGCCTACGCGAAGTTCGCCGAGACGAAGCTCGGCCACCAGCCGACGTTCGAGCGGGCAGGCCCGCGCGAGAGGATCTTCCACGATCCGAGCTGGACGCGCGTCGCGATCGTGACGGCGGGCGGGCTCTGCCCCGGACTGAACACGGTCATCAAGGGCCTCGTCGAGATCCTGGAGTTCGACTACGGCGTGAAGAACATCTACGGCATCCGCTACGGCTACGCGGGGCTGAACCCGAAGTACGGCTACGAGCCGCTGATGCTCAACCCGGACAACGTCGACACGATCCACGAGCAGGGCGGGACGGTCCTCGGGTCGAGCCGGGGCGCGCAGCCGACGGACATCATGGTCGACACGCTCGTGCGGATGAACATCAACGTCCTCTTCAGCATCGGCGGCGACGGCTCGCTTCGGTGCGCGAGCGACATCGCGACGGAAATCGCGCAGCGGGGGCTGAAGATCTCCGTCGTCGGCATCCCGAAGACGATCGACAACGACCTCGTCTTCATCGGGCGCAGCTTCGGCTTCGAGACGGCTGTCGCCGAGGCGGCCGAGGTCACGCGCAACGCGCACGTCGAGGCGAAGGGCACGCCGCACGGCATCGGCCTCGTGAAGCTGATGGGGCGCGACTCCGGCTTCATCGCCGCCGCCGCGTCGATCGCGAACCCGAACGTCAACTTCTGCCTCGTGCCGGAGGTGAAGTTCGAGATGGAGGGGCCGCGCGGCCTGCTGACGGCGCTGGAGCGCCGCTTCGCCGCCGGGAAGTCGCACGCCGTCATCGTCGTCGCCGAGGGCGCGGGGCAGGAGCTCCTCGCCGGCAGCGAGGAGCGCGACGCGAGCGGCAACGTCCTGAAGAAGGACATCGGCGTCTACCTGAAGAAGCGCATTTCGGAGCACTTCAAGAGCCGGGGCTTCGACACGAGCGTGAAGTACATCGACCCGAGCTACATCATCCGCAGCTGTCCGGCGCGCGGCACGGACGCGATCCGCTGCTACAGCCTCGCGCGCGCGGCGGCGCACGCGGCGATGGCGGGGCGCACCGACTGCGTCGTCGGCAATCTCGGCGAGAGCTACGCGCTCGTGCCGATCGCGCTCGCGACGATCGAGCGCCAGAAGCTCGACATCGAAGGCCAGCTCTGGCGGAGCGTGCTCGACGCGACGGGGCAGAACTTCTACTTCGACGGCACGCCGCGCGCGAAGGGCGCGGGCGACGCCTTCGCGCCGTGACCTTGCGAAATGCGCGTGTGCGACAGCAGTGGGGCTTTTGCCGCCTTTGACGAGACGTTCATGCGCATGGCGCTGCGCGAGGCGGAGAAGGCGGCGGCGGACGGCGAGGTGCCGCTCGGCTGCGTCATCGTCGCGCCGGCCGTCGTGGAGCCGGCGCACGACGGGCGTCCGGCGGTCTGCGACCCCGACCCGTCGCTGGCGCGGATCCTGGGCCGCGCGCACAACCAGACGGAAGGGCTGTCGGACGCGACGGCCCATGCGGAGATGCTGGCGATGTCGTCCGCCTTCGCCGCCGTCGGCGACTGGCGGCTGACGGGCGCGCGGCTCTACGTCACGAAGGAGCCGTGCCCGATGTGCGCGGGCGGCATCGTCCTCGCGCGCGTGGCGACGGTCGTCTGGGGCGTGTCCGACCCGAAGCGCGGCGGCGGCACGACGTTCGGCATCTTCGGCCACCCCGGCATCAACCACCATCCCGAAATCGTCGCCGGCGTCTGCGAAGCGGAAGCCAAGGCGATCCTTCAGGGCTTCTTCCGCGCGCGGCGCCAGCCTCCTCCCGTCGGGCCGGTCAGCTGAAAGGAATTCGTCGACATGCTTTTTCGGAGAGGAGACGAGATCGGGCCGTACCGCATTGTCCGTCCGCTCGGGCAGGGCGGCATGGGCGCCGTGTACGAGGTCGAGCATGCGAAGCTCGGCGTGCATTACGCGCTGAAGACGTTCACGCTGGACCATGGACACGTCGATCTCTTCCGCAGGCGGTTCCTGGCCGAGGGCAAGGTCCTGGCGCGGCTTCGGCATCCGCACATCGTGCGCGTCTTCGACCTCGATGTCCTTGACGGCGGAGAGCTCGCCTATTTCGTCATGGAGCTTGTCCATTACAAGGACGGCGGCGCCTATACCCTCGCCGACCTGGAGGTCGGCGGCGCGGACGAAGAGCATCTTGTCCGTTGGTTCGCCCAGCTCGCGTCGGCGCTCGACTACGTTCACGACTTGGGCATCGTCCATCGCGACGTCAAGCTCGGCAACATCCTCCTCGACGACAGGGGCGGCGTGATGCTGGGCGATTTCGGCATCTCGAAGTTCGAGGACGAGCGGATCCGCAGCGAGGTGGACGTGAGCCGCACGATCGTCTCGGCCGCCGCCGGCGCGCGGGCGGGCGGCCTCGTCATGGGGACGGAAGGGTTCATGGCCCCGGAAGTCCTGCGCGGACAGCCCGCGACGGCCGCCGCCGACACCTATGCGCTCGGCGTCACGTTCTTCCGTCTGCTGACGGGCATCTGGTACGAGCCCGACACGAACGCGCTGAATCTCCTGGCGCCGTTTGACGTGGCCTGGTCGAAGGTCCTGCCGCCGATGCTGGCGAGAGATCCTGCCGAACGTCCGACGCGGCTTCTCCCGCTCGCGGATCAGCTCAGGACGGCGACGCGCGCATCGGCCGCGAAGACGGCCGTCGCTTCGCCAGGCGGACGGGACGCGAGCCGCAGGCGTCTGCGGTCAGGCGCCTGGCGCTTCTGCGGGCGGCATAGGCTGGGCATCGCGTTCGTTTCCTCGCTTTTCATCCTTGCCGCCGGAATCCTTGTGTGGAGGGCCTGGCGTCCTCGGGGGGCTTCGGCGGACTTCTACGACCATCTCCACGACATCCCAACTTGCCTTTCATGAGCGCATTCCCAGACACTCCTGTCACATTGCTGGCGCGTCTTGCGGCGCAGGTCACCGGTCGCTCCGACGAAGCGGCATGGGTTCGGCTGTTCGAGCTCTACGAGCCGGCCATCCGCAAGTTCTCCGAGCGGCACGGCGCGGGCGCGGACGGCGAGGACGTTGCGCAGGAGATCTTCCTGAAGCTCGTCGGCGTCCTGCGCGGCGGCGGCTTCAAGGTCGGGGGCGGGGCCGGAAAGTTCCGCTCGTATCTGGCGACGCTCATCCGCCATGAACTCGTGAGCCGCTGGAGGTGGGCGCGGGCGCGTGGCGGTGACGGACTCGTCTCCCTCGACGGCCCGGACGCCTGCCTTGACCTGCCGGTCGATTCCGAGACGGCGGAGGTCATCGACGCGAAGTGGCGCCTTGCCCGCCATGCCGCCGCCGTCGAGCATGCCCTCACGAAGACTGCGCTTTCGGCACAGTCGAAGGCCGTCTACCGCGCCTATGTGCTGGAGGAACGCCCGATTGGCGAGGTCGCGGCGGCGTTTGGGCTCTCCCGCAACTCCGTCTCGCAGGTCAAGACGCGCGTCGAGCGGATGATCGCCGCCATCGAGGCCGAATACGGCGAATAGCCCGCAAATTACAAATTCAGGTCTGACCTGATTTTGCAATCCGCGTGGCAAGGCGGTTGCCGCGGCAAAAATATGGTATACTGCTTACAAAATCAGGTCAGACCTAAATCTGGAAATCGCAATGGGCGTATCGAACTTTCGCATTCGGGAAACCGCTACGGTTCATCACATCCTGAACCGTATCGCGCATCGCGTCTTCTTTCTCCGAGACGAGGAGCGCAATGACTTCATCGGGATGATGCGGCGCGTTGCCGAATTCACCGGCATCAAGCTGCTCGGCTGGTGCGTCATGACAAATCATTTCCACATTCTTGCCTTTCTTCCTGAACGCGAAGAAATCGGCGAGGACGAGATCGTTCGACGCATTGGCATCCTGAAAGGGGCAAGCGCAGGCGAGGCCTTGCGGTCTAAACTGGAGAAGCTGCGTTCAGGCTCGTCTGAAGGCGATGCGGAAGTCCAGAAGGTTCTTGACGGCTACAGGCGTCGAATGCACGACATCGGGTCGTTCATGAAGATTCTCAAGCAATGGTTCACGGAAGAGTACAATCGCCGCTCGTCGCATGTCGGCACGCTTTGGGAGTCTGCCTACATAGATCGTGCCGTTTCGTTCAAGGCGGCGAACATGGCAAAGGTGCTTGCCTACATCTGCCTCAATCCGATTCGCGGGGGCCTCTGCGCAAGGTACGACGAGTACGTCTGGTCGAGCCTGTGCGCCGTGTCGCGGGGCGACCGTCTGGCGATTGACGGGCTTAGGTTCATCTATGGGGAAGATGCGAGTGTGGAGGAGATGAAGAATGCGCTGTATCGCCAAATGGACATCCTGTTAGATGCGGAGAAGCGGCAGTGGGCACTGGAGGTCGCACGGAGGAGGGCGGCGGGCTATCCGGTGCCGGAGAATCCGCTTACGGACGAGGCTTATGTCGCGCAAGCGGCCGCCCATCTGGAGGAGGCCATTCGTGCAGGGACGACACTCCATGAACAGTCGCTCGTCTACAGGAAGTGCGATGAGAAGCGCAAGGACGTCCAGCGGCGGATCGTTGAGGAGATTCGGAAGATGCCGACGGTGCCGGTTCGGGTCTTGTCCACGCGTTTGGGCGTCTCTGCGTCAACGGTCTATGCGTATGTCAGGGAACTTGTGAAATTCGGAGTGCTAAGGCGCGACAGTCGAATGGAGGGGTGGACGATTGGCGAATCTGAATTTACAAATTCAGGTCTGACCTGATTTTGTAAAACGGAGAAATTCAGGGGCGGATGTCATTGGCGGGAGGCGGATGCGTGTCATGTTGATGAGACGGTGAATGGCGTACGCCGTCTCGGATTACAAAATTAGGTCTGACCTGAATTTGAACAGCAGAGGAGCGAAGATGAAGAGAATCGTGTTGGCTTTGGGTGTGTTTGGCGCGGTTGCGGCGGTTGCGATGCCGACGCGGCAGGAGCTTGTCGCGGCGCAGAAGGCGGTGAAAGCGGCCACGGTGGAGGACGTCATGGCCCTCAAGGCGGGCGAGAGGAAACCGGGGGACGTGGCGGCGGCGCACGTCGCGCTCGCCGAACAGGCGGCGACGGAGGCCGAGGCCTACCTTCTCCTGCAGGGCGCGTTCGGCCTTTACGCGAAGGCGAAGGCGTACGACGCGGCGGCGGACGTCCTTGAGAAGATGTCGCAGACGATTTCGGATCTGCGTCCCGGCGTCGTCCTTGAGCTCTGCGACAGGGCGGCCATCCGCTCGCTGCGCGAGAAGTCGCCGCGCCTCTACGCCATCCGGGAGGCCGCGCGCCAGTCGGTACGGGAGAGCCGAGCGCACTCCGCGTCCGAAAAGGCCGCGAGCGCCGCCCTGCCGGAAGTCGAAGGCGGCGATCCGTACAAGTTCGTCCTCGACGCGAAGAAGAACGTAGCCGTCGAGCTTGCCGCCTGTCCGCCGGGAGAAATCAAGATGTGGGAGACTTCACACAAGAATAGCGACAACCAGAAGGTTCACCTCTTGCGTCTCACGTATCCGTTCCTCATGATGACGGGGCAGATGACCTTTGGCGAAATCGAGGCAATCGACGCAAAGATCGCCGACAAGGTCAAGCGCCGCTATTTTAGCGCCTATGATCCTGCGTTCAAGAACTTCGCCGAGGCCCATCGCCTTGTGGATGGCTTGATGGCGGCATCCGTGAAATTGGGGGAGCTGGAGGCTCTGCTCAAGAAGCTGAACGAGCAGGTCTGGCGGCAGCCCAAGTTCCGGGCGTTCAAGGGCTATGCGTTCAGGCTTGCGACCGAGGCGGAGCACCAGTATGCGCTTTGCGCCGAGCAGGACTTTGACAGTATGACCGCCTTGGATGGCAAGGACTGGCGAAAGGCCTACTGGCAGGCGCAGGAGGCATTCCCCAAGTCGGTGCTGGACAGGCAGAAGCGAGACTGGGAGTTTCCGCTTCCGACGCGATCCTACGTTCAGGAGACGTTCAGGGGGAACGGGTGGGGGATTGACGCAATGATGCGCACTCTCAACAATGCCGTGTGCGACACGATTCCCCTTGTCATGAACGAGAAATCCGGGAAGCCCGCCTGGCGGATCGACGGCTGCGACGGGCCCGTGGCGGACGTGTCGAAGTATGCGGACGAGGAAGTCGATCCCGTCCGCCTGTTCAAGGGGAAGAAGGCACATCGCGTGTCCCTTGCGGGGGCGCACTGGAAGTGCCAGATGAGGGACGCCTTGGCGGATGCGCCCAAGTCGGATATCGGCCCCGTCCGCCTCGTCTTCGCGCCGAAGCTCTCGGCTCTGAATGCGTATCCGCGCACGGCGAAGGCCGGCCCGCTGAAGGCCGTCGGCGGCCCGGCTGAAAAATAATCGAGATTCCGCTGTCATTCTGCGTCGGCGCGTGCGTCTGTCTTTGCGACCGGTATCCCGAAGGGGAGACCGAGGTTGTGGCTCTGCCATCCCTTTGGGCATGCCAGTCGCCTCGTGCGGGAATGTTCAGATGAAATATGCAGAATGCCATTCGGTGGCGGGACGAAGACGGGCCTCGTCTATCGGTTGAAGGAGTGCGAGACGCTGGAGGCGTTTGACGGGCAAGGATGAGTTCTGCTATAATACCTCCATGAATTTAACGGACGTATAATTTACGGAGGTTTAGTTGTGAAGTTCTACAACCGGGAGAAAGAAGTCGCGTATTTGCGGGATGTTCGTGAAAAATCGCACGTTCATGCGCGGTTTACGGTGATTACTGGACGTCGCCGTGTCGGCAAGACGCAATTGGTTCAGCAGGCCATGGGCGACACCCCCTATCTCTATTTCTATGTCGGACGGAAGAGCGAGAAGGACTTGTGCGAGGGCTTTCAGTCTTTGATGAAGGCGGTTCTTGACGTTCCGATTGTGGGTGTCGCAACGCGATTCGAGGACTTGGCGGAAGTGATCTTTTCAGAAGCGGAGAAGCGGCCCATTACGCTGGTCATCGACGAGTTCCAGGATTTCTACCGCGTCAATCCATCCGTTTTCAGTGCGCTTGCCAATTTGTGGGATCGGCATGAAAAGACGGCCAAATTGAACTTGATCGTCTGCGGCAGCATCAACCGCCTGATGAACAGGATCTTCCGGGATGAACAGGAGCCGCTGTACGGGAGGAACACGGGCAGCCTCAGGGTCTTGCCGTTCAGGGCATCCGTTCTGAAGCGGATTCTGTCCGATCACGCACCCGGCGCTGTCAACGATGATCTTCTGGCGCTGTGGACGTTCACGGGCGGTGTTGCCCGCTATGTGCAACGGCTGATGGACGAGGGCGCGTTTACGCGGGAGGCGATGATTCGGATGATTTTCTCCGAAGGGTCTTCGTTTCTGGACGAGGGAATGTCGCTGCTGGTTCAGGAGTTCGGCCGCGACTACGAGACGTATTTCTCGATCCTGTCGGCCGTCGCGTCCGGGAATACGGAATACTCGCAAATCAAGAACATGGTCGGCACGGAGATCGGTGCGCATCTGAGCAAGCTGGAGAACGAGTATGCGCTTGTCCGGCGGAAGGTGCCGGCTTTTGCGAAGGTCAGCACCAAGAATTCGCATTATGAGATTGACGACTGCTTCTTCCGCTTCTGGTTTCGTTTCGTCTTCAAGCACCAGTACCTTGTTGAGCTGGGACGCTTTGAGCAGCTCCAGCAGCTGGTTGCACGGGATTTCGACGCCTTTTCCGGCTTCGCGCTTGAGCGGTACTTCTACTGGAAGTTCGTGGACGAATCGACGTACACGAATATGGATTCGTGGTGGGATCGCAGGGGTGAGAACGAGATTGACCTTGTCTGCGAAGACGAGCTCGAAAACCGTTTCGACTTCTGCGAAGTCAAGCGCGATGTGCGGCGATTCGATGAAGCCGTCCTGCGTCGGAAAGCCGAGGTGTTTTTTGCGGCAAATCCCCAGAAGCGTACACGGCAGGTCGGCTATCGCGGCCTCTCGCTGCGAGACATGTAGCGTCGTGTGTGTACGGCCTGTCGGAAAATAATCGAGATTCCGCTGTCATTCTGCGTCGGCGCGTGCGTGTCATGATATGTGATTGGCATCCCGAAGAGTCGGCGCAAGTCGTGGAGACGTGAACCGGGGGCGCATTGCGCCCTCGTGTCCTTTCGTCCCCGCACTGTGTCCTCCCTTCGGGCATACCAGTCGCCTCGGCGGAAACGCGGTGCGGGGATGTTCAGATGAAATATGCAGAATGCCATTCGGTGGCGGACATCGTGCGCGAGGTCTTCGACCTCGTGCGATGGGATCGTTCACGCTCGCACGGCGGGCGCGTGGCCTACTATTTCCGCGGCGAGAACGCAAACCACGAAGGTGGGGACGATGTGCCGCGCGATCCCTTGACGCCGGGAATCTATCGTGTCGATTCCTTTCTGAAATTCGAGCCGGAGATCTTCAACGAGGCGCTGCGGGTGTTCCCAGAGGAGTTCGTGCGAGACCGAACGACGTTTGAGATCCTGACGCGCATGCAGCACTACGGCTATCCCACGCGGCTTCTGGACGTCACGCCCAAGCTGATGACGGCGATGGGGATGGTGCGTTCGCAGAGAGGGCGGAATGGCGAAACGCGCAAACGCCGGAACGGGTTCATCCATGTCTTTCGCGTCAATGCGGATCGGATCAAGTACGGGACGAGCGATACGGTGACGGCCCTCAGCAACCTGGCGCGGATCAAGAGCGATCACGTGACGATCAAAGATCTTCGGTATTTGACGGACGAATGCAAGAACGAGCGGGCGGGGTTCTTCTGGGAGAAGGGGAGCCAGACGACGGATGCGCTGGAACGGGACGTCCAGAAGGTCTGGTGTGTCCGCCCGATGGTGAACAACATCCGCGTCAATTTCCAGGCGGGCGAGTTCTTTCTCTTTGGGTGCCATGACCTGAAGAAACCGCTGCAGGCGACCTTTGCCGAGTCGGAATACGACGATTCGCGCTCCCCGACCGAGGGAATCGCGCGAATCGGCATCCTGACCGTCACGCCGCGCGCCAAGGAAGAAATGGATGATTTCGTGGAATGCCTTGACATTGGTGATGAGCGTCTTTATCCCGATTTCGCTCATCATTCAGAGATGTTGCGGGAAAAATACAGGAAAGAATGAGATAGTGCTTTGCAAACGCTGTCAAAACAACCGAAACATAAGGAACTTTATGGCAAACAGTAAAAAAGGCAATAAAGCCAAAGTGTCCGACAAAAGGACAATGTCACGACAGGGAGACCGCTATCATACGGAAGGTTTCATCAAGGAAATCACGGTTAAGAACGACGCGACGATTACGTTCACGCTCGCCCCGACGGAGGCGTTCGCTTTCGGCAAAGACGAATCAGACGGCAAGAAAATGATTCTGATTAAGGGAGAGCCAAAGCAAGAAGAAAGCCCGGAAGCGAAGCTTGTTGCCTTAGGTGTCGAGTTCCGCTTTGGCCTTGCCACTGAAAAGACTGACAGAAAAGCAGATCTGCTGTACGCGCTGAAGAAAGATCGGGCTCAGGTTCGGGTGTCTGTTGAGGTGGAAGGCAACCCTACTGCCTCCTCGGTCTCGGGAAGCGAGAATTCGCAGACATACCCGATTACCTCAATCACAATTCTCTAATCAACATAGTCAGGAGCGGAAACGATGAAATCATCTCTTGCAATCTCTGCCGTGACGGTCCTGTCGGCCTGGTGCGCTTTTGCCGAGCCGACGGTCAGCGACCTGAAGGTGACACCGATTGCGCCGTGGGGGCTGGCGCTGGAGTACACGGTCAGCGGGGCGGTGGCGGACGATGCCGACAAGACGCTCATGGTGACGGCGGCGAGCGACGGCAAGGTCTACACGGCGAAGAGCCTCACGGGCGACACGGCGTGGTCGAACGGGGCGCATCGCGTCGCGTGGAACATGGCCAAGGACGGCATCACGGCGACGGTTGCGAACGGCACGGTCAGCGTCTCTTATAGTCCGCGCTACTGCGTCATCGACCTGTCGGGTGGCGCGAACGCCACGAACTATCCCGTCTCCTATCTTGATGCCGAGCCTTCGGGCGGGTTCAACACGCTGGAGTACAAGACGACGAAGCTTGTCCTGAAGTGCCTCCCGGCGGGGACGTACATCATGGGCGGCAAACAAGTATTCGGAGCGCGCTGCGTCATGCTGTCAAAGCCGTTCTACATGGGCCTCTTCGAAGTGACGCAGAAGCAGTGGTCGCTCGTGATGGGCTCGAATCCGTCGTATTATTTAGGTGACGCGCGGCCTGTGGATAGAGTCTCGTATGACATGATCCGTGGCTCATCCGAGGGCGCGAAGTGGCCCGCGTCGAACGCGGTGGACGCGTCGAGCTTTCTTGGCAAGCTGCGGGCGCGAACTGGGCTTGTCTTCGACCTGCCGACGGAGGCACAGTGGGAGTACGTCTGCCGTGCAGGCACGACGACCTGGTACAGTTATGGCAACTCGGCGAGCGGCGACTATATGTGGTATGGTGACAACGCGGGTTCGCAGACGCCTGAGGTCGGGACGAAGAAGCCGAATCCGTGGGGGTTTTACGACTTGCACGGCAACGTGTGGGAGTGGTGTCTTGACTGGTACGGAAATTTGGCGTACGGGACGGATCCCTTGGGTTCTTCCGTGGGGTCGCACCGGGTGTATCGTGGTGGCTGCTGGAAGCTCAATGCGGACTACAGCACCTCGGTCTATCGGGATCGCAGCGATCCGTCGTACGATGGCTACTTCTACGGCTTCCGCCTTACGGTGAACTCGTTGATCAGCGTGTCGGGCGTGAACTGGTCGTCAGTCGCGGCGGCGTCACCCGTCATGGGCGCGATCCTGATGGACTACATGCCGACGGCTGGGCGGCATGCCATCATCTCCGTCGATGGCAAGTCGATCGTCGATTCGATGGCGCACGGTTCGTTTGCGTGGTGGCCGCAGAAGACTGGGATGCACACGCTGACGCACTCCGGCTGGGATGGCGCCTTCACGGCGACGTACGACGTGACGGCACTCGGCTACTGGACGCAGCCCGCGCCAGAGCCGCCGATGGCCGAGGTCTCGACGGTTTCCCTCATGCCGACGACGCGGGAGATTCCCCAGAAGGGCGGCGACGCGGAGATTGCCACGTCGGGAAGCGGAAGCTGGACGGCGGCGGTCTCGGACGAGTGGATAACCCTCAACGCGACAAGCGGCGAGGCGGGCAATTCCGTCGCCTACACGGTCGGCGCGAACATCGACGTCGAGGATCGCGTCGGCTACGTCTATGTCGCGGGGTACACGCACACGGTCTCGCAGAAGGGGCTTGGCGCGACGGTCGACAGGATGAACGTCGCGTTTGAACGAGATGGCGGCACGGGCACGGTGACGGTCAGTCCAACGGACACGCGCTCGTCATGGCGGGCGCGCCCGAACTGCGACTGGATCTCCGTTTCGCCGACAAGCGGCACGGGGCCGTCCACGGTCACGTACCGCATCGCGCCGTGGCACGAGGTCTCGACGCGCACGGGCACGTTCACGGTGGGCGGCCACACGGTCACCGTCTTCCAGTACGGCAGCCGCATGGAACTCGACCATTATTCGGCGGCGTGTGACTACTACGCGCACGTCATCCCCATCAAGGTGGATGCGCTTGCGATTACCTCATGGACGGTCACGCCAAACGTGAACTGGATTTCGGTCGAGGACGCGGGCAACGGACAGGGCGTCGGCACGGTGTCAGTTGTCATCGCGGAGAACCCCAGCTACAGAGAGCGGACGGGCACGGTGACGATCGGCACGGAGACGTTCACGGTCACGCAGGAGGGGCGCACGACCCTCTCCTTCGCGATTTCGCCCGCGCAAAAGGAGGTGGCGGCGAGCGGCGGGAACGCACTCGTTTCCGTCAAGGCGACGCCCGATCTGCCGTGGACGGCGACGAGCAGCGCGAGCTGGATCGCCATCCGTGAGAATTTCGAGACTGGTGCGGGCAACGGCCATGTCGTCTACACGGTTTCGCCACAGACCACGCTTTACGCGCGCATGGGGACAGTCACCGTCACGCCAGAGCCGGCGAGCCGGATGCTACCCGCGACGCACATGGTGAGGCAGGCGGCGGCGACGGCGTCCCTCTCGGCGACGGGCCACGCGTTTGCGGTGGCAGGCGAGACGGCGACCGTTGAGGTGTCGGTCAGCGACATCGTGGAATGGAAGGTCGAGAACCTGCCGGACTGGATCACGCTGTCGGGCTCGGCGAGCCGCGTCGGACCGGGGACGGTCACGCTCGTGGCGGCAGTGAACGAGACGGGCGATGTGCGCGAGGCGACGGTGAAAATCGCCGAGAAGGCGTTCAATGTGAGCCAGAGGGCGCACGGCGTGGAGGGCGAGGTCGAGTACGACAACAGGCTCTTTGGCGCGGACGGCGGTGAAGGGTCGATCGCCGTCCATCCCGACGGCGACATCGCGTGGACGGCGGTGGCGTCCGCCAGCTGGATTGTCATCTTCCAGAACGAATCGGGCACGGGGGATGCGGAGATCCTGTACTTCGTCGAACCCTGCATGGACGATGGTTCGTCCCGGACGGGTACGATCACGGTCGGCGACAAGACCGTCTACATCACGCAGCGCGCCTATGACCTCGACATCACACCGACGGGCGACTGGGTGACGGGCAATGCGGGCGCGGGCGAAATCGGCGTTTTGGCCTCAGTCGGCGACGTGTGGTCTGTCGTCGTCACCGAGCCGTGGATCTCGATCGTCACGGGGGACGACACGGGCACAGGCAGCGGCATGGTGCGCTTCGCCTACACGGACAATGACACCGGTAAGACGCGCACCGGCAAGATCCTGGTCGCGGGCGAGGTCTACACGCTTACGCAGGCGGCGCACGCCGACCCGTCGTCCGCAGCGTTCACGCAGGTCGATAGTCTTTCTGATGGCGTAAGGCTGCAATGGAAGAATCTTGCGTGGGCGACAGGGTATGAGATCTACCGCGCGCCGACGAACGCGTTCCCGTCGGAGGCGTTGGTGGCGCTTGAGGCGGACGGTTCGTGCGTCTATCTCGACAAGACGGGCGAGATCGGCAAGACGTATTTCTATTGGATCAAGGCCATCGGATCAAGTGGGGTGTCTCAATCGGAAACAGCTGTCACTGGGCGAAAACGCATGCGAGAGACTGTCTTCTCGTCAATAGCCTATGCGAATTTGAAGGGTGCGGCGAACCCGAACCCGGCGACCTACGAGGAGGGCAAGGGCCTCGCACTTGTCGCGCCGGGAGCTGTCGCGGGCTATGCGTTCACAGGCTGGACGCCGGCGGCGATCACGGCGGACATGACGGGTGCGCAGACGGTGACGGCGAACTGGCGGCGGATCTGGCCGTCGGTCATCGGTGATGAGTCCGCCGAGGTGACGGGCGACGCCGAGACGGGATTTGTCGTGAGGCCAAGCGCGGGGACGGCGGAAGTCGCCGTGGAGATCCCCGACGGCGTGGACGAGGCGAGGGTGAGGGTTGAGGTCTTGCCGACGGTGAAGACGGTCACGCCCAACGGCGCGGCGGTTCGCGTGGTGCGCGGCGAAGCGGATGTCACGGACTTCCTCGACATCCCGGCGGCGGTCAACGGCGTGATTGACCTCGACGCGGCGACGGTGAAGCCGGAGTTCGCGAAAGAGCCGCTTGACACGGCGAAAGGCGCAGTTGTTGACCTTTCGTCGGCGGGATCTCCTTCGCTCGTTACCGCCCCGACGCGCAAGGGCCTCGTCTACCGCCTGAAGGAGGGCGAGACGCTGGAGGCGATGGAGGCGAACACGACAGGCGACTCGACCATTGGCGATGGAGAGCCCTGGACGCCCGAACTGAAGGTGAAGGGCGGCGCGAGCGGCTTCTACACGATTCGCGTCAGCAAGTAGCCGTAGGACAACGGCAGGAGGTCCCCCGCGACGCGGGGGGCCTCGATAGGGTCTTCGTTCCTGGACGAGCGCCATGCAGTCCTTCGCGCTTGCCGAGCCACGTGCAGTATTTTGCCGCGCCGAGGAGCGGAAGGTAGTCGGCGGTCGCAGGACGACGCGCCCTGCCGCGAAATCGGTGAACTGCGCCAACGTCTACGCACGAATGAGCCTGAAATCCCTGTTCTTCGTTTTTCAACGCACCGGCTCTAACGCGACGTCTCTCTGAATCCCTTGCGTTCGGGCGGCATCCGCGCAGATGATTTGCCCAGACGCGGGATGCCGCAAGGCGGCCCGAGAGGAGCCTAATGGAGCCCAAGGCTGCCTGGTAAGAGTCGCAGGCGACGCTGAACACGGAGAACACGGAGGTGGAGAGACTCGGAAAGGCTGAGGATGCCGTCGCGACAGACAGACAAGCGAATCCCTCGACTTTAGAAATGAGAACACAATGCGGAAAAGAAAATCGCAACTTTGCGTAACTATGCTTTGTTAATATGCTGTGCGGCAGGCACTTGGACATCTTGACCTACTCTTGCGCGGTTGAGGGCGCACCGGAAACGGGAACAGGCCCAACTCGGAAAGACGGGCGCGAAAGGGGAGGCTGAGCAGCGCGGAGCGAACCCGCTATCCGCGTTCGTAGGAAGTCTTATTTCACTTTGCGACAAAGGCTAAGTTCTGCTCTGCGTTCCGCATCAAGGCGAGAGAAACCCTGACGCATATATTTATCGACGAGACTCCCGAATTCAGCAGCGCTTTCCAACTGGGCCGACATTTTTTGCTTGTCTACCGCACCAAGAAACGGAACTCTTGTCGATTCGATCTTCGTCTTGCATTTCTGCTCACGTTCAGAGATTTTCGCGTTCACCTCATCAACGCTACCTGCCAACAATCGGCTATCAACTGTCAACCGCTTAATAAACAACGTCCGAGTGAACAGCAGGAGTATTCGTCTAACTTGCCCACGCTTCGGCAGCACACACCATAGACCTTTTACTCGGCCTTCAGAAACTTGTTCAAAGTCAAAAATAACAGGCATATGACATTCGCGCCAACGGGAGTAGAACGGCAAACTACGAGTTTCGTCATTCTCATAACATCGACGGTTGCCGTAAATGGACTGTATCGTATGATTACGAAACGACCGTCGAAGACGCTTGTATTCACTCTGATTCGCCTCGACAAACCAAAACATCTTGCCGAAGAATGCTTCACGTTTCGCAAGTTGCTCGGGCGGCAATCTTGTCCGTCGAAAAACAGCCACAAGGGAATTCCCAAAACGGGCATCGTAAAAATGCCTTTCGCCGTTCTTTTCAAGAACATTCTCGATGTCGGCATTTGGCGACTGAGAAAAGACTTGCAGCCATCCGTCTCGCCAGTCAGACTCTTCCTCCCACCATTCATCACATCGTTCACCGGATTCATGGGCCCAATGCGGACGTCGAATATCTCCTACGCGAGCCCTCATACGTTTCCTGCAACAGGGGCAAAATGCTTCTGGATAAGTCCCATTGGCATTCCGAGAGGCTGGAATGGCTTTCCCATTTCTGTCGCGCGCCATTATCATTGACTGATTCCTTGTCAAACATCAGAAAGGGTTTTGACTTTCACAACCGAAAGGTACTTCGCCGTCGATTTTCATGCATAGGCGGTCTTGGTCTTAGGTTCTCAATCGCATAGAAACTACCATCTTTTTGGATCTCGTAAACGAAGGCATTTGCTCCGACCGCATATTTCGTTCCTGGCACTACGTCAAGTGCCAACTTGCCATACGGCATCCTTTGTTGGCGTTGGCACGCCTTGGCATAAGCATCTTCAAACATCTTGTACATCTGTTCTTTTATCTGCTTTCGTGCTTCTTCTTTGCGCTTGACGGCGCGAATTTGTTCTTCATATTGCACAAGGAGTTCGGACTCGCTGAACCGAAATGCATCTTGATTGTCTTTTAATTCTTTTATTAGAACATCACGTTTAAACCATTGGCAAAGTGCGTACTCAGAATTACGGCCTCTCTGCGGCAACACATAGAGAAGGTCCTTGTCCGTACCATAGTCAAAGACGATACCGACATTGCGTCGAATCCACAATTTCGGGAGAACCTTGTCTTCCGAGACGAGCCGTCGATATCCGCCCTTATCAAAAGGCGGCATTGGGTATAGAATAAAGTGATTGTTCATATTGGCTCGGTCAAGTCGAGCGCGATTTTGTGTGCCGCTTGCATCGACAATCCAAACCATGCCGCCTTTTGAACCGTAGAACCGTTCACGATTGGATTGTTCATTTTCGTCGATATGAGAATGCTGAAACTCTATGACGAAGTCTTTACCAACGACAGCATCTGCGCGATTACGCTCACCTGTGACAGGATCAATGCCCATGTCAACTTCGATGTTCTCGAATTGCGATTTCCAGGAGAGATGCCAGTCCGTCTCACCGTCAGAACATCCGCAGTTTCCTTTCCGCTTGTGGCGAAAATGTGGGATGCGGATACAACGTCCAATCACAAGTTCAAGTTCGGGATGTTCGCAATTGCTGTCCTTACAACGGAAAGAAAGTCCTTTGTCTTTGAGTTCTACGCCAGCCCTAACGATTTCATCTTTTGCTAATGCTGTCAGCATATTTTATCCCCGTTAAACACAACATTCAATGTCTGTCACTTAGACTTCTCGGTATCTATGACATTGATTCCATTTGTAATCGTCGAATCGGCGAACATCCGTATGACGATCGGCCGTGTTTTGTCCGCTGAACTGAAAATCTCAGGCCCGACATATTGATAGGTACCGACTTTCAGATATTCTTTGTCACAATATAACCTTTCACTGAGCAACCCAATTGGCATAGGCCCTGTGCCTTCAAAGAGTGTGACAAAGAGAGGGCGTCCATTATCCGTTTCATATTGATTGAAAAACGTTTTGACAGCTTCAAGGCTCTTACCGTCATGCGTGTATTCCGCTTCCACGTCTGGGCTTGCCTCTTTTCTCGTTTGATAGTCCATCGTTTTGACAGCCTGCTTTTCCCATTCTTCATATTGACGGGCCTGTTCCTCACGTTCTCTCGCCTGCCGTTTCTCGCGCGCTTTCGCACGATGTTCCGAACGAATCTCATACGCTTCAAGAGGGGCATAATCTATCAATGTGCATCCCCCAACAAGGGAAGCCGCCAATGTAACGGTACGTGACAAACTCGTTTGGATTATTTTGTTCATCTTAAAATTCCTTCATGTATTTTTCTGAAATTGGGTATGCAGTAGATTCAACCAAGCACAATGGTTGTGCCTTATGCGTAATTGCCATAAAGATTACTAGAGGTAGAGTCGTGTGCATACACAAATTTCTAAATTATACCATTTCCTTGCTGTGATCGGGTCGATTCTGCACATCCTTTTATGTGTGTGCGGCTTCTGCCGCTTCCAGAGGTAAAGTTGATTTCGTTGATGGTTTACCCCCTGTAAAGATTGGC
>CAKUGW010000003.1 GCA_934654805.1 uncultured Kiritimatiellota bacterium
CGGCGCGGCGTTCGTTGCGCCCAAAGGCTCAGGGGCCGTTGCGAAACTCGGCGCGGCGTTCGTTGCGCCCAAAGGCTCAGGGGCCGTTACGAAACTCGGCGCGGCGTTCGTTGCGCTTGGCCGCGTGCGGCCAAGTTTCAGCCACCGAGACGTCGCTTTCGACTTGAAGCTGCCGACAATCGCGCCCAGCGGCTTGCGCTGCCGCGCCCTGACGGCAATTACCGCGTGAAGATGATCGGGCATCACCTGCAGCCCCAGAACCGCCACGCCCGGCCACTGGCGAGACAACTCGGACATCGCCGTCTCGACAAGCCGCCCGACCGCGCTTAATTCGACAAACGCCCCCTTCTGCGTGTCGCGGCCGAGCCGCCCCAGCGCGCAACTCCTGCGGTCGGCCAGCGTCAGCGTAATCAGGTAAGCGTCCCTTCCGCAATAGTCCCAGTTGCGACAGCGCCGCCCCATGCGGTGAATCACGTCGCGCATCAGCGCGCCCGTGTCTTCATCGTAATGCCACCCCGGCGGCGGTTCCTGTTGACCGTTGAGCACTCTTTTCCGTCTTCGCACTTGAAAAGTCGAATTATACCAAAAACAGGCGGGGCGGGCCGTGCGGCCCGCCCCGTCCGTTGCGCCGTGCGCAGCCTGCCACGCCCTTGGAGGCTCTTGTGGCAGGTGCGGCTGATGACGTCGAGCTGCTGCTCGCGCGTCAGGTCGATGAACTTCACCGCATAGCCCGAGACGCGGATCGTGAAGTTCGCGTACTCCGGCTTCTCCGAATGCTCCATCGCGTCGATCAGCTTCTCCGTGCCGAAGACGTTCACGTTCAGGTGATGCGCCCCCTGCGAGAAGTAGCCGTCCAGCACGCGCGCCAGCGTCGTCTCACGCGTCGCCTCGTCGTTGCCGAGGGCCGAGGGGTGGATCGTCTGCGTGTTGGAGATGCCGTCCAGCGCGTAGCCGTAGGGCAGCTTCGCGACCGAGTTGAGCGAGGCGAGAAGCCCGTGCTTCTCCGCGCCGTAGGACGGGTTCGCCCCCGGCGACAGCGGCTCGCCCGCCTTGCGCCCGTCGGGCATCGCGCCCGTCGCCTTGCCGTAGACGACGTTCGACGTGATCGTGAGGATCGACGTCGTCGGCGTCGCGTGGCGGTAGGTGTGGTGGCTGCGGATCTTGTTCATGAACTCCTTGAGGAGCGCCTTCGCGATGTCGTCCGCCCGCGCGTCGTCGTTGCCGTAGCGCGGGAAGTCGCCCTCGACCTTGTAGTCGACGGCAAGCCCCGTCTCGTCGCGGATGACGCTCACCTTCGCGTACTTGATCGCCGAGAGCGAGTCGACCGCGTGCGAGAAGCCCGCGATGCCCGTCGCGAACGTGCGCTCCAGGTCGGTGTCGATGAGCGCCATCTGCGCCGCCTCGTAGTAGTAGCGGTCGTGCATGAAGTGGATGAGGTTCAGCGTGTGGACGTAGAGCCCGGCGAGCCAGTCCATCATCGCGTGATAGGCCTTCAGCACCTTCTCGTAGTCGAGCACGTCGTCCGTGATCGGGCGCAGCTCCGGCCCGACCTGCACGTGCGTCTTCTCGTCCATGCCGCCGTTGATGGCGTACAGGAGGCACTTCGCGAGGTTGGCGCGCGCGCCGAAGAACTGCATCTCCTTGCCGGTGTGCGTCGCCGAGACGCAGCAGCAGATCGCGTAGTCGTCGCTCCAGACGCGGCGCATGATCTCGTCGTTCTCGTACTGCACGCTCGACGTCGCGACCGAGATCTTCGCGGCGTAGCGCTTGAACGCCTCCGGGAGGCGCGGCGAGTAGAGGACCGTGAGGTTCGGCTCCGGGCTCGGCCCCATCGTCTCCAGCGTGTGGAGGATGCGGTAGTCGTTCTTCGTGACCATGCTGCGGCCGTCGCCGCACATGCCCGCGACGTTGATCGTCGCCCAGACGGGGTCGCCCGAGAAGAGCTGGTTGTACTCGGGGATGCGCGCGAACTTGACCATGCGGAACTTGAGGACCAGGTGGTCGATCAGCTCCTGCGCGTCCGTCTCGGTGAGGATGCCGCGCTTCAGGTCTCGCTCGATGTAGATGTCGAGGAACGTCGAGATGCGCCCGATGGACATCGCCGCGCCGTTCTGCGTCTTGATCGCCGCGAGATAGCCGAAGTACGTCCACTGCACGGCCTCGCGCGCAGTCGTCGCCGGCTGGGAGATGTCGTAGCCGTAGCTCGCCGCCATGACCTTCATCGCCTTCAGCGCGCGGATCTGCTCGGCGACCTCCTCGCGGCCGCGGATCACGTCCTCCGGCATCGAGCCGACGCCGACCATCGGCAGGTCGCGCTCCTTGCCCGCGATCAGGCGGTCGATGCCGTAGAGCGCGACGCGGCGGTAGTCGCCGACGATGCGCCCGCGCCCGTAGGTGTCCGGCAGGCCCGTGATGATCTTGTTCTTGCGCGCGCGGCGCATCTCGGGCGTGTAGGCGTCGTAGACGCCCTGGTTGTGCGTCTTGTGGTACTCCGTGAAGATGCGGTGCAGCTCGGGGTTCGGTGTGTAGCCATAGGTCGTCAGGGCCTCCTCGGCCATCTTGATGCCGCCGTAGGGCATGAACGCGCGCTTGAGCGGCTTGTCCGTCTGGAGGCCCACGATCTTTTCGAGATCCTTGTCGAGGTAGCCCGGCTTGTGCGAGGTGATGGACGAGACGATGTCGGTGTCCATGTCCAGGACGCCGCCTTTCGCGCGCTCTTCCTTCTGCAGGGCCTGCAGCTTGTTCCAGAGGGCGGTCGTCGCCTCCGTCGCGCCGGCGAGGAACGACGCATCGCCCTCATACGGCGTGTAGTTCAGGCGAATGAACTCGGCCGGATCGATCTCCTCCTGCCACTCGCCACCGATGAAACCTTCCCATGCGGGATAAACTTTCTTGCTCATAACGGCGCGTATTATACCACATTCGGCCCGCAAAGGTGTTAGCCATAGGAAAGTTCTTTCTTAATCGCCAAAATCGCTCTGATTTCAGGCGATTTCTGAAAGAACCCGAACCGCGAAAATAGACCTCATTCGCCACCGTTCGCGCAGAGGCGGTGCAGACGCACGGTCGTCCGCCACGGCATTCGCCGTCCCCGTCGTCGGCTCGAAGAACGTCCCCGGCCCTGCGGCAGCCGCCCAAGCGGACGCAGACAATGAATCACACGTCTTTTGGATTCGACTGAACGCCTTCATGATGCGCATTATCCTAAAAATCGCAGTTGAGGCCAAGGGGGCGTGGTTCTCCTCTCTTCTGCGCGACAGCAGATGAAGGCGCCATTTTGCTCATCGCCCAGACGTACAGACGTACCATTTTCAGTGGATCCCTATTGACGAGCGGGTGTCATGAAGTGTATAATAGTGTCACAAAATGTCAGAGAAGGTTTTGCAGAGTGTCGCGGAGTCGACAGGCGTGGGGTCGGGCGTCCTTTTCGGGCGCCACGACTTCGCGCTCGACCCGAAAAGGCGCCTGACCATTCCAAGCGAATGGCGCGGCGTGTTTTCGGGCGGCGTCGTCTACGTGATGCCCGACCGCAAGGAAAAGTGCCTCAATCTCTACCCGAAGGCGGAGATGGACGCCTTTCTCGATCAGCTGCGCCAGAAAGCGCTCCTTGATCCGGCGCTCAACCGGGTGTTCGCCAAGATCGGCGCGGTCTCGCAGCAGCTCTCCTTTGACGTTCAGGGACGGATCCGCATCTGCGACAAGCTCCTTCAGTTCGCGAACTTGGCGACGACGGTCGCGATGGTGGGTTCGTTCCGCATGGTGAAGCTCTACGCGCCGGAGGTCCTTGGGCCCGAGGATGCGGTGGACATCGAGGAAATCGACAATGTGCTGACGGCGGCGGGGTTGTGACATGAACGAGACGCACATCCCCGTCCTCCTGGAGGAAACAGTCGGCGCACTGTCCGTCAGGCCCGGCGGCCGGTACGTGGACGGCACGCTTGGCCGGGCGGGCCACGCGCGGGCGATTCTCGCGCGCGGCGGCGAAGTCCTCGGCATCGACCGCGACGACGCGGCGCGCGCGGCGGTGCGGGCGCAGGGGCTGAACGGGCTGACGGTGGTCGCGGGCAACCACGGCGACGTGAAGAGGATTGCAGATGAGCAGGGATGGAACGAAGTCGACGGGGTCCTGCTGGACCTGGGTGTGTCAAGTCCTCAGCTGGATGAGGCCGGACGCGGGTTCAGCTTTCTCCGCGAGGGACCCCTTGACATGCGCATGGATCGGTCGGGCGCCCTGACGGCGGCGGATCTCGTGAACGGCGAAAGCGCGGAGCGGCTGGCGGAGATCTTCCGCACGCTCGGCGAGGAGCCGCAGGCGCGGCGGATCGCGCGCGCGCTCGTCGCGGCGCGGGAGCGGGGCGCGCGATTCGCGACGACGACGGAACTCGCGGACTTCGTGGAGCGGCTGGTCGGGCGGCGCGGCGGGCACCATCCGGCGACGCGCGTCTTCCAGGCGCTGCGGATGGCGGTGAACGACGAGCTCGGCGAGCTGGCGCGGGCGCTCGACGGCGGGCTCGCGATCCTGAAGCCGGGCGGGCGGTTCGCGGTCATCACGTTCGAGAGCCTGTCCGACCGGCTCGTGAAGCGGTTCTTCGCCGCGCACGTCGGGAAGATGCGCGCCCTTCAGCAGGGCGGCGAGGCGTGGGACGGCGAGCTGCCGAGGGCGCGGGCGGTCACGAAGAAGGCCGTGACGGCGGGCGCGGCGGAAGTTGACTTGAATCCGAGGGCGCGGAGCGCGAAGCTGCGCGTGATCGAAAGGACGTAAGGGAAGATGAGAAGGAACAGGAAGGTTTCGAAGAAGATGTCCGTCATCGCGACGAACACGATGCGCTTCGGCGCGATCATCGTGTTCTTCTTCGTGATGGTGATCTTGAACATCCTCTCGTCGTCGAGCTGCACGCAGCTCCTGAACGAGAAGGGCCAGAAGGAGCGCGAGCTCGCGAAGCTGGAGGAGTCGCACCGCCGCGAGTCGACGCGGTGGGAGGAGATGAAGACGCCGGAGAAGATCGAGGCGGCGCTCTTCCGCCACGGGCTCAAGATGTCGACGCCGCGCGCCGACCAGTGCATCCGCCTGAACGAGCGCGGCGTGCCGTATCCGAACCAGCTGGCGCTGACGCGCCTGCGCCAGCGTTCGTCCGCCGCCGCGACGGCGCGCTATGTCGCGCCGACCCAGCGCCCGAAGCGCAAGATCCGCTGACGCGCGATGCCGATGCGCGGCGAGAATTGGCGCTTCTGGCTGCCGGTCGTCCTCTTGGCGGGGTTCGCGGCCTATTCGGCCCAGAAGCTCGTGCGCGCGCACATCGACCCGAAGGTCTCCGCGCCGGACTACGTCTTCACGCGCAAGCTGACGGCGCCGCGCGGGGCGATTTACTCGTGCAAGGGCAAGGGGTATCCCTTCGCGAAGTCCGTTCCCTACTGGGAATACGCGCTCGACCCCGTTGCGCTCACGAACGCCCTCGTGCGCCCGCGCGGCGAGAAGCGTCCGCGCGCGAAGGAGGCGATCGTGCGGACGATCGCGGACGCGCTGGGGCTGGAGTACCAGAAGGTGCTGCGGATGGCGAACGCCGCGCCGCGCCGGGGCTACCGCGACCAGTTCCTCGCGCTGTCGTCCGACCCGAACGCCCACCGCACGCTCGCCGACTCGTCGCTCGTCGCGGGCGTCGCGATCCACGACACGCAGGTGCGGCAGTACCTGCACGGCCGCCGCCTCTCGCACGTCCTCGGCAGCGTGAACGCCGAGTACGTCGGCTCGGCGGGCGTCGAGCTGCGCTTCGACCGCGAGCTCACCGGCACGCCGGGCACGATCCAGGGCATGCGCGACGCGCGCGGCCGCGAGCTCTACGACAAGCGGCAGGTCTCGATCGACCCGATCCCGGGGGCGGACGTGTACCTGACGATCGACCACAACATCCAGTTCGAGGCGGAGGACGCGCTCAGGTGGGGCGTCGCGGAATACGGCGCGGCGTCGGGCTGGTGCATCGTCATGGGCGCGAAGACGGGGGCCGTCCTCGCGATGGCGTCGCTGCCGGACTTCGAGCCTCTCGCGTTCGGGCGCACGCCGGACGACGCGAAGCTGAACCGCGCCGTCGCGTTCAACTACGAGCCGGGCTCCGTCATGAAGACGATCACCGTCGCGGCGGCGGTCGACGCGGGGTTCGTGCGGCCGACGAGCTTCTACCGCACGAACCGCGACGACCCGAACTACTACCGCCTGCCGGGCGACGGCTCGCACAAGTGGGAGCCGACGATGACCGTCCGGGACGCGCTCGTGCATTCCTCGAACATCGTCATCGGCAAGCTCGCCTACGACTTCGGCCCGCGCCGCCTCTACGAGTACATGAGGAAGTTCGGCTTCGGCGCGAAGACGGGCATCGAGCTGCCGGGCGAGCAGTTCGGCATCCTGCCGGACCCGCGCAAGCGCGCGTGGGACAAGGCCTCGCAGTCGCGCGCGGGCATCGGGCAGTTCGTCGCCGTGACGGCGATCCAGCTCGCGGGCGCGTACCAGGCGATCGCGAACGACGGCGTGCGCATGAGGCCCTACGTCGTCGACCGCGTCGTGCGGGCGGACGGGTCGGAGGCCTACCGCGGCGTGCCGACGCCGGCCGGGCGGGCGATCTCGGCGGCGGCGGCGCGGGCGACGCGCGAGATGATGCTCGACGTCGCCTCGCCGAGGGGCACGGCGCGGCGCGCGGCGATCCGCGGCTACTCCGTCGCGGGCAAGACGGGCACGGCGCAGAAGCAGATTCCCGGCGGCCGCGGCTACAGTCCGGGACTCTACCGCGCGACGTTCTGCGGCATCGTGCCGGCGGGCGACCCGGAGCTCGTCGTGCTCGTCACGCTCGACTTCGAGGCGCGCACGCGCTTCCACCAGGGCGGCAACTCGGCGGGCCCCGTCTTCAAGCGCATCGCGACGGCGGCCCTGCGCTACCTCATGGTGCCGCCGGACCGTCCGGAGGAGCTGGAGGAGGCGGACGACGCGGACGCCTTCGCCGACATGATGGAGGAGCGCGGCCGCCGGCAGGGCGACCTGCTCGATTGAGAATGTGGTATAATGACGGTTCCATCAGCAAGTCGAGTCAGGAAAAGAGGATGAAGAAGACAGTCAGGTTCGTTCTGGTCGGCCTCGCGGGCGTCGCGCTGGCCGTCGCGGCCGGATGCGTGCAGGCGCCGCCGCCGTGGACGTCCGCCGACGCATGGCGCGTCGTCGCCGTTTCCGAATCGCCGCGGCCCGCCGTGCCGGCCGGGCTGAGCGGCGTGACGCGATTGGAGGGCTCGCGCTTCCTCTCCATCGAGGACCGTGGCGGACGGCTCTGGACGCTTGACGTTTCGTTTGGCCCGTCCAACGCCGTTGCGGGCTGTTCGCCGGCCGGGCACGTGAAGCTTGACGGCGTCGTCGACGGCGAAGGGTGTGCGTGGGATCCGCTCCGCAAGACGGTCTGGGCGAGCGACGAGGTCGGCCCGTTCGTGTCCGAACACGATCCGAAGACGGGACGGCGGCTGAACGAGCTGGCGCTGACGGACGACTTCCGCCGGATTCGCCCGAATCGCGGGCCGGAGGGGCTGACGATCTCGCCGGACGGCCTGACGCTCTGGACGTGCCCCGAAGAGGCCGTGGAAGGGGACGGGCCGCTTGCGTCGCCGACGAACGGGACGCTCGTGCGTCTGCACCGCTACGTGCGGACGTCCGGCCGGGCGGCGTGGCAGGCGGCGGAGGAGATTCCCTACCGGGCCGATCCCTTCGGCGGGCGGGACTACCGGGGGAAGTCGTGCAGCGGCGTCTCCGGGCTCTGCGCGCTGCCGGGCGGCACGCTGCTCGTGCTGGAGCGCGAGATGAGCGTCAAGGGCTTCCTGCCGGCCTTTCGGCTTCGGCTCTACGAGGTGCGTCCCGGCAGGGAAAAGCGGCTTCTGCTGGACCGCGACACGGGCCTTTCGATGTACGAGGGCATCTGCCTGGCGGAGGTGCTGCCGGACGGGACGGTGCGACTGCTCCTCGTTTCCGACGGGGAGGGCATTCCGATCGAGACGCTCCTGTCGATTACGTTGGCACGGCAAAGGCATGAAGACGCCTGAGGAGATTCGCGCACGCATTCTGGACGTCGTGACGCGGAACGGCGGCCACCTGGCCTCGTCCCTTGGCGCGGTCGAGATCGCGCTTGCGCTTCACGCGGTCTTCGACGCCGAGACGGACCGGATCGTCTGGGACGTCGGGCATCAGGCCTACGCCTGGAAGATCCTGACGGGACGTGACGCGCGCTTCGAGACGCTGCGCCAGCTGGACGGCCTCGCGCCGTTTCCGAACCCCGCCGAAAGCGCGGCGGACGCCGCCGTCGCCGGGCATGCCGGCAGCGCGCTCTCGGTCGCGCTGGGGTTCGCCGCCGCGCGCGACCGCAGGGGCACGGGCGAGCAGGTCGTCGCCGTGATCGGCGACGCCTCGATGGCGAACGGGCACTCCTTCGAGGCGCTGAACAATTGCGCGGCGGCGACGGAGAAGGTCATCGTCGTCCTGAACGACAATGACATGGCGATCTCGAAGCCGACCGGCAGCTTCGCCAAGTTCCTCGGCCGCCTCATCACGGGCGTGCGCTACAACCGCGTCAAGGCGGCGGCCGAGGCTGCGGGGCATCGGCTGAAGCTGACGTTCCTGCGCGACATCTACCACAGCCTCGAAAGCCGCGTCAAGGGGCTCTTCCTCGGCAGCCGCTACTTCGAGCAGTTCGGCCTGCGCTACATCGGGCCGGTCGACGGGCACGACCTCGCCGCGCTCACGGCCGCGTTCACCGTCGCGAAGGAAGACAAGCGCTCGGTGCTCGTTCACGTCGTCACGAAGAAGGGAAAGGGCTACGCGCCGGCCGAGCGCAACCCGACGCGCTACCATGGCGTCAGCGCCAAGGGCGGCGACGTCGCCGTCGCCGCACAGGACAAGTCGGCGGCTCAGCAGGGCCCGTCAGGCGCGGCGGCCGACCTGGCCGGCGATGGCCAGCCCCGTGCGGCGGCGGCAACGTCGCCGAAAAAAGACTGGAGCGCGGCTTTCGGCGAGCTTCTCTCGCGCGCGGCGCGCGCCGACGCGCGCATCGTCGCGCTGACGGCGGGCATGAAAGACGGCACCGGCCTCGCGCCGTTCGCGCAGGAGTTCCCGCGCCGCTTCTTCGACGTCGGCATCGCCGAGGGCCACATGGTCGCCCTCGCCGCCGGCCTCGCCGCCGCCGGGCTGCGTCCCGTCGTCTGCGTCTACTCGACCTTCCTTCAGCGCGCGATCGACCAGGTCATCCACGACGTGGCGATCTCGAGCCTGCCGGTCGTCTTCTGCGTCGATCGCGCGGGACTGGTCGGGGCGGACGGCGTGACGCACCAGGGCGTCTTCGACATCGCGCTCCTGAAGGCGGTGCCGAACCTGACGATCGTCCAGCCGTGCGACGGCGTGGAACTGAAGCGCCTGCTTGAAGACGCGCTCCAGCGGCGCGGGCCGACGGTGATCCGCTACCCGCGCGGCACATGCCCGTCGCCGTTGGGCGTCGCCGCCGCCGGCCTCGCCGCCGAAGTCGTGAACGCCGCCGCTCCCGTGCAGCTCTGGGCGACCGGCGACCAGCTGCCGAAAGCCCTCGCGGTCGCGGCGCGGACAGGCGTCGGCGTCGTCTACGCGCGGTCGATCAAGCCGTATGACGCCGCGCTCCTCGCGCGGCAGCGGGCGGCGGGACAGAAGATCGTCTCGCTCGAAAACGGCTGCGTCTGCGGCGGATTCGGCGAGTCAATCGGCGCCGACTTGCGCTTCGGCTGGCCGGATGCGTTCATTCCGCATGGGGCCGTCGCCGCCCTTGAGCACCGCTATGGCTTGGATGCCGATTCGCTCGTCGCGCGACTGGTCGCCGCGCTGGGAGGGCAGGACGCCTGAAAGGCAGAAGGGAGAACGAGACGATGACGGTTGCGGAAAAGCTTGTGGCGATCCTGAAGGCGAAGGGCCTGACCTGCGCGACGGCCGAAAGCTGCACGGGCGGCGGCGTGGGGGCGGCGATCACCGCCGTGCCCGGTTCGAGCGCGGTCTTCCTCGGCGGCGTCATCTCCTACGCGAACGCGGTCAAGCGGGGCGTCCTCGGCGTGTCGCCTGCGACGCTCGAGACGGTCGGCGCGGTCTCTCCCGAAACGGCCGCGCAGATGGCGGACGGTGCGCGGCGGCTCCTGAAGGCCGATCTCGCCGTCTCGGTGACGGGCGTCGCCGGGCCGGACGGCGGCAGCGCGGCGAAGCCCGTCGGCCTCGTCTGGTTCGGCCTTGCGACGAAGGACGGCGTACGCACGGAAAAGGCGGTCTTCGCGGGCGACCGCGCGGCCGTGCGCGCCCAGGCCGTCACGCATGCGCTCGGCATGCTCACGGTTGGAGCGGTTGAATGAGCGAACGCACGGCCATTCTCGCGGCGGGGGACTTTCCGCCGCGCGGGTCGGAGCCCGAACGGCTCCTGAAGGCGGCGGCGCGCGTCGTCGCGTGCGATTCGGCGGCGGCGGCCTATCGGCGGCGGTTCGGCCGCTGGCCCGACGTCATCGTGGGCGACATGGACAGTTTCGTTTTCTCCTGTGGAGATGTGGATGCGGCCTGCGGCGCTGAACGCGGAGAAAGCGTGGAAACGGAGGCGTGGAGGCGGATTGTGCGGATTGCCGATCAGGAGACGAACGACCTCGACAAGGCGATTGCCTATTGCCGGGCGCAGGGCTGGTCAGACCTGGTCATCGTCGGCGCGACGGGCAAGCGCACGGATCACGCGATCGGCAACGTCTACCGTGCGCTCGCGGCGGAAGTCCCGGTTGCCGAGGCCGAAGGCGAATTCCTGCCGGTGCACGGCAAGCTGACGTTTCGGACGTGGAAGGACGCGGGCGTGTCCGTCTTTGCGCCCGACCCGGCGACGCGGATGACGTCGCGCGGCCTGCGCTGGAAGCTGGACGGCGTGAAGTTCGCGAACCCGTACTGCGCGACGCTGAACCGCGCGTCGTCCGAGACGGTGACGGTCACAAGTACGCATCCGGCGTTCGTCTATGTCGCGCGCAATCCGGCCGCCGTGCGGGCCGTCGTCTCGCTCGGCTCGAATGTCGGCGCGCGCGCGACGTACCTGAAGCGGGCGCTCGCGGCGCTCGCGAAACTGCCCGAGACGCGGCTTCTGGGCGCGAGCGCGGTGCGCGAGACGGAGCCGGTGGACGTGCCGCCCGAATTTGCCGCGCAGCGGTTCCTCAACCAGGCGGCGGCTTTCGAGACGACGCTTGCGCCGCTTGCCTTCTCGCGCGCGATGCACGCGATCGAAGACCGGCTGGGGCGCGTCCGCACGGTGCGCAACGGCCCGCGCACGATCGACCTCGACCTGATTCTTTTCGGCGACGTGCGCATGGACACGCCGGAGCTGACCCTGCCGCATCCGCGCGCGCAGGAACGCGCCTTTGTCCGCGAGCCCCTCAACGAACTCGGCATCGGTTTCCCTTCGGAGGCCTGCGGCGCGGAGGCCTGCGGCGTTCGGCGACGGCAATTCAGGTAACGGCAAACAAGAGCAAGGAGCGAAACGATGAATGGCTATGCGAAGACAGTTGCGGCGCTGAGGCGTCGCGGATACGAGGCGACGGCGGTCGCGACCAGGGAAGAGGCCGCGGCCCTCGTCTTGAAGGAAGCCGAAGCGGCGCAGTCCGTCGGCTGGGGCGGGTCGGAGAGCGTGAAGGCGCTCGGCATGCGCGAGGCGCTCGCGGCGGCGGGCAAGGAGATCCGCGACCACCAGACGCAGATGGACCTCTTTCTCCTCTCGGCGAACGCGCTCACCGAGGACGGCGTGATCGTCAACATCGACGGCACGGGCAACCGCATCGCGGCGTCCATCTACGGGCCGAAGCGCGTCGTCTACGTCATCGGCAAGAACAAGCTCGTCGCGGGCGGCGTGCTGGAGGCGATCGGGCGCGCGAAGAGGTTCGCCTGCGGGCCGAACTGCCGCCGCCTCGGCAAGCGGACGCCGTGCGCCGAGAAGAACCTCTGCGCCGACTGCGACTCGCCCGACCGCATCTGCAAGGTGACGGCCGTCTTCGACCGCTGTCCGTCGCACACCTCGACGCTCGTCATTCTCGTGGACGAGCCCCTCGGCTACTGACGGAGACAGCTCGCCGATGATCTCGCCGGAGACGATCGAGAGGGTCAGGGCCCTGATGGACGAGGCGTCCGTCTTCGAGGAAGACCTCGAGGAGAGCTTCATCCTCGGCGGCGGGCCGGGCGGGCAGAAGACGAACAAGACCTCGAACGTCGTCCGTCTCGAGCACGAGCCGAGCGGGCTGTCCGTCCGCTGCGGCGAGACGCGCAGCCGCGAGACGAACCGCTGGCTCGCGCGGCGGACGCTCGCGGAGCTGATCCTCGACCGCGAGCGCAAGCGCAAGAGCGAGGCGCGGCAGAAGCGCGAGAAGATCCGCCGCCAGAAGCGCCGCCGCTCGCGCCGCCAGAAGCAGAAGATGCTCGACGCCAAGCACGCCCACGCCGAAATCAAGGCCCTGCGCCGGAAGGTGACGGAAGCGGAATGAGCCGGGACTCCTTTGGCAAGGCCAAGGTCGGCTTCTT
The DNA here is from genome assembly GCA_934654805.1 of uncultured Kiritimatiellota bacterium. Lineage (GTDB taxonomy): Bacteria > Verrucomicrobiota > Kiritimatiellia > RFP12 > UBA1067 > UBA1067. The sequence continues at coordinate 12,563 of CAKUGW010000003.1, forward strand.
CGACAGCGGCATCGGCGGCACGTGCATCCTGCGCGCGTTCCAGAAGCTCTGCCCGGACGTCGCGACGGAATACCTCGCCGACTCGGCGCACTGTCCCTACGGCAACAGGCCGCCGGAGGAGATCGTGCGCCTCTCGACCGCGAACACCGAAGAGCTCCTGCGGCGCGGCTGCGGGGTGATCGTCGTCGCCTGCAACACGGCGACGGCCGCCGCGATCGACTACCTGCGCGCGCACTACCCGCAGGTCCCCTTCGTCGGCATCGAGCCCGCGCTGAAGCCCGCCGCGCTCAAGTCGGCGACGGGCGTCGTCGGCGTCCTCGCGACGGCGGGCACGTTCCACGGCCGCCTCTACAACGAGACGAAGGCGCGCTTCGCGCAGGACGTGACGGTGCTCGCCGTCGTCGCCGACGAGTTTGTGGAGATTGTGGAAGAGTGGAAAGGCGGGAAAGCGGGAAAGCGGAAAGGCGAGGCGGAAGAAAGGCCCTTGGAAGGGGCGTTCCGGGAACGGGTCGAGCGGATCGTCCGCGCGAAGATCGAGCCGCTCCTGAAGGCGGGGGCCGACCGCCTCGTCCTCGGCTGCACGCACTTCCCGCACCTGAAGCCGGTGATCGAGAAGGTCTGCGCGGGACGCGCCGAGGTGATCGATCCGTCGGACGCCGTCGCGCGGCAGATCCGTCGCGTCCTGGAGGGACTGAAATGACGGCGGTCCTCCATGCGTGCTGCGGGCCGTGCGCGTCCGCCTGCGTGCCGCGCCTGCGGGACGCGGGGCATGACGTGACGCTGCTCTTCGCGAACTCGAACATCGACACGGCGGAGGAGTTCGAGCGCCGCCGCGCCGCCGCCGAGCGGCTGGCGCGCGCCGAGGGCGTTCCCTTCGCCGCGCTGCCCTATGACCACGCGGAGTGGCTGCGCGAGGTCGCCGCCGGCTACGAGGACGCGCCGGAGAAGGGCGCGCGGTGTGCGCGGTGCTTCCGCTACAGCCTCGCCAAGGCGGCGGCGTTCGCGGCGGCGAACGGCCTCGACACGTTCACGACGTCGCTGACCGTCTCGCCGCACAAGGCGAGCGCCGTCGTCTTCGCGGCGGGCCGGGCGGCGATGTCCGAGGCGGCGTCCGGCCCGGGCGCGCCGCAGTTCCTGGCGATTGACTTCAAGAAGAAGGAGGGCTTCAAGCTATCCGTGCGGCGCGCGGCGGAACTGGGGCTTTACCGGCAGTCGTATTGCGGCTGCGAGTTTTCAAGGAGGAGGACACGGGCATGAATGCGGTTTTCTTTGACATGGACGGCACGCTCATCGACTCGAAGGCCGACTTGGCGGCGACGGTCAACCACACGCGACGCGACCTGGGGCTTGCGGAGCTGCCGGTCGAGACGGTCATCGGCTTCGTCGGACGGGGGGCGCGCTACCTGCTCGACCACGCGATTCCCGAACGGACGGGCGAAGACGTCGCGGCGGTTTTCCGCAGCCACTACGCCGAGCACTGCTGCGAGTCGGTCACGCTCTATCCGGGCGTGCGCGAGACGCTGGCGGAACTCGCGCGGCGCGGCTGGCTCCTGGGCGTCAACACGAACAAGCCGAATTTCGCGACGCGGATGATCCTCGAGAAGTTCGGCCTCGACCGCCTCTTCGGCACGGCCGTGGTGGCGGGCGGCGACTGCGCGGAGATGAAGCCGTCCGCCCTGCCGCTCCGGGACTGCGCGGCGCGGCTGCGCGGGCATCGCCTGTCGTCCCGCGACTGGATGGTCGGCGACAGCTGGACGGATCTCGACTGCGCGGCGAACGCGGGCGTGAAGAGCGCGTTCTGCACCTATGGCTTCGGGCAGCTGGGCGATTCGCGCTACACGGTTCGCATCAGCCGCTTCAATGAGCTTTTGCGCTACCTGAAGGAGGACGAATGAAGACGGTTCTTGTCACGGGCGGAACGGCGCGCCTTGGAAAGGCGATCGCCGAATGGCTGCGTACGCACGGCTGGCGTGTGCTGACGACCTCGCACCGTGCGGATGCGGGGGCGGACATCGTGGCCGACTTCGCCGACCCGATGGGCGCCGCGCGCGCGTATGCCGCCGCGCTCCGCCTGCTGGGCGGGCAGCCGCCGGATGCGCTCGTCAACAACGCCGCGCTCTTCGTGGGCGAGGCGGCACGGCTGAACGCCGTCAACCTGGAAGCCCCGAAGAAGCTGACGATGCTGATGGCGGGACGCGAGACGGGACGCGGCGCGGTCGTCAACGTCCTCGACACGCGGGTCCTGGACGGTGCGCGCGACGGGCTGGACGCCTATGCGGCGACCAAGGCCGCGCTGCTGGACGACACGCGCAAGGCGGCGACGCTCTTTGCGGAGACCCTGCGCGTCAATGCCGTCGCCCCCGGCCCTGTCCTGCCGCCGACGGAGGTGCGCGAGAAGGCGGGCGAAACGCCGCTCGGACGCCCGATGGCGACCGATGTGGCGGAGGCCGTCGCCTATCTGCTGACGGCGCAGGCGACGACGGGCGCAGTCATTCCCGTCGATGGCGGACAGCATCTGCTGGGAGGCCTGCGATGATCGATTGGCGGCTTCACCACAAGGCCGAGACGGCCTCGACGAACCTGGACGCGCGCGCCGGGGCGCATGGCGACGTCTACACGGCTGACTTCCAGACGGCGGGGCGCGGACGCCTTGACCACAAGTGGCAGTCGCCGCCGGGGGCGAACCTCATGATGAGCGCCGTCCTCTCGGCCGGGGGCCTGTCCCCCGAGTCGGTGGCGACGCTCCCGCTCGTCGTCGGGCTGGCCGTCGTGCAGGCGATCCGCGGCCTGCTGCCCGCCGCTGAGGCGCCGAAGGTCGCCCTCAAGTGGCCGAATGACGTTCTCATTGGCGGTCGCAAGGTCGCGGGCATCTTGTGCGAACGCAACGGCGAGACGGTCATTGTAGGCGTCGGAATCAACGTGAAACAGCGCGTTTTCCCGCCAGAACTCGCAGATAAGGCGATTTCCTTGGGGTCTGTCCCCAGGTCTTCGGCGGGGCCTGTCCCCAATTTCACGGGGCCTGTCCCCATGGTGCGGGAGGCGGTCTTGGGGGCGCTTGAGAGGCTTTACGAGACGTGGCGTGACCGGGGCTTTGCCGCCGTCTATCCGGCGATTCGCGCGGTCGATTTCCTGCGGGGACAGGCCCTCGCGGTGCGGCAGACGGACGACGACGCGACGCCGGTGCGCGGCCTTTGCGGCGGCATCCAGTCCGACGGGGCGCTGCTCGTCGGCGAGACGCGGGTCTATGCCGGCGAGGCGCATGTGGAGGCCATCGGATGAAATCGGGTCGTTCCATTTGCCAAATCGCGGTCGAGGGGCGGCTGCCGCGCACGCTGGGACTGGATCGCCGCGCGCTTCGAACGGCGGCGATGCTCTTCGCCGCACGGAGCGCCGCGCGCATCGGAACCCCGTTCCGTGCGGTGACGGTGATCCTGCAGGACGATGCGTTCTCCGCCGAGGTCCATCAGGCGGTCAACGGCGTGGCGGGGGCGACGGATGTCGTCACGCAACGGTACGATGCCCTGCCGGGCGAGGCGCCGGGCATCTACGGGGAGCTCTACGTCAACTGTGACCAGGCCCTCCGGGCCGCGCCGAAACGGTGGGGCTGGAATGCGGCGAAGGAACTCCTGCTCTATGTCGCGCACGGCATGGACCATCTTTCGGGCGCGGACGACCTCGAGCCGGCAGATTACGCGCGCATGCGGCGGCGGGAGCTTGCGTGGCTGAAGGCCCTGGCGGATCCGGGGGGGTGCGGCGCATGAGGAAAGGACGGGGAAAGCGGTTCGGTCTCCGCCGCGCCGTCCTGTGGGGCGCGCCGTGGGCGCTGGGGCTGCTGGCGGCGGCGCTGTTCGTCCTGCGGCCGATCGCCCTGCGCACGTCGCTGGACGATCTCGTCGGAGACGGCGTGGAGGCGGTTCCCGCGTCCGTGCGCAGGGCGTCCGCCGACCTCGTGCCGGTGCTTGTCTGGTCGGGCTCGCGTCGCTCGACGACGTGCGCCTCCTGGCGACGGCGGAAGGCCGTGCGCGCCTCGCCCGCAACGCGCTGAAGAGATACTACGCCGCGCCGGTGCCGCCGCTCTTCCCGGTCGCGGACGATCCGTTTGCACTTGCGGACGGCTTCGTGCGCGCGCAGATGACGGCGCGCGATGGCCGCCGTCGCGGGGCTGCTCGGCCTTTTGGGCGAAAAGGCGAACCTCTTTCACCTGCTCGCGTGCTTCCTCCTGGCGGGCATGAGCGTCGACTACACGGTGTTCCTGCACAATGGCGGGCGTGCGGCGCTGAAGCCGGCGATCTGCTCGCTCCTCACGAGCCTCGCGGGGTTCGGGGCGCTTTGCTTCGTCTCGTTCCCGGTCGTGCAGGGCTTCGGCCTCGTTCTCGGCGTCGGGCTCCCGGTCGGGTTCGCCGCCGCGTGCGCGACGCGCCGCCGGGCGCCCCCGGTTGCGTCGCCGGATTCCGTGGAACTGGCCGCGACGCCGCTAGGCCTGGAGATCCTGTGGGGGCTCTATCGCCTCTTCGGGCTGAGGGCCCTGCATCTCTTCGCCGCCGCCGTCGGGCTCTGCGCGTGGACGTTCTCGCGGAAAGTCCGCCGTGCGACGACGGTGCGCAAGCTCATCCATTTCACGCGGTCGCTTGCGGACAAGCTTGTCGTCATGGCCGACGGACGCGACCTGCCGCACGTCGAGACGGACGGCTCGGCGGACGCGGCGGCGTTCGTGGCGGACGTGCGGGCGGGGCGGGGCGTGTTCGTGCTGTCGTCCCACTGCGGCACGGTGGAGGCGCTTGCGGCGCTCGAGGGCTGCGCGTTCACGTTCCACGCCTGGATGGACTTCGACCGGACGGGCGTCTTCAACCGGTTCTACCTGCGCCACGCGAACCGGGCGAAGGTCGTGATCCATCCGATCTCGGAAATCGGGATGGCGACGGCCTTTCTCGCGGGCGAGGCGCTGGATCGCGGCGACTGCCTCGTGATGGCGGGCGACCGGGGGCGCGGCGCCTTCCGCTTCGCGCACGCGCTGGGGCATCCGGCCTACTTCGTCGCCTGCGTCTGGACGGGACGCGGCTACCGGGCGGTCGTGCGCCGCCTGCCGGACGGGGCGAAGGCGATGGCGGCGGCCTACGACGCGGCGCTGGAGGAGCTTGTGCGCGCGGTTCCCGACCAATGGTTCGCATGGGGCGCCTGACGGTTTCGCTTTTTGCTGTAAACCTAAAAAAGCAGCTGAAGCCGTCCAAATGCGGCTTCAGCCTTTATTTGCAGGGATTTGAGCGTGGCGATGGCTTCACCATCCAGGTGAAACGCGGCTGCGGCGGGATCTGAGTCTCTGCGCGACAGTCGTTCGAATCTTGGCCCGTCGGCCCGACAGATCGCCCGACCGGACGTCGCTACGCTCCGTCTATGTCGGCCTACGGCCTCGATCCGGGTCGCTCCGGGAGTCGCACCTGTCGCCACACGTCCCATTCCCCTCGACAGAATGCGCTTCCGCAAGCGAGAAAGCCGAGGCGACGGGCGATCCCTTCGCTCCTCCCGTGCGACTGTCGGCTCCGGCGGGCCACGGGCGGCTTGCGCCGCCGCTTCGCGCGACATCTGCGTCTCCAGACGAGGCCGCTTCAAGGGGGACGCACGAGCGAAGCCGCGAGCAAGGCGGGCGCGGCAAGCGAGCGGACTGCTGCCCGTAGCGAGCCGTTCGTCCACACCAACTGGCGTGACGGCGATAACGCGAGGACCGTGTGCCGCGCCTCACGGCGCAAGGCGCGAGAGGCGGTCTTCGATCGCGGCGATCTCGTCGGGCGAGAAGACGCGCGTCTCCAGCTTCCACTTCCCCGACGTGTCGCCCGGCGTCACGTAGTCGCGCGAGACGTAGTTCCTGAAGAGTCCGCGCCTCTTCAGCACGTAGAGGTTGAACCCGCGCAGGTGTCCGCCGGGAATCGTCTCCTTCAGGTTCATCATCAGCAGGTACTTCGCGAAAAGGTCGTCCGCGCGCGCCGCGTCCCCGGCCTCCAGCGCCGACCAGATGGACATCAGGAAGTCGGCGTAGGCGGCGCGTTCCGAGATGACGCCGCGCGTGCCGAAGCGGCGGTGCTGGTCGAGCCAGCCGTAGCTGCCCCATGCGCTGAAGACGGTCTTCACCTCCGGCGCGCGGCATTCCGCGCGCATCCGCGCGTTCGCGTCCGCGCCCCCCGTCTCCTCCTTGATCCAGCCGTAGACCGACGGGAACTCGCGCGCGAGCCGGATCAGGAGGTCGCTCGACGGAATCGGCACCTTGTCCGAACAGTAGGTCTGGACGATGACGGGCCGCCGTGCGATCCCGGCCAGCCGCCGATAGTAGCGTTCGAGGTCGTCCTGCGAACGCGCGTCGTGCGGCGGACGGCACGCGATCGCGAGCTTCGTCGCCGGATGCGCCGCCGCGAGCCGCTCGACCTCCGTCGCGAGCGCGACCATCTCATCCGTGTCGCGTCCCTGACAGCCGAGGATGACGTAGACGTCCGCCTGCTCGAACGCCCGCGCGAGCGCGGCGAAGGAGCGCATCTTCTCCTCGCGCATCAGCAAGTCGATGGCGTCGTTCGACTGGCACCAGATGAACCCGCCGACGCCCGCGTCCGCGACGAACCGCGCCTCGCGAACGAGCGTCTCCACGTCCAGCGCACCGTCGTCGTGGTAGGGCGCGGAGAGGATCGGAAGCGGCCCGCGCAGCGCCGCCGCCGCCTCGGCCCGTCCGCCAAGGCCCCAGACGCACAGCGCCAAAAGAATTCCGCACCCTATTCTCATTTTATGCCCTCCACTTCTCCACCCTTCCACTTCTCCACCTTTCCACTTTTCCACTTTTCCACTTCTCCACCCCTCTTCTCACACGCTTGCCGCCGGGATGCACAGGTGGCCGCCGTCCACCAGCACGTTCGTGCCCGTCACGAACGACGCGGCGTCGCTGCACAGGTAGAGAATCACGTTCACGAGCTCGTCCGGCTGGGCGGCCGCGCCGCGCACGGTCGCCATCGTCGCCATGCCGGGGCGCGTCAGCACCGGGCCAGGCGAGACGCAGACGGCGCGGACGCCGTGCGGCCCGCCCGCGAGGGCGAGCGACTTGACGAAGTTGAAGAGGCCCGACTTCGCCGCCCCGTACATCGCCCCGATGGCATCCGCCTCAATGCCCATCACGCTGCCGATGAGGCAGATGACGCCCCTCTTCGCCGCGACCATGTGCGGCATGCAGGCGCGGGCGAAATAGACCGGCCCTCGCAGGTTCACGTCAATGCCCCAGTCGATCGTCTCGACCGGCTGCTCGTAGAACGGGATCCCCTTGGTGCCGCAGACGCGCGCCTCGTTGCCGCCCGCGAATGGAATGAGCAGGTCGATCGCGCCGAACCGGTCGATGGCCAGCTGCGCCGCGCATTCGGCGTCCGCGAACCTGCGCACGTCGCACGGACAGGCCAGCACCTGTCCTCCGCACTTCGCAGCCTCTCCACCCCCCAGCCTTTCAGCTTCTTGACGAAGCCGGGCTTCGTCAAGATCGCACATCACGACCTTCGCGCCCGCCGCCGCCAGCCGCTCGGCCGTCCGCAGCCCCATGCCGCTCGCGGCGCCCGTCAGCACCGCGACCTTGCCCGCAAAACATTCGTCCGCCATCATCTCGTTTCGTCCCTTTCGTACTCGTAGTCCCGTTTCAGGAAAACCGTGCGCGCGACGAGCGTCAGCGCCGCCGCCGCCAGGTAGAAGCCGCCGAGCGTCGCGAACGCCGTCGTCATCGGGAACGACTGCCGGAGCGCGCCCAGCACGACCGGAGCGCACGCGCCGAGGGCGAAGGCCCCGCTGGCGTAGAGTCCGTAGGCGGACGTGCGGTAGCGCGGTACGATCACCTCGTAGAACGAGGCGATGAAGTTCGCGTCGTAGAAGCCGTGCACGAAGCCGTAGGCCGCGAGCGCGGCGGCCGTCGCGGCGAGCGAGCCCGACAGGCGCACGACCAGGCACACGAGCGGTGCGCAGAGGACGAGCCCGACCAGGTTGCAGTCGAGCCGCGCGCCGATCCGCCCCCGCCGCTTTCCGGCGTCCGAGAGGCGGCTTCCCGCGAGGATGCCGAGGAAGCCGCCGACGTAGAACCAGATCACCGCATGGAACGCCGCCCGCGCCGGCGCGAGGGACAGGCCCTCCTGCAGGAAGGTCGGCATCCACGTGCGGAAGCCGATGTCGCCGAAGTTGCTGAGGCCGAACGCGAGCGTCATCAGGATGGCGGAGGGCTTCGTCGCCAGCGCGAGGAACCCCTCCTTCAGGGCGCGGGCGACCTTCGGGCGCGCCGCCGCCGCGACCGCCGGCGGCTCGCGCAGGAAGACGACGAGCACAGCCACCCAGAGGATGCCGAAGCCGCCGAAGACCCTGAACGCCGACCGCCAGCCGCCCGGCCCCAGCGAGCCGAGGTAGCCCGACGAGACGCTGCAGAGGATGATGCCCGCGTAGGCCGCGAGCTGGTAGACCGAGAGCGCCGTCGCGCGCGACGCGGCGTGGAGCTGCTGGATCAACGACGTCGATGAGGTCGGCACGAGGCTCTGGCCAACGCCGTTCAGGATGCCGTAGGTGAGGATCAGGAGGCCGACCGACGAGGCGAAGGACGCGAGGAAGACGCCGGAGACGAAGAGCGCCGACCCCAGGACGATGACCCACTTGCGCCGGAAGAGGTCGGCCGCGAACCCGCCGAGCGGCACGACCGCCGCGTACGCGAAGAAGAAGACGGAGGCGACGGCCCCCATGCGGAGGTCGTCGACGCCGAAGTCGGCGCGGATCTGCGGCAGCGTCGCCCCGTAGATCTGCCGCGTTCCCTGCAAGAGGAAGTAGGCGACCCACAGAAGCCCGAGCGCAATCCAGCGGTTATCGACACGTTTGATCGTCATGCGGGAAAGTATAGCAAAATCGAAACGACTTGTGAGCCAACACTTTTCCGACTTTTTTGCTATACTGTCCGCATCATGTCGAAAATCAAGCGCGTTCTCCTGGCCTTCCGCCTCAACTATTCGTCCAACCGCCAGTTCCTGGCGGGCGTCGCCCGCTACCTGCGCCATGCGCCCAGCTGGCGCGTCACCGTCGCCGAGAACTTCTACGACTTCGACGCGGCGACGCTGGCGAAAGCCGCGCGCGACGGCTACGACGGCATTCTCACCGTGCCGCCGCACGACCCGGAGGCCGCGCGCCTGCTGAGCGCGCAGGCGGCGCCGCTCGCCCTTCTCGGCGCGACAGGCGACGAGCTGCCGGCGCGGCGGCGGGTCGCGTTCGTCGGCAGCGACGAGCGCGGGCTCGGCGCACGTGCGGCCGAGCACTTCCTGTCGCTCGGCACGTTCCGCGCGTTCGCCTTCGTCCTGTCCTCGCCGGCGACCGTGTGGGCGCAGCAGCGGTTCGAGGGGTTCCGGGACGCGCTCGCCGCGCACGGCTGCGAACCTGCCCTAATCGACTCGCCGCACGTGGCGGGTTCGCCCGACGACCTCTCCTATCTGAAGGATGCGCTGGCGGCCATGCCGAAGCCTGTCGCGGTCATGGCCGCCTACGACCAGCGCGGCGCACAGGTACTCCAGGCGTGCGACGGCTCGGACCTCACGGTCCCCAAACACGTGCAGGTGATCGGCGTGGACGACGACCCGGTCTTCTGCGACTTCTCGCGTCCGACGCTGACGAGTCTCTCCACCGGCCAGGTCCGCAAGGGCGAAGTCGCCGCAATGGCGCTTGACCGGCTGATGGACGACCGCGCGTGCGCGGAACGGAAGGTCATCAAGCTGACGGGCGCCGAGATTGTCGAGCGCGAAAGCACGGCGCCGATCGCGCCGGCCGCGCACCTGATCGAGCGGGCGATGGACTTCGTCGAGCGGGAGGCGACGCGCGGCGTCCGCGCCCGCGACGTGGTCGCGCACCTCGGCATCTCGCAGGCCCTCGTCAACAAGCGGTTCCGGGAATACGGCTGCCGGACGCTCTCCGACGCCCTTGCGCGCGCCCGGCTGAAGGCCGTGCGCGTCAAGCTGCGGACGACGAAGATGAAGATCGGCGCGATCACCGCCGCCTGCGGCTTCCCCAACGCCGACTACGCCAAGCGTCTCTTCCGCAAGACCTACGGCCTCACGATGCGCGACTACCGCCGCGGCCTCGCCGCGCACAACACGCCGGCCAAGGGGAGCCCGAAGATTGCGTCAACCGTCAATGGGGTGACCCCATTGACGGAAAACTGTTGATAACTTGGGGTCAGATCTCCGCGCTGAGGCTCAGGACACCAAAGCCTGGCGTTTGCCCTCAGCTCCTTTTCTTCTTCGCGTCGCTGCGGACGTCGTCCTCGGTGCCCATCACGCCGTCCTCGCCGGCCGACTTGATGATGACCTTCTTGCCCTTCGTCTCCATCTCGTACTTGTTGTCCCACGGGTCGTAGAGCCCCTTGTCGCTTTCGAGGATCGGCTCTTCGCCCTCCGTGAGCTGGTCGAGCGAGGTCGGCAGCTTCTTGTGCTGGATGTAGTACGTCGTGCACGCCTCGTGCAGCGACTGGACGCCCTGCTCGGCCGCCGTCTGGCGCGCCTTGCCGATGTTGCCGATGACGTTCTGCACGGCGATCGTGCCCAGGATGCCGAGGATGGCCACGACGACCAGCAGCTCGACGAGCGTGAAGCCGGCCTTCATCGACTGGACGACCGCGTTCTCTTCGTTCTTCATCATTTCACTTGTTCTCCGGTGTGGCGTTGTCGGAGGCGGCAACCGCTGCCGCCTCCGCGTTTTGCCGTTGACATTTTTCCGAGGGGGCGAAAAGTCCCCACGCCGTCCAGCCCAGCAGGGCGAGAACGAGCGCGACCAGGAGCGCGTAGAGGGCCGCGTCCGACGTCTTCGCGCACTTCGTGAAGCCGCGCGCCCGCCTCATCGAGAAGCGGATCGGACGGTTCACCGCCCAGCCCGAGGCGTTCAGGATCGCGCCGAGGTCGCGGCGGCGCAGCTTGAACCACGTGAGCGCCACGCTCGGCAGCGAGACGACGAGGACGATCGCCAGCACGGACGCGAGCAGCTGCCACGGCCCCATGCCGCGCACGACCGCCGCGACGGACGCCACCGCCGCGCCCGCCATGCCGACGCCGATGCCGATCGCCGCGACGGAGCTCGCGAGCGCCGCCCCGCCGGCCTCGGCCGACGCCGCGCCCTTCTGCACCTTCTCGACCGACTTCGCCTGGCGGTCGCCGAGGAACCTCTTCACGGCGGCGGCGAGGCCCGCGCCCAGCTTCCGCCACGGCGCCCAGAACGCCTCCGTCAGCGAGACCTGCGACTCGACGACCCGCGTGACGACCGCCTCCCAGTTGCCGCCGTCGCGGTCGTAGAAGACGCCGTTGCGCCCCGCGTAGAGCCCGCCGACCGTCCCCGCCGTCACGACCGCGCAGACCGTGCGCTCGGCGCCGTCCTGCGGACGCTTCAGCTTCAGGTAGATGACGCAGCAGTCGGACTTGCCCGCGAGCGCGGCGTGCGCCGCCTCGCTCTCGACGTGGAAGCAGAGGTCAAGCTCCTTGCCGTCGATCCGCAGCGTGCCCGTCTGGAAGATCGCCGCCGCCGTCTCGTCGTAGAGGCGGTCCATCGTCACGTAGTTCTGCAGGAACTCGCCGAGGAAGATCCTGTACCGCAGCAGCCGCTCCTCGTCGGCGAGCGCGGCCTTCGCCTCGGCGTGGGCGACCGGCTCCGCCGCGCGCCAGGCGCGGAACGGCGCGAACGCCGACTTGACGGCCTTCCAGTCCGTCCGCGTCAGCGCGTCCCTCTCGCCGAGGACGGGGCGGACGCTCTTTTCCGCAAACGCGCGAATCGCCTCCAGGTGCTTCGGGTTGAGGCGGTCCTTCAGCGGCAGAACCCTGTCCGGCTCCTCCGTCACGAGGGGCAGGTCGTCCGGCGGCGTGAAGAACGCCTCGACGACCGGCTCGACGGCGGCAAGCGCGGCCTCGGCCGCCGGGGTGTCCGCCCCGCAGACGGCGACCGCCGGCTCTCGCCCCTGCGCCTCCCAGCCGGCGCGCGCGGCCTTCTCGGCTTCGGTCAGCTCCAGCTTCTCGAGGTCGGCCTGCTTCGCGAGATTCGCGGCGAGGGCCTTCTCGTCGTCCGCGTGGTCGCCGAAGAGGCCGTCGGCCGAGACTCCCTTCGCCTTCAGGAAGCCAAGCGCGGCAGTCACCTCGTCCGTACGGATGCGCCCGTCGCCGTCCGTGTCTATGAGCGCGAGCGTCCGCGCGTCGAACCGCAGTCCCCTGACGGGACAGGAAATCGCGTACCAGTCCTTCAGGTCGTTTGGAATCTCAACCATTGTTCTGCACCTCCGCCTTTCGTCAATGCTCCTTGATCGTGCCCTTCAGGACGGCGATGAACGCCGACTGCGGCACGTTCACGTGGCCGAACTCCTTCATGCGCGCCTTGCCGCGCTTCTGCTTCTCCAGCACCTTCATCTTGCGCGTGACGTCTCCGCCGTAGAGCTTCGCGAGGACGTCCTTGCGGAACGGGCGGATGTCCTCGCGCGCGATGATCTCCTTGCCGATCGCCGCCTGCACGGGGATCTTGAACTGGTGCGGCGGGATCGTCTCGGCAAGGGCCTTGCACATCTGGAGGCCGCGCGCGCGCGCCTTGTCGCGGTGCACCATCGTCGCGAACGCGTCGACCGTCTCGCCGTTGAGGAGGATGTCCATGCGCACGATGTCAGAGACCTGGTAGCCGTTCGGCTCGTAGTCCATCGAGGCGTAGCCGTGCGAGACGGACTTCAGCGTGTCGTGGAAGTCGATCAGGATCTCGTTCAGCGGCAGCCGGCAGTGCAGCATGACGCGCTTCGCGTCGATCGTCTCCGTGCCCTCGACGAGACCGCGCCGGTCCATCACGATGCGCATGACGTCGCCGATCGACTCGCTCGGCGTGATGATGCGCGCGGTGAGCACCGGCTCGGAGATCGTCTCCAGCACGGACGGGTCGGGCATCTGCAGCGGGTTGTCGAGGTCCCGCTCCTCGCCGCTCTTGAGCTTCAGCTTGTAGACGACGCCCGGAGAGGTCGAGATGATGTCGAGGCCGAACTCGCGCCGCAGGCGCTCCTGCACGATCTCCATGTGGAGGAGGCCGAGGAAGCCGCAGCGGAAGCCGAAGCCGAGCGCGAGCGACGACTCGTGGTGGAACGTGAAGGCCGCGTCGTTGAGGTGCAGCTTCTCCAGCCCCGCCGCGACCTTCGGGAACTCGTCCGTCGACATCGGGTAGATGCCGCAGAAGACGGTCGGGCGGATGTCCTGGAAGCCCGGCAGCGGCTCGGTCGCGCCGAGCTTCGCCGTCGTCACCGTGTCGCCGATCTTGATCTCGCTCGGGTCCTTCACCGTGCCGACGATGTAGCCGACCTCGCCGGCCGACAGGCGGTCGACGGGCTTCTTCGTCGGCGAGAAGATGCCGACCTCGTGGACGGTCGTCGCGACGTCCGAGCCCATGAACTTCACGTTCTGCCCGGCGGCGAGCGTGCCGTCCATCACGCGCACGTAGGTGATGACGCCGCGGAACTCGTCGAAGACCGAGTCGAAGACGAGCGCGCGCAGCGGCGCGTCGATGCCGCGCGTCTCCGGCGGCGGAATGCGCTTCACGATCGCCTCCAGCACGTCGGGGCAGCCGACGCCCGTCTTCGCCGAGACGAGGAGCGGCTCGTCCATCGGGATCGCGAGGATGTCCTCGATCTCGCGCGAGACCTCCTTCACGTCCGCGCCGGGGAGGTCGACCTTGTTGAGGACGGGCACGATCTCCAGCTTCGCGTCCTGCGCGAAGTAGGTGTTCGCGACGGTCTGCGCCTCGACGCCCTGCGCGGCGTCCACGACGAGCAGCGCGCCCTCGCACGCGCCCATCGAGCGGCTGACCTCGTAGGCGAAGTCGACGTGGCCGGGCGTGTCGAGCAGGTTGAAGAGGTAGGTCTGGCCGTCCTTCGCCGTGTAGTGCATCGAGACGGGGTGCGACTTGATCGTGATGCCGCGCTCGCGCTCGAGGTCCATCGCGTCGAGCGTCTGCTCCTTGAGCTCGCGCGCGGAGATCGCGTGCGTCAGCTCGAGGATGCGGTCGGAGAGCGTCGTCTTGCCGTGGTCGACGTGCGCGATGATGCAGAAGTTGCGGATGTGTTCGAGTTTCATCAGCCGAGCTGGTTCAGGAAGCGGACATCGTTCTCGTAGAGCCAGCGGATGTCGGGAATGCCGTACTTGATCATCGCGATGCGCTCGACGCCGAAGCCGAAGGCGTAGCCGGAGACCTTCTCCGGGTCCCACCCGACGTGCTGGAAGACGCGCGGGTCGACCATGCCCGCGCCCGCGACCTCGATCCACCCCGACTGCTTGCAGACGCTGCAGCCCTTGCCCTTGCAGACGTGGCACGAGAAGTCGACCTCGACGGACGGCTCGGTGAACGGGAAGAAGTGCGGACGGAAGCGCACGGTCACGCTGTCGCCCATCATCTCCTTCGCGAAGTGGGCGAGGACGCTCTTGAGGTCGGCGAGCGAGACCGGCTTCGTCGCCGTCTCGTCGACGTAGAGCCCCTCGATCTGGTGGAAGTTCGCCGAATGCGTCGCGTCCGTCGTGTCGCGGCGGAACGTGCGGCCGGGGCAGATGACGCGCACGGGCGGCCTGTTCGCCATCATCGTGCGGATCTGCACGGGCGAGGTCTGCGTGCGAAGCAGGCAGTCGTCGTTGAACCAGAACGTGTCCGTCCGGTCCTGCGAGGGATGGTGCGGCGGCGTGTTGAGCGCCGTGAAGTTGTTGAAGCGGTTCTCCAGCTCCGGGCCGTCGGCGACCGTGAAGCCGAGCCGCCCGAAGATGCGCGCCGTCTCCTCGATGACGCGCGAGAGCGGGTGCTTCACGCCGAGGCCGAACCAGCGGCCGGGGAGCGTGAGGTCGGCCGCGACGGCCTTCTCGCCCGCGCCGCCGAGGTGGCCGGACGCCTGCAGCGCCGCCTCGACCTCGGCCTTCCACGCCTGGATCGCCTTGCCGAACGCGGGGCGCTCCTCCTTCGGCACGTCCTTCATCGCCTTGATGAGCGCGGGGATGGAGCCGTTCCGCCCCACGTACTTCACGCGCAGCGCCTCCGCGGCCGCCGCATCGGCCGCCGCCGCGATTTCCTTCAGGCTTTCGGCTTTCGCCGCCTCGAGATCAGCAAGAGTCATGTCTTCTCCTCCAAAGTGGTCGGGGCGAGAGGATTTGAACCTCCGACATTCTGCTCCCAAAGCAGACGCACTACCAGGCTGTGCAACGCCCCGCCGTTCACGTGATTGCGTAGTATACCATACTTTCGCTGTCCGTTGGGGGCGTTTTTTTGATATACTACGCAAAATAATGGAAAGAATAGACACAGCGCAGGCCAAGGCGGCCGTTCTGACCGAGGCCCTGCCCTACATTCAGGACTTTCAGGGCTCCGTCGTCCTCGTGAAGCTCGGCGGCTCCGTGATGGAAGTCGAGGCGAACCTCGACTCGATCATGGACGACGTCGCGTTCCTGAACGCCGTCGGCATCAAGGTCGTGATCGTGCACGGCGGCGGCAAGGCGATCTCGAAGGCGATCAAGGCCTCCGGGCACGAGCCGGCGTTCGTGGAGGGGCTGCGCGTGACGGACGAGGCGACGATGGAGATCGTCCGCAAGACCCTCAACAACGTCGTGAACCCCGACCTCGTCGCGCGCCTCTGCCGGCGCGGCGCGAACGCGAAGCCGCTGCACGGCAACTGGCTCTTCGGCGCGCAGAGGATCGCCGCGCCCGACCGGGGCTACGTCGGCGAGGTCGTGCAGGTGTCGGCCCGCGCCGTCGTCGAGATGCTCGACGCGCGCATCATCCCCGTCGTGACCCCGCTCGGCACGGGCGTGGACGACGGCCACCTCTACAATGTCAATGCGGACTTTGCGGCCGCGGCGCTTGCGAAGGCGCTCAAGGTCCGCAAGTTCGTCCTCGTGTCCGACGTCCCCGGGCTCCTCCGCGATCCCGGGGATCCGTCGACCCTTTTCTCTACCTTGCGCCTGGCCGACACGAGCCGGCTCAAGGAGGCCGGAGTCATCTCGGGAGGGATGCTTCCGAAAATCGAGAGCTGCGAAGATGCGATCCGCGCGGGCGTGAAGAAGGTTCACCTCGTCGACGGGCGCATGGCGCACTCGCTGTTGTTGGAAATATTCACGCATGATGGCGTGGGAACGGAGATAATCGAATGAGCAACGAAAAGTCAATGGAAATCCTCGATCTGTACAGGGCGAAGGTCATGCCGACCTACACGCCGTCGGTGGCGGTCGCCTCCGGCAAGGGCATCACCGTGCGCGATGCGGACGGCCGCAGCTACTACGACTTCACGAGCGGCATCGGCGTTCAGGCCGTCGGCTACGGCAACAGGAAGGTGACGGAGGCGATCCAGTCGCAGGCCGCCGCGCTCACGCACTGCTCGAACCTCTTCGTGAACGCGCCCGAGACGCAGCTCGCGGCGAAGCTCGTCGCGCTCTCCGGCCTCGGCGGCAAGGTCTTCTTCTGCAACTCCGGAGCCGAGGCGAACGAGGCGGCGATCAAGCTCGCCCGCAAGTGGGGCCACGCGAACGGCGGCCGCTACGAGGTCGTCACGTTCCGCCAGGGCTTCCACGGGCGCACGCTCGCGACGGTCGCGGCGACGGCCCAGGCCTGGTGCCAGGAGGGCTACGACCCGCTGCCCGTCGGCTTCGCCTACGCCGACTACAACGACCTCGACAGCGTCAAGGCCGCGATTACCGACAAGACGGTCGCAATCCTGTTGGAGGCCGTGCAGGGCGAGGGCGGCGTCACCCCGGCGACGGAAGACTTCCTGCAGGGCGTCCGCGCGCTCTGCGACGAGAAGGACCTCATCATGATCGTCGACGAGGTGCAGACCGGCATGGGCCGCACGGGCACGTGGTTCGCGTGGCAGGACTATGGCGTGACGCCCGACCTCTTCACCTGCGCGAAGGCGCTCGGCGGCGGCCTCCCGATGGGCGCGCTCGTCTCGAACGCGAAGCTGGCGGACGTCTTCACGCCCTCGTCCCACGCCTCGACCTTCGGCGGCAACCCCGTCGCGGCGGCGGCGGCGAACGCGGTCATCTCCGTCATCGAGGAGGACGGCCTGCTCGAAAACGTGGCGAAGGTCGGCGCGCTCCTCCGGGAGGCGCTGCAGAGCTTCGTCGACAAGTACGACAAGCTGCTGGAGGTGCGCGGCAAGGGCCTCATGCTCGGCCTCGTCGTCGACGGCGACGCGAAGGAGGTCGTGGACGCGCTCGCGGGCCAGGGCCTTCTCGCGCTCACGGCCGGCCCGCACGTCGTCCGCTTCCTGCCGCCGCTCTGCCTCGGCGAGGAAGACCTGGAGGACGCGGTCGACATGATCTCCGACGCGCTCGACAACGTCTTCGGCGCGTAAAGGACAAGGTCTTGAGGAACGGGGTCCCGCTTTTCAAGAAGCGGGACCCCGTTTTCTTTTCCATTCACCGAAGCGAAGTCATCCCCTAAGTGATGCCGTGACGACGCGGAAGGCCGAAGCCGCGCCGAGGCGGACGGGTTCGAGCGTCGCGAGAGGCTTGCCCCTGTGCCAGAGCGTCAGCGCGGTCGGCGGCGGCACGGGCGGAAGCGCATCGTCCGCCAGCTGCGCGAACGTGAGCGCGCCCTTCGCGTCGGCAATCGCGCGCACATGGTCATCACACGGCAAGTCCAGCAGCCAGTGCGGCGCGAAGCCCTCGTCCGGCACAAGACAGTCGCCGACGGACAGGGCGGACAGTTCCGCGTCGGCGAGCGTCCATTCGGCAAGACAGGCAAAGGCCTCGCGCGTCAGGGCGCGTATCGACGGATGCGCGACGTCGAGATTCGCCAGCGCGCCGAGCCGCTGTCCCATCTCGGGCGTCAGGTCAATCGCCAGCCGGGCCTCGCCCGCCGCGCCCGAAACGGCGAACGCCGTGTCCGGAACGGGCTTCTCGGAGAGTCCGACAATCGACAGCTGCCGCCGGGCGACCTCCTCCACGAACTGAAAGACGGCGCCGCATTCCTTCTCGACCAGGGCGAGCAGGACTTCCTTCGGAAGGGCCGACAGGCGGTCTTTCAGCAACGTGAGGTCGGGGAAGAGCGGCGTGATCTCCAGGGCCAGCACATGCGGCTCGTCGTCGAGGCGCACGTCCAGGACAATCGGCGGGACGGACAGGCCCGCACAGCGCGTCAAGCGCGCCGGGTGTCCGCCGAAGCGCGTCTCCAGCCGCCACGCGGGCGAGTCGAGCACCCGCGCGGCATTCGCCTTTGCCCAGCCCGGCCATTCTTTCAGCAACTCGTTCGCATCCATTGTCACACCCTCTTCTTGCGCACGTCAACCGTGACGTTGAACGTCGCGATTTTCGCCGTCAGGTGGTTCGCGATCTGCGTGCGGCAGTTCTCCAGAAGCACGGCCATGTCCACCGTCGTCGGCTGGAACTGGACATCGAGTTGGCGTCCCGTCACGGCGATGCGCACCTCCGTTCCCTCCAGCACGTCCGGGCGCAGACGGACGACGACCTCGCCCTGCCCGCGCAACAGCCCCGGAGAGACCAGGAGCGTGTCCGCCACGGCCTGCGCGGCCTCGACCAGCACCTGCGCCGGCGGCAGGGGTTGCGCCGCCTGTGTCCGAACAATCTCGACCGGCGTGACGGCGGGCGCGGCGGGCGCCTCCGGCGCGAGAGGCGCAAGCGGCGGCGGCACAACAGGCTGTGGAACCGCCTGCGGCGCAACGTCCGCGGCAACCACCGCCTCCTCCGAGACATCCTCCTCCATCGCATGGGGGACAGACCCTGCCAGCTCGCCGGATACGGTGGGGACAGGCCCCGCAACCGTGGGGACAGAAACCGTGGGGACAGGCCCCGCTGCCGTGGGGACAGGCCCCGTTGCCGTGGGGACAGGCCCCGCCAGCGCGACGGAAACCGTGGGGACAGGCCCCGATACGGTGGGGACTGGCCCCGTTGCCGTGGGGACAGGCCCCGCCAGCGCGACGGATACGGTGGGGACAGGCCCCGCCAGCGCGACGGAAACGGCGGGGACAGGCCCCGCCAGGTTGACGGAAACCGTGGGGACAGGCCCCGACAGAGCACCAGATACCGTGGGGACAGGCCCCGCTGCCGTGGGGACAGGCCCCGACAGAGCACCAGATACCGTGGGGACAGGCCCCGCAACCGTGGGGACTGGCCCCGCCAGCGGGCGCGGAGACGGTTCACGCAGAGCCGCAGAGTCCGCAGAGGGGGCGGGTGCGGACGAGGGCAGCGGTGAGGGTATGGACACCTTCGACACGGGCTTGCCCGTATCCAAACAGCCCTGCACACGCTGCGGCTCTGCGCAAATGTCGCAGCGCGGGCGCGCTTGGGCTTGTGGAACAATCTTCAGATCAGCCTCGGACTGCGCGCGAGCCGACAGGCTCTCTCCCAGGACCTCCGTCTCTCCGTGGCTCCGTGTGAGGCCTGCGGCAACAGGCGCAGACGGCAAAGATGAAGCCTCACACGGAGGCACAGCGGCACGGCGCGGGAAAGCCGCATCCAAAGAGGCGACAGCCTTCTGAATCTCCCTCGTCAATGCCGCGTTCTCCGAAATCGGGCCCGCCAGCGCACGCTCGAAAGCCGCCACGGCCTGGACGTCGGGACGCGACGAAAAGGCCGCGCCGTCCGCGCCGCCGACAGGCACGCCGCCGACAGGCACGCCGCCGACAGGCGCCTCCGCCGCAAGGCCTCCGCTCGACACGTCGAGATTCAGGTCAATCGAAGCTGTCGTCATCATCTGCCGTCATCCTCCTTCCCGTGAATTCGTCCATTTCGGCATCCGCCCGCATCTCCTGCATCCGCCGATCCTCCTGTTCCCACGCGAGCCGATGCTGGTCGATCTTCGCCTTCTTCCTGCTTGCGGCGACGAACCGCACGTGCGCCGCCTCGGCCGCCCGGTCGCGCTTCGCCAGCTCGGCCTGCGCCTGCCGCTCGGCCTCCGCGAGCAGCATCGCCTCCTCGTCGATGCGCGTGACGGCCGCCCGTGCGCGATCGAGGTCGTCCCTCGAGACGACACGGCCCATGACGGCGTCGTAGATCCGGTCGCGGCGCTCGTCCTTGGTCGCGTCGAACCGGCGCCGCGTCTCGGCCTTCTCGTCGCGGACGCGCTCCGCCGCCGACCGCGCGCGCCGCGCGCCCGTGAGCTCGGTGCCGGCCCGGTCTTCGCGCATCGCGCGAATCTTCAGCATGTCGTTCAGCGCGTAGGCCACGGGCCGCCCCTCCTTCCCGAAACGGCTTCCGCCGCACCCTCGAACCAGACGACGCACGGGCCGTGGAACGAATACGCGAGGCTCTTCGGCCCGCGCGGCAGCAGGATGTCCAGCACGGACAGTTTGGGACAGAACCCCGTCGGATCCTTGCCGATCCACGCGACAAGCGATTCGGGCCGCACGGTCAGCGTTTCGCCTTCCGCCAGCGCGACGCGCGTCACACGCCCGCGCGTGGCCGCCACGACCCAGCCGAAGCGGAACGCCGTCACCGGCGTCGCCCGGCGAAAGCTCATCGGCACGAGCTTGAGCGACTTCGCGCCGACGCGCGACGCCGCCGGCGCGACCAGCACCTTCGACGACACAACGAACAGCGACTCGTCCGGCAGCGCCGGAATCCGCGTCAGGAACGGCGCCTCGGCGGATGCGAACCACGCCGTCCCCTCGGTCTTCGCCGTGCGTACCCACGCGCGATCCGGCACGACGAAGCCCTTGAGAGACCGAAGCGCGGTCTTGCCGAGGCTCGCCGCCGGCTGGCTGCGGCCGCAGAGCCACGTCCCCGGCGGCACCTTCGCCGCGCCGTTCTCGACCAGGGCCTCAACCATCACTTCACCACCTCGATCAGCTGGCGCACCGTCTCGTCGTAGACGGGGCGATCCTTGAGCCCCTGGCAGAGGAAGGCGTTCACCTTGTCGATCTTGGCGATCGCCTCGTCCGTCGCCCGGTCGGCGCCCTTCTGGTATTCGCCGATCTTCAGGAGCAGCTCGACCTCCTGGTACTTCGCGAGGATCTCGCGCAGCTTCGCCGCCGCCGCCTTGTGCTCCGGCGGCACGATCGCCGTCTGGCAGCGGGAGATCGACTGGAGGATGTCGATGGCCGGATAGTGGTTGAGCTGGGCGAGCTTGCGCGAGAGGATGATGTGCCCGTCGAGGATCGAGCGCGTCTCGTCGGCGATTGGCTCGGTCATGTCGTCGCCCTCGACGAGGACGGTGTAGAGCGCCGTGATCGAACCCTTGTCCGAATTGCCGGCGCGCTCCATCAGCTTCGGCAGTTCCGAGAAGACGCTCGGCGGAAAGCCGCGCCGGGTCGGCGGCTCGCCGGCCGCGAGGCCGATCTCGCGCTGGGCGCGGCCGAAGCGCGTGACGGAGTCCATCATCAGCAGGACCTTCTTGCCCTTGTCGCGGAAATACTCGGCGATCGACGTCGCGACATAGGCGGCCTTCAGGCGCTCCATCGAGCTGCGGTCGGACGTCGCGCAGACGACGACGGCGCGCTTGAGCCCTTCGGGACCGAGATCCTTCTCGATGAACTCGCGCACCTCGCGTCCGCGCTCGCCGATGAGCGCCAGCACCGAGACCTCGGCCTCGGTGTTGCGGATGATCGAGGCGAGGAGCGTCGACTTGCCGCCGCCGGCCGCCGCGAAGATGCCCATGCGCTGGCCTTCGCCGCACGTGAGGAGGCCGTCCAGCGCGCGGATGCCGAGCGAGATCGGACGCGAGATGATCCTGCGCTTGAGCGGGCTCGGCGGATCGGCGTAGACGGGGTAGTAGGCCTCCGGGCGGATCGGCCCCTTCACGTCCGCGTCCAGCGGACGCCCCAGCCCGTCGACCACGCGGCCGAGGAGCGTCTCGCCGACGGGCACCATGTGCACGCGGCGGGTCGGGATGACGTCCGTCTGCGCGGAGATGCCGGTCATCGTGCCGAGCGCCGTCAGGAGCGCGGCGTCCCTCGTGAAGCCGACGACCTCGGCCTGCACCTCGAAGTCCTCCCAGGGGTTGCGGAGAATGCAGATCTCGCCGACCTTGACCCCGGGGACGGCGGCCTTGATGATCGTGCCGACGACCTGGATGACGCGGCCCTTGACCTCGACCGGCTGGGCGTCCTCGACGGCCCGGTCGATCATCTGCGCAATGTAGTCGAATGCCGATGACATGGCTCCGTTCAGCCCTCGCGGTTCAGGTTCTTCCGGATCGACTTCTCGATGGCGGCGAGCTGGCCCTCGACGGACGCCTCGACGAGACCGGCCTCCGTCTCGACGACGCAGGCCGTGCCGGAGAGGTGCGCGTCCTCGACCACGTTCGCCGTCGCGACGGACGGAAAGTCCGCGAGAATCTGCTCCAGCCGCGCGCGGACGACGGGCACCATCTCCGGGGCGACCTTGACCGTGATCTGGCGCTGGTTGCGGACGACGGCCTGCATCGACTTCCGGACGATCTGGACGACGAGTTCCCGGTCGCCGATCTCGGCCACGCACTTGCGGAGCGCCTTCATCACGATGTCCGCCATCTTCAGCTCGACGGACTCCATGTAGCGCACGCTCTCGTCGAGGAGGTCGAGTTTCTGCATCAGGATCTCCTGTCGGCCCTCGGCGAGGCCGTCGGCATAGCCGCGCTGGCGTTCGCGTTCGGCGGCGGCCTTCGCCTCTTCGGCGATGCGCGCGGCCTCCGCCTCGGCGGCGGCGACGACCTGTTCGGCCGTGGCGATCGCCCCGGCGTCATCGGACGAGACGCGCGCGCCGGCGGTCTCGACGTCAAAACCCTTTGTCTTCAGGAGTAGCATAGCCTGTACGCCTCCGGGAACTTGATTCTCAGCAATGTGCGGGTGACGTCCTTCGCGCCCGCGAAATACGACTGGTAGCGCAGGGCCTCGGGATAGACGCCGGGATTGTCGGCCTTCAGCTGGCGGACGGCCTTCCCGTCGATGACCGTCCGCCAGGCGTCGAGCTGGGGAATGGCCTTGAGCCACAGCTCGATCTCCGCGCGCACGGACGGATCCAGGTAGCCGAGGCGGCGCAGGTCGCCCTTTCCGTAGACGGCAAACGTCCCCGTCGCGAGGAACTCGTCGCGCACCTTCGGCCACAGGGGGCCGTTCACCAGCTCTCGTGCCTCGTCCAGCGTCATGTCGCGGCCACCCATTGGCGGTTCTTCTTCTGCGAGTCGAGGTGACGCCGCCACCGCCGGTCGGCCTCCTCGTCACGGCCCAGCATGCGGAGCGCGCGCGTCTCCAAAAGCGCGGCGGGGCGGGCGAGCGCGTCGGGGCAGTCCGCCGCGCGCAGGACGGCGAGCGCCCTCTCCGGCTCGCTGTCCTCGACGAGCCGTTCGGCGAGGGCCGCCGCCGAGACGCCGTCGCGCGGGTCTGCCTCCACGAGCGCCTCGCAAAGCGTCTGCGCCCGCGCGCCCTGCCCGTGCCGGGCGAAGACCCACGCCGCCGTCAGCATCAGCTGCCTGTCTTCCGCATCCATCATCGCCGTCCCTGAACTTGGTTCCTCATTTCTTCGGCGGGAGGTCCTGAAAGATCGTCACCGTGATCTTCTCGTAGGAAAGCCCCTCGATCGCGTTCTTCACGAGCGACTTCACCTGCGGGACGGAATCGTTCAGGTCGACGTCCCACCGGCTGCGGATCGCCACGGCGGCGGAACTCGGCAGCGTGTTCTTCGCGAACGGGTCGTTCTCCGGGAGGACGACGTGGACGCGCGCGTCCACGACGCCGTCGATCATCGAGATCGTCCGCGCGAGATCCTGCGCGATCGCGTCCATGAAGCGGATGCGCTCCTCGCTCGGGCTCGACACCATGCCCGTCTTCTTGAAGACGTCGCCGACGCCGTTGAACTTGCGGCGCGGGATGCCGCGCCGTTCGCAGAGGTTCGCGGCGGCGGCGAAGTCGGCCTGGCGGATGGACACGTTCCACGTGCCCTCGTCGCCCGGCGTCTTCGTCGCCTCCAGCCCCGCGTCGATGAGGGCCGCGATCACCGCGTTCGCCTGCGACTCCTCCAGGCTCGAATAGAGCGTCGCCTCCTTGTCGCAGCCCGTCAGGGCGAGCGCCAGCGCCACCGTTCCCAAAAGCCTCTTCATGCCACGTGCCCTCCTTTACCCGTTCTTGACGAGCGTCGTGATCGCGTCCGTCGCCTTCTTCGCGATGTTGGTGACGAGCTCCTGCTGGAAGGCGAAGTTCGCGACCTCGTACTGCAGCTGCGTCAGCTGCGCGGCCGAGGCCCCTTCCATCTGCGCAATGTCCGCCAGCGCCGTCATGCGGTGCAGCATGCCCTGCCGGTCGTCCTGGGCAGCCCGCCACGTCTCGGCGACCTGGCTCGCCATCGGAACCGGCGTCGCCGCCTCCGCGCCCATCGCCCGCGCAAACGCCTCGACCGCCTGCGGGTCGACCGTCGGCGCCACAGGCTGCGCGGCCCCGACGTTCCCGGTTCCGCCGCCGGCCGCGCGCACGGCCTCGACAATCATCGCTTCTGTCATGTCGTCAATCCTTTCGCCAGCTGCGCGGCAGCCGGGTCCTCTGTCTGTTCCGACGCCGCCTGCAGGACCTCGGACGCCTCCCTTTCGCGTCCGAGCCGCTGGAGCGCCATGCCCTTGAAGGCCAACAGCATCGCGTTGCGCGGGAAGCGCACGAGCGCCTCGCCGTCGATGTAGTCCACACACGGTGCGAACTGCTGCGCGCTGATGAGCAGGATGGCCTTGCCGACCGCCACAGACGGCGCACCGGGGCGAAACGACTCCAGGACCGCGAAGATCGTCTCCGCAGACTTGAAGCGGTTCGCGCCCGTCGCCATCAGGGCCACGTTCAGGAGAAGCCGCGCCTCTTCTGCCGTCATGTCGAACATCTCCGGTTAGCGGAAGTTGCTGGCGATCGACTTCAGCGCGTCCGCCATGTTCTTCTGGATGTTCGTCATCGTCGTGAGGGCGAGGTTCCACTGCTGCAGGTCATACTGGAGCTGCTGGAGGTTCGCCTGCACGTCCGGGTGTTCCTGGTAGGTCTTGAGCGAGGCCGCAAGGCGGTTCTCCAGCGTCTGCGCCGCGTTGAAGAGGGCGTTGTAGACGTTGTCCGTATGGATGACGTTGCCCGTCGTGCTGTCGACGCGCTGAAGGCCTGCGGCGGGATCGATGATTTCACAAAGCCCGGTGCTGGCTGCGCTCGCGTAGGTTCCCATGTTCTTCTTCTCCTGTCTGTTGTTCTCTTGTCGTTTCTTGTTTGTGATGTTCGACCACTCGGCCGAAAGTTGAAATCCTATTTCCTCAGCTGCAGCCGCAGGAGCTTGCGGGCGAGCGTGACCGCGTTCTCGAGTGCCGCGCACCGCTCGAACTCGCCGCGCGGCAGGCCCTTGTCCATGGCCACCTTCGCGCGCGCGGCAAGGCCCGTCAGCACCGCGTCGTAGCGCGCCAGCGCCGCCGCGCCGTCGGGTCCCGCCAATTCCCTTTCAATCTCCAGAAGCTGCATCTGCCCGTTCTTCTCCTCTCGCTTACCGGCGCACTGAAGTGCGCCCTTTCGCGTTTTCCCCTCTTCTTCTCCCTTACTTCTTCCTTTTTACTTCTTACTTCTTACTTCTTACTTTTTACTCACGGTCTCCACTCGAAGGTCGTGCCGCCGTCCGTCAGCGTCAGCTTGTCCGCCGCGATCCGGACGAGGCGCGCCGTGCCGAGCGACGCGCCCTCGGTGAGCCGCGTCCCGTTGCGGAGGACGACGCACGGATACGGCGCCGTCAGGATGCCGGCGATCGGGTAGTCGGGCGACGACGGCTTCGCCGTCCGGCGCTTCGGCAACGCCGGGGCCTCGTCCGCCGCCGTCGGCGCGGTCCCGCCGACGGCGACCCCGCGCGTCTCCAGCCGTTCGATCCCCTTCACGTCGGAATTGAGCGCGCGCACGGCCTCCGTCAGCGCGGCCGCCGTCGGGATGCGCCCGACGAGCGTGACGACGCGGTTCGACGCGGCGACGGCCTTCAGGGCCCCTTCCGTCACGACGAAGAGCAGCTCGTTCGCCGCCGCCTTCAGCGTCTCGTCGTCGGTCAGGTCGAAGCGCACGTTCGGGTCGTCCGCCAGCGCGAGCGAGCGGATCGCCAGCCGCTCGGTGCGGCGCCTGAGGTTGCCCGCGAGAAGCGGCGCGCCGTTCCGCTCGCCGAGCGCCAGCCCGTGCTGCGCGGCGATCTCGGCGAGGCTCGGCCCCGGCACGACGGCAGGCGCCGGTTTCGCGCAGCGCGCGTGGATCTCGCGGCAGAGGCCCTTCGCCCAGCCCCACGCGTGAAGCGACTGCCCGACGACGGCCACGCGCGCCGTCTCGGCCGCCGGGCAGGCCGCGCGCACGCGCGGCCAGAAGAAGAGGAGAAGGCCGACCGAGATGACGAGAGAAGAGAGAAAGAGGAGCGCGGCGAAGAGGCAGCCCCGCCTCCGCCTCTCGCTCGCGTTCCCGCTCGCTTCGGCTTCGGCGGGTGAAGCGCCCGCCGCAGACGCAACGGACGCAGACCCCTTCACGCCAAGCCGCGCCCCCGCCGCGCCGCTGTTCGCCCCCGCCGCGTCGGGTTTTGCGCCCGTCGCGCCGTCGGCGGGTCTTCCGGGTTTTGCACCCGTCGCGCCGTCGGCGAGCCCTTTGGCGCGGGCGAGATTCTCCGGCCATTCCCCCTCGGCCGGGCCGACGGCAAACGCCGTGGTGCCGACGTCGACGATCTCGTAGGGCGTCAGCGCCTGCGTCTCGTCGCCCTTGACAAGAGTGACGGTCGTCGCCGTGACGTCGAGCTCAAAGGCGTGCGCCGGCAGGGACCCGTCGGCGAGAACGATGTCACAGTCGTCGCCGGAGCCGACCGAGACGCGCAACCCCTCGACAAGCGCGATTTCCGCGCCCTTCGTCGGCCCTTCGACAATCTTCAGCAGAAAGCTCATCTTCTTTTACACCTTCAAGCGCCCCAAAGGCTGGATGTTGATCTCGCTCGACAGTTCCTGGAAGCTCAGCACCGGCAGCTCGTAGTAGTCCTTGTCGATCATCTTGCGGAAGTAGCGGCGAATGTCGACCGAGACGATGAAGACCGGCTTCTGGACGACGTGCGACAGGTCGCCGACCGTCTTGCGCACGGCCGCAAGTATCGCGCGCACGGTCTGCGGGTCCATCGCGAGATAGCTGCCGCCCGACGTCTGCCGCACCGACTTGCGGATCTTCTCCTCCAGCGACGGGTCGAGCAGGTAGGCGGCGATGATGTTCTGGCCGCCCGAGAACTTGTAGGAGATGTAGCGCGAGAGAGCCGAGCGCACGTACTCGACGAGCAGCACCGTGTCCTTCTCCTTCTGGCCCCACTCGACGAGCGTCTGCGTGATGCGCTTCAGGTCGCGGATGCAGATGCCCTCCTGCACGAGCCGCTGGAGGACGTCCGTGATCTTCTGGATCGGCAGGACGCGCTGGACTTCGCGCACGAGTTCCGCCGCCTCCTTCTCCATGTGGTCGAGCAGCAGACGCGTCTCCTGGATGGACAGGAACTCGTTCGCGTAGCGGCGCAGGACGCCCGAAAGGTGGTACGTCAAGACGCCGTTGAGGTCGAGGTAGCGGATGCCGGAGTCGTCCAGCGCCTGCCGGTTCGCCTCCGCCACCCAGCAGGTGTCGTGCCCGCTGATGAACGCGCGGTCGGCCTCGAAGGGAATGCCCGCCGCCTCCAGGTTGCCCTTCGCCTCCAAGGCGAAGAGGAAGCCCTTGCGGAGCTGCCCTTCGGACACTGGCACCTCGTTCACGAGCAGGCGGTAGCGTCCGTCGTGGAGGCCGCCGTTGAGCGAGAGGTTGATGCCGGGGAAGGGCACGCCGAGGTCGTGGTAGAGCGCCCGGCGGATGTCCATGATCTTGTCGTTGAGGTCCTCGTAGGTGAGCGCGCCGCGAATGTCGGCGTCGATGTCGACCATGAGCGGCGTCACCATCGAGAAGTCGTCTTCGGACGACTTCCGGCGCTTCGGCTTCTGCCCCGGCTCCGTCGCCGGCGCGGCGGCGGCGAGCGGGTCCTCGCGGTGCGCGGCCTCGGCGGCGGCCTTCTCCGCCTTCTTCTTGAGCGACCAGCCGACGAACGCGACGCCGGCGGCGAGGCCGAAGAGCTGCACCTTCGGGAAGCCGGGAATGAGGCCGATCGCGACGAGCACGCACGCGCCGAGGATGAGGGCCTTCGGCTGCGCGAAGATCTGGTTGACGATGTCCTGTCCGAGGGGCTTCGACTTCTCCTCGCCGACGCGCGTGACGATGACGCCCGACGTGATGGAGATGAGGAGCGCGGGAATCTGCCCGACGAGGCCGTCGCCGATCGTCAGGATGCCGAAGCGCTTGACGCACCACGTGACCTCCTTGTCGAACATCAGCATGCCGATGAGGATGCCGCCGATGATGTTGATCGCGGTGATGATGAGGCCGGCGACCGCGTCGCCCTTCACGAACTTCATCGCGCCGTCCATCGCACCGTAGAGCTGCGACTCCTGCGCGAGCTCGCTCCGGCGCGCCTTCGCCGTCTCCATGTCGATCGCGCCCGCGCGCATGTCCGCGTCGATGGACATCTGCTTGCCGGGCATCGCGTCGAGGGTGAAGCGCGCGGCGACCTCCGACACGCGCTCGGCGCCCTTCGCGATCACGACGAACTGGACGATCGTGATGATGAGGAAGATGACCGCGCCGACGACGAAGTTGCCGCCGACGACGAAGTTGCCGAACGTGTTGATGATCGCGCCCGCCGCGTTCGGGTCCTGCGAGCCGTGCAGCAGGATGCAGCGCGTCGTCGTCACGTTCAGCGACAGGCGGAAGAGCGTCGTGAAGAGAAGCATCGACGGGAACGTCGAGAACGCGAGCGCGCGCGGCAGGTAAAGCGAGAGCATCAGCAGCACGGCCGAGATGCAGATGTTCGTCGAGATCAGCAGGTCGACGACCGGCGATGGCAGCGGGATGATGAGAAGCCCGATGATGCAGACGACGAGAAAGGCGAGAATCAGGTCTCCGTATTTCGCCATGCCGCCGCCGATGTTGAAGATCTTCATGTCTCTGTCTGCCCTCAAGCCTAGCTCTCCAGGAGCGACGCCCGGTAGAAGTCCAGGAGCTCCGTGTCCTCCAAAAGCGCCTCCAGCTCGTCCGCCGCCCGCTGCGCCGCCGCGCCCTTCCGCCCGCGCAGCGTCCGAATCGCCTTGTGCGTCGCCTGGCGGAAGCCGTTCGCCGAGCGCAGGAGCGTCGAGTTCCCCTCGGCCGCCAGCATGCCGAGGATGGCGCCGCTGACCGTCGGGTCCTTCGGGAAGATGCCGTTCAGGGCCTCGGAGACGGTCGTCGAGCCCGGCAGGACCTTCCCCTGCGTCATCCCCCTGGTCTGCCCCGCCGGCGCCTCGTTGTACTCGGACATCGAGATGCCCGTGTTGAAGCTGACGCCTTCCGTGACCCGGTTCAGGTTCATGCCACGGACCTCCCGAAGACATCCGCCGCCTGCCAGAGCGCGCGGAACGCCTGCTCCAGCCCCGCCGCCGTCAGGTCGCGCTCGTCGAGGCGCGTCACGAAGCGCGCCTCGCCCGTCTTCTCGAGCCGGACAGCCCGAATCTTGAGGCCCGCCGCCT
This sequence comes from uncultured Kiritimatiellota bacterium, assembly GCA_934654805.1. Taxonomy (GTDB): domain Bacteria; phylum Verrucomicrobiota; class Kiritimatiellia; order RFP12; family UBA1067; genus UBA1067. The sequence continues at coordinate 42,083 of CAKUGW010000003.1, forward strand.
GCGCGGCCGGATGCGCGCGCGTCAGGAGCCTGCGCATCGTGTCCGCCGACGCATCGGCCGCAAGGCCGACCGAGACCATCAGCCCGCCCTCGCCATACTCCAGATAGAGCGCACGCCCGTTCTCGAAGCGCACGCCCGCTGCGCCGCGGTCGTTGAGCGCGAACGACGACAGCCCGAGCGAACGCCCGAAGGCGCGCACTGTCTCGGCGATCCAGGAGGCGATCATGCCGCGCGCCCTCCTTCCCCCTCCTGATTCTTGCGATCCGCCTCTTCCTGCAGGGCGACGAGCCCGTCAAGGTGCTCCTGCGCGGCGTCCTCCAGCCGGAAGCGATCGGCCTCCTGGTCGAAGAGGCGAGGCGAAAGCTGGCGGAAGACGTCGATGAGGCCCGTGCAGAAGTAGATTTGCGCGAGCAGTTGCGACAGGCCGCACGTGGAGACGAGCGAGGCGATGTTCGCGGCGTTCACGAACGGCATCTGCGTGAAGTCCATGACGCGCCCCGTCAACTTCTCGCCGCTGAGGAGGCACGGCTCGCCGAACTGCGAAGCCATCTTGCCCGACAGCACGGTGAGCTTGTCGAGGCAGGTCTTCAGCACCTGCACGCACTGGAGGTCGCCGAGGATGCGGCGCAGCTCCTCCGGGCTCTGCGACGGGGACGGGCTCTGCAGGTCGACGCCGCAGCCCTTGATCAGGAAGTCGATCGCGTCGGCAAGCCGGCCCGCCCCGCGCGTCTGCAGCAGCGACGCGAAGCAGTTCTGCGGCGACTTGAAGCCCAGCACCTCGCCGCGATAGAGGTCTCGCAGGCCCTGCATCTCCTCCGGGCTCTGCGCCTTCGCGTTGACGACCGCCGCGAGGTTGACGCCCGCGCGGATCTCCGCCCCCTTCGTCCGCGTGAGCTCCTGCTTCGCCGTCTCCAGCAGCCTGTGCAGGTCGGCCTCCTCCGGCGCGAGCGCCTGCTCCAGGATGTCGACCATCGCGAACTGGTGCGAGGGGTCGCGCGACCCTTCGCCCAGCATCTTCAGCAGCTGCCCCGGATCCATCGAACGGCCCGCCTGCGCCATCTGGCGGAGCGCACGGAGCATCCGCTCCATGAAGGCGCCGCCCGGCAGGTCGGGCAGCGTCTTCTGCCACGTCTCGACCGCCGTCACGTAGGCGTTGCGGTTCGCGCGCGCCGCGCCCAGCTTGCGCTCGGCGACGGACTTCAGCTCCTTCTCCTCGAACTGGAAGGACAGCTCCTCCATCGAGTCCATGAGGTCGGCCATCGGATCGTCCATGACCTGCAGCGTGAAGCCCATCGCCTGTCCCGACTCCACCGCCGCCTTGTTCGTCTGGGCGGCGGAGAACGCCTCGTTCTGCAGGGCGTCGAAACGTCCTGCCTGAAGCGCCTGGCGCATGATCTGGGCCGCGTCGAGCATCCTATTCCCTCCGCGCCTTCTCGCGCGCCTCCCGTTCCTGGCGGAAAGTCTCCTGACGGCTCTCGAAGTCGCGGTCCCACGACGCGCGGCTCTCCTCGCGCACCGCCTCGCGCTGTTCCTGGCGGAGGCCGCGCTCCTTCTCGTTGCGACGGTAGGTCTCGTCGAACTGCTCGTGGCGGATCGTCCGCCGCTCCTTCAGCGCCGCCTCGCGCTCCTTGCGGGCCATGTCGTCGCGGTCGGCCGCGTCGGACATCAGCTCGGCGCCCGTCACGTCGCGCTGGCGCAGGAGCTGGACGGTCGAGACGTCCTGCGTCGGCGACAGGAAGCTGACGAACGGGTCGATCACGTGCGGCGTCAGCACGAAGAGCCGCTGGACGGTCTGCTGCGTGCGGGAATGTCCGCCGAAGAGCCAGCCGATGAGCGGAATGTCGCGCAGGTACGGGATGCCCCAGCCCGACTCCTCGTCGATGTCCTTGAAGTACCCCGCGAGCAGCAGCGACTCGCCTTCCGGCAGCGACGCCTGCGTCTCCAGCGTCGTCGTGCGCTTCGTCGGCAGCGAATCGACCGTCGCGAGCCTGTCGAGCCCGCCGTCCTGCAGCTCCAGCGTCAGCCAGACCTGCCGCGCGACGTTGGTCGACCCCGCCGGCGGCTCGACGATGCGCGGCTTGACCGCCAGGCGCGTGCCGGCGCTCGTCTCCGAGACGCTCGCGACCTTCTCGCCCACGAGCTTCGCGGAATAGCTCTCGGTGTCGGACAGCTCGGCCGTCATGTTGTTGAGCGTCAGGAGCGAGGTGCGCGCGATGTTGCGCGTCTTGCCCTTCGACTTGAGCGCCGCGATGCTCGCGTGGACGTTCACGTGCTTGCCGAGATAGGAGTAGGCGCCCGACGCGCCGAGGCCGGCCAGCGTCTCCGGCGTCATCAGGTTGCTGACGTTCTGGCCCACGCCGCCCGCATGCGTCGCGCCGCCGGCGGTGTGCGCCCCGGAAACGCCAAGCGACAGCTGCCAGTCGAGCGCGTCCTCGCGCGAGAGCTCCAGCACCGTCACGCCGATCTCCACGAGCTTCTGCGGACGGTCGAGCTCGCGGATGAGCGACTCGTACATCGGCATACGCGGCGCGGCGTCGCGGACAAGCACGGCGTTGAGCCGGTTCTCCGGGCGGATGACCGGCTGGGGCACCGCCGAGACGGCGCGGTCGACCGCGTTCGAGCCTTCCTGCACCTTCTCGCCGCCGAGCTGCATGATCTCCTGCAGGAGCGAGGCGACGCCCCGGATCGACGTGTACGTCTCGACGCCGTTGCCGGACGAGCGCTGGAAGCTGACGTTGTCCGCCCACGTGTACGTCAGCGGAAAGAGCCGCGTCTCCAGCTGCGTGAAGGTGCGCTGCTCGCGCAGGCGGTCGGCCTTCGCGATCATGTCGACGACGAGCGTCACGTAGCGCGGCGGGCCGGACACCATCACGAGCTCGCCGCCCGAAGCCGACTTCAGCGGAAAGCGCGCGTCCTCGACGCCGAGGTCCCGCATGAGCGCCAGCACCTCGTCCGCCTTCATGTAGCGCAGGTCGAGGAGCGTCGTCAGGATCTCGCCCGAGCCGTAGACCCAGATCGTCGCGCCGTCGTAATACCAGGTGAGGTTGTTCACCGTCGCGACGCGGTCGAGGAACTCGCGCGCCGGCACCCGGTCGAAGTTGCCCGACAGCTCGCCGCGCACCGCCTCGCTCAGGACGATCGGCACGCCCTCGGCGACCGCGAACGTCTCCAGCAGCTCGCGCACCTTCAGGCTGCGCGCCGTCAGCGAGTAGTCCGGCACGCGCCACGGGATCTCCGCCGCGCCGAGGTCCAGCGCCGCGCAGACGACAGTCAACAAAGCCAGTCTCTTCATGGAAAACGCCATCCCAAGCCCCCCTACGGACGAATCATCAGTTCGGGAATCGCCGCCGCCTCGGCCCCCCTGACCCGCGCCAGCCACCAGTCGCACGAGGCGGCGAACACCTCGAAGAAGCGGCGCAGCAGCGCCGCGTCGGCGGTCGCGGGCAGGTCCTGCCAGAGAATCACGCGATCCGTCGCGGGATCGCAGGCCAGCACCGCCTCCTCGCGCAGCGTGCGCCCGGCCGCATAGCCCGCGAACGACGCCAGGTCCACGTCCGCCGCAGCCGCCAGGTCGCGCACCAGGACCAGCCGGTCCTTCGCGACCGTCGCCTCGATGACCCCGCCATCGACGGAAAAGGCGAACGACACGGAACCGAGGGGAACCTCCTCCGGGTAGTCAATCGCCTTGGCCAGCGCATTTAGGGCCGTCTCTTTCACGGGGAATTTTCGGACATTATACCAAAATTCGGCATCGGCGGGGGCTCGAAATCGAGCACGGACTTGATGAGCGCGTCCAGCGCGTCGCATGAAGTCGCCGCCGCGTCACAGGCGGGCTCCAGCCGCCGCGCCGCCTCCGCCGCCGGATCCTGCGCCGCCGCGCGCACCGTCAGGGGCCTGTCCCCCGCCGGGGCCTGCCCCCCGACAGCGGGAGAGGGCGGTTCGCCGCCCGTCCCGGCGACCGGCGCCGGCGCGCCTGGACGGACGGACTGCCCGGCGGACGGCAGATCCGCGACCGCCCTGGAATAGTTTTCGACATTCATAGCATTCTCTGCTACGAACCGGCCGAAGAAAGGTTACACGCGCGCCGTCGCCCGGCGCGACCTGGCCTTCGCCATTTCCTCCAGCTCCTTCTTGGCCGGGCATGCCGAAGAGGGCCTCCTTCTGGGCCATCGCCGCGCGCACCGCCTTCAGCTCCTCCTCGCGCCGCTTCGAGGGCCGCTGCTGCAGCAGGCGCGCCTGCTTCGCCACGAGCGCGCGGTACGGCAGGCAGATGCGCTCGTCCGCGTCCGCCGGGGGGCGTGGCCAACACCGCCCCGCCGGGAAAGGAGGCCCGGCGGGGGCCATGCCGAGGAAACCGACCTCGGCCGTCAACCGCCCTCCTATCAAGTGAACGCCACGACTGGATCTATCTTACACGAATTCTGGCGTATTGTACCAAACAAATCCGACTTTTCAAGACGATTTTCGTCTCGTTTTCAAACGACACCGACTTTCCAACTTTCGGCGATTCATGAACCGCACGCCGCGCCCAGCCGAGGCTGTCCACGGGAGCCGGATCACGTGCGCGTCGGCGGCGTCACGCCCATTGGCCGCCAGGGGGACTCGCTCGCCCGCGCGACGTCACAGGCCGGATTGTGGGGCTCGGCCCCTTCAGAAAAAGAGGTCGCGTTCGCCCCGGCAGGTCGCCTCGTACTGCTTCAGCACCGTCGGGTAGAACTTCGGCAGCCACGCCTTGATGTCCGCGAGCTCCTTCTCGATCAGCCGGTCGCCGATCGCGCGCGTCGCGTCGGACGCGAAGTCGTCCAGCCACTCGCGGAACGTCAGCACCGCGTTGATCTTGCAGAACTTGCCCTCGCGGCCCGTCTTCAGCGCGTCCATGATGCACCCGCCGGTCCGCCCGCAGCGGTAGCCCGCCGTGCAGAACGACGTGATGACGCCGCGCCCCGCGAGGTAGCGCACCATCTCGTCGATGGAGCGGCTGTCGCCGAGCATGAACTGCTGGCGCTCCTTCTCCTGGTGCGCCTCGTCGTCGAAGTCGCTGTAGCCCTTGATCGCGATGTTCGAGGAGCAGTCGAGCTGCGTCATGCCGTGGTCCAGCACCCGGTTGCGCGAGGCCGGGCTTTCGCGCGCCGTGACGATGATGCCCGTGTACGGCACGGAGAGGCGCGCGATGACGAGGATGCGCGCGAACGTCGCGTCATCGATGAGCCACGGCGACTCCTCCGGCACGCGCGTGCCGCTCGCCGGCTCCAGGCGCGGGAACGAGAGCGTGTGCGGCCCGATGTTGAACCAGCGCTCCAGGTCGCGCGCGTGCATGACCGTCGCCAGCAGCTCATAGCGCCAGTCGCAGAGCCCGTAGAGGACGCCGAAGCCCACGTCGTCCACGCCCGCCTCCAGGCAGCGGTGGAAGCACGTCGTGCGCCAGTCGTAGTTGCCCTTCACGCTCCACGCCGGGTGCATCGACTCGTAGAGCCGGCGGTTGTACGTCTCCTGGAAGACCTGGAACGTGCCGATGCCGACCGACCGCAGCACCTTCAGGTCGGCGACGGGCAGCGGCGCGGCGTTCACGTTCACGCGGCGGATCGAGTTGAGCCTGCCCGTGCGCGGCGCGGGCGCCTTGCGGGCGTAGCACGTCTCGATCGTCTCGGCGATGTACTCGGTCGAGGTCGTCGGATGCTCCCCGTAGACGGCGATGAGGCGCTTGTGGCCGATGCGGCCGGCGAGGACGTCGAGCTCCTGCTTCAGCTCGTCCATGGTGAGGACGCGGCGCTTCTGCAGGGCGTTCCCCGCGCGGAAGCCGCAGTAGCGGCAGCCGTTCACGCAGAGGTTCGACATGTAGAGCGGCGCGAACATGACGATGCGGTTGTCGTAGACCTTGTGCTTGATGCGGTCGGCGGCCGCGCGCATCTCCTCGAAGAGCGCCGGGTCCGTCACCTGCATGAGGACGGCCGTCTCCTCCGGGAGCAGGGTCTCGCACGTCGACTCCGCCTTGGCGACGATCTCGCGCACCCGCACGGGGTCGGGGGCCTGGCCGTCCGTCTCGGCGATGAGGCGGCAGATCGCCGCATCGTCGATGAAGTGCCGGCCGCCGGGCAGGTACTTGTCGATCTCGTCCTGGACGATGAAGCCCTTCGTGTAGTCCGCCGCGTCCGTGAACCTGCGAATGTGCGAGCAGTCTGCCATTGTGCGTCTGTGTTCCTCTCTTCAAAAAATAGTGGGAGACGTATTATACCACTTTTCCGCGACACGGCGCGGCGACTCTCGCCAGTGCCGTGTCCGCCCGGCAGAAGCGCTGATGCCGCATCACCGCGCGATGCAGCGCGCGAGGATGTCGCCGGCCTGCGCGTCGCAGCACACGCACGAGTCGAGCCTCAGGCGCAGCGCCTCGCCGATCGGGCGGCGCCCGATGACGCACGGCGAGAGGACGGTCAGCCACTCGTCCACGAGCCCCGCCTCGGCAAGCGACGTCGCGAGCTTCAGCCCGCCCTCGCAGAGGACGTGCAGCGCGCCGCGCCGCCCCAGCTCGCGAACCGCCTCCGCCGCGTCGCGGAAGACGAGCGTCGGGTTGCGTCCGTCGGTGAAGACCTGCGCGTCGCGCGGCAGGTTCCCGGACTTCGAGACGACGGCGCGCAGAAGGTCGTCGTTGCGCTTCTGGTGGCAGAGGAGCGAGGGGTTGTCCTTCCGCACCGTCTCCGCGCCGACGAGGATCGCATCGACCTCCGCCCGCAGAAGCCCCGTCCGGGCGCGCGCCTTCGCCGAGGAGATCCAGCGGGCCTGCCCCCCGTCGTCGCAGATGCGGCCATCGAGCGACAGCGCGAGCTTGACCGTCACGTAGGGCAGCCCCGTCGTCACGTGCTTCGCGAACGGCGCGACCAGCCGCCGCGCCGCCGTCAGGATCTCGGCGTCGCCGCGGAAGCGCTCGCAGCGGACGCCCGCCCTCGCCAGCGCCCGCGCCGCGCGGCCGCGATTCGTCGGGTTCGGGTCTGGCACGGCGTAGACGACGTTCGGGATGCCCGCCGCCGCAATCGCGTCCGTACACGCGCCGACGCGCCCCGGCCGCGAGCACGGCTCCAGCGTCACGTAGAGCGTCGCGTCACGGAATGCCGCCTCCGCCGCACGGCCGAGACGGCGGCGCGCGTTCCCGAGCGCGGCGACTTCGGCATGATCCGTCCCGGCCTTGCGGTGAAAGCCCTCGCCGACGATCTTCCCGCCGCTGACGACGACCGCGCCGACCGGCGGATTCGGCCGCGTGTGGCCGCAGCCGCGCCGCGCGAGCGCCAGCGCCCGCGCCATGAAGTCACTTGACGGACTTCGCATACCTGTCGAGCACGCCGTTGACGATCGTGCGCGTCTTGGGGCTTGCGAACCAGTTCGCGAGATCGACGGCCTCGTTGATGACGACGGCCTTCGGCACGTCCGTGTTCGTCATCTCCCAGATGCCGAGGCGCAGGACGGCACGCTCGATCGTGCCGAGGCGGTAGAGATCCCAGCCGACGAGCCGCGAGGAAATGATCCCGTCGATCTCCTTGAGGGAGCCGAGGACGCCGGCGACACGCTCCTCGGCGAAGGTCTTCAGCTTGCCGCGCACCGCCTGCGGGCCGCCGTCCTCCTCGTCGAGGTCGAGGATCTGGTTCCAGTAGGAGGCCATGAACGCCTCCACGTCACGCGGCGGATTCAAGTCCGCCGCCGTCAGCATCTGAATCGCCCACTCGCGGGCCTGTCTGCGTGTCGCTGTCATGTCAAAGAGCCTTAAAACCGTACGAATTGGGTGCGTAGTATACCATAATTACGCTTTCTGCGACTTGAGGGACCTCTTGAGCAGCGCCAGCAGCGTCTTGCGCTCGTCCACCGAAAACGCGCCGATGCGCTCCTCCCACTCGCGCTCGAACGCGGTCTTCTCGCCGCCGAGGGCGAGGAAGTGCGCCTTCAGCGTCTTCTTCGTCGCGTCAAGGTACTGGCGCACTTCGGGATTGAGCTCGTCCATCACGAGCGCGTTCTCGGCCGCGAGCGCCGGAAAGCGCGGCGAGACGAGGTAGGCCGTGAAGCTGAGGCCCGCGCCCGAGCGGACGCCCGCCGACTGCTCATGGAGCTGGAAGCCGTCCGGCCCCGCGAAGACGAGACGGCCCGAACCGACGAACTTGCGCTTCCACTCGATGACCTCCAGCTTCGCCTCCGCCCCGCCCGGCAGCGCGAGCCGATAGTCGGTCACCTGCTTCTGCACGATGACAGGCGTCACGGGCAGGCCGTTGAAGTAGATCCGCACGTCCGGGTAGCTCTTCAGGTAGAGCGCGAACTTCGCCGCGAGGCTCTGCACGGTCTCGCCCGCGTCCAGCAGCGAATCGACCGTCGCGCGCACGTTCGTGACGTAGACCTCGGTGCCCGTCGCGAAACCCGCCGGCGCATCCTCGAGCGCGAAGACGCCGGGACGCTCCGCCGTGCCGGAGAGCCTGTAGGACAGGAGCCGGTCTCCCGCGCGCATCGTCGTGCGCCACTCGACATCCGTGCCGAGCGCGAAAGCCTTGAAGCGCCCGCGCCCGTGGCGGCCGTGCAGGCGGCGGCCCGCCGTCGCCGTGCCCTTTCCCGTGCGCTTCCAGCTGCCGCCGAGGTTGCCGAAGGTCTGGTCGGCGCGGATGACGTCAATGCCCGTGCCGTCGTCCGAAATGCGCACGGCCTCGACCGCGCCGAGCGGATTCGTGACGAGGTCGACCTTGACCTCCTTTGCGTCCGCGTCCAGCGCGTTCCAGACGAGTTCCTCGACGGCCGCGAGCGGCGTCCCCTTGAAAAGCGAGGCGATGTGATCGGCCTGCGCCTGAACGTAGATCTGTTTCATCGAAATGGCTCGGAAGGTTTGGGCGATCAGGTTTCGAGCGGAACGGGCGTGCCGGCCTTCGTGACCTTTTCGATGCGCTGGCGGATGGACTCCAGGTCTTTCTGGCACGTCGCCACAAGCGCACGGCCCTCTTCGAACGCCTTGATCATGTCGTCGAGATTGAGCGTGCCGGACTCCATCCGGGCCACGAGCCCCTCGAGTTTCTTGAGGTTGTCTTCGAACTTCATGCGCGTATTATACCAAAGTCGCCACGCGCCCGCCGTCCGCTGCGGCTCTGCGCGACGGCAGCCCGCGTCAGATGCAGTAGTCGAGCGCCCGAGCGGCGTTGGGGTCTCGGCGCAGGATCGACGCGAGCGTGACCTTCGCCAGCGTGGCCGCAAAGGAGGCGTTGACGTCCGCCCACACGCGCCACGCGAGGCACGTCGCCTGACGCGGACACGCCGCGCCGGGCGCAAGGCAGTCGAGGATGGCCAGAGGCCCCTGCACGGCCTCCACGACGTCCAGCAGCCGGATGTCGTCCGGGCTCATCGCGAGCTGGAAGCCGCCGACGTTGCCGCGCACGCTGCGCAGCATGCCCCTCTCGCGGAGCGTCACGACGATGCGCGAGAGGAACTTCTCGGAAATCTGCTGCGCCTTGGCGATCGCCGCGCCCGTGCGGGGCGTCTCCGACGACGCATGCGTCGCCACGTCCAGCAGGATCCGCAGCGCATAGCGCGCCTTGGCGGACACCTTCAGGGCCTTTTGCGCGCACGCGGCGGACGGGCTCTTCTCGGATCGGTCAGGCATGTCAGATGGAGGCATTCGCTCAGAACTCCGCCGCGTCGCAGACGAGCGAGTCCATGATGTAGCCCTTGCGCTCGGGCGTGTTGCCGCCCATGTAGAACTTGATCGTCTTCTCGACGTCCTGGTCGTCCGCGCAGGTGACGGGCGTCAGCCGCATGTCCGGGCCGATGAAGTCCTTGAACTCCTCCGCGTTCAGCTCGCCGAGGCCCTTGAAGCGCGTGATCTCGCAGCCGCGCCCGCACTTCCTGATCGCCGCCTCGCGTTCCGCGTCCGAGAAGCAGTAGTGCTGCTCCTTCTTGTTGCGCACGCGGAAGAGCGGCGTCTCGAGGATGAACACGCGGCCGTCCGCGACGAGCTGGCGGTAGAAGCGCATGAAGAACGTCGTCAGCAGCATGCGGATGTGCAGGCCGTCCACGTCGGCGTCGGTCGCGAAGATGATCTTGCCGTAGCGCAGGTGGTCGAGCGTGTCCTCGATGTCGAGCGTCTTGATGAGGTTGAAGAACTCCACGTTCTCGTAGAGGACGCTCTTGCCGACGCCGAAGGTGTTGAGCGGCTTGCCGCGCAGGAAGAAGACGGCCTGGTTCATGGCGTTGCGCGCGTTGCCGAGCGTGCCGCCGGCGGACAGTCCCTCCGTGAGGAAGATCATCGTGTCGGCGCCCTCCGGCTGGCCCGTCTTCCTGTCCACCTTGTCGAGCCGCAGGTGGTGCTTGCAGTCCTTCAGCTGCGGCACGCGCACCGAGACGGCCTGCGCGTGCTCGCGCGCCTTCTTCTTGATCGTGTTGAGCTGGCTGCGGATCTTCCCCGTCTCCTCGATCTTCGCGAGGAGCTTCTCCGTCTCGGCCGGCGCGCGGTGCAGCTCGGCCTCGATCGCCTTCTTCATCTCGGCGACGAGGTCGGCGCGGATGTCGTTCATCACGAACTTGATCTTCGTCTGGCCCTCGAACACCGGGTTCATGATGCGGATCGAGACCGCGCCGATGAGCCCGTCGCGGATGTCGTCGCCGTCGAACCTCTTCTTCGCGTCGTAGTCGTTGAGGGCTTTCGTCAGCGCCTCCTTGAACGCCGTGAGGTGCGTGCCGCCGTCCGTCGTGTACTGGCCGTTCACGAACGAGTGGTACTCCTCGCCGAAGCGGTTGGTGTGCGTGAAGATGATCTCCAGGCTCTTCGTCTTCACGTGGAACGGCGTGTAGAGCTTCTCGAACTGGACCTCGTCCGCAATGAGGTCGGCGAGACCGTGCTCGGAGCAGATGGACTGGCCGTTCAGGACGATCGTGAGGCCCGCGTTCACGTAGCAGTACATCTTCATGCGCCGCAGGACGTGCTCCTCGCGCACCTTGAAGTGCTTGAGCACCTTCACGTCGGGCCTGTAGCGGATGAACGTGCCGTCGCGCTCCGGCGTCTTCTGCCTGCCGCGCTTCTGGGACTTCAGCCGCCCCTCCTCGAAGTACGCCTCGGAGAACTCGCCCTCGCGGAAGGACCGCACCTCGAAGAACTCGGAGAGCGCGTTCACGGCCTTCGTGCCGACGCCGTTCATGCCGGCGGAGAACTGGAAGCTGTCGGAGTCGAACTTGCCGCCCGTGTTCATCTGCGAGACGCAGTCGACGACCTTGCCGAGCGGGATGCCGCGCCCATAGTCGCGCACCGAGACCTCGCCCGTGTCGTAGTTGACGGTGACGTCGATCCGCTTGCCGCACCCCATGACGAACTCGTCGATCGAGTTGTCGATCACCTCCTTCATCAGGATGTAGATGCAGTCGTGGTACATCGCGCCCGTGCCGGGCTCGCCGACGTACATGCCGGGACGCATGCGGATGTGCGTCACCGGATCCAGCGTCTTGATGCTGGTGTCTCCGTAGTCCTTTGCCATAGGGCGGCGTATTATACCAAAAATGCGCGCCGCCTCAGCGGCCGGACGCCGCCGGGGCCTTCCGCTGCGCGAAGAGCCAGTCCAGGGCCTCCTGCGAGGCGTACGCCGGCCGCCACACGTCATGCCCGCAGCCGGGGACCTCGGTGTAGCGCACCTTGCCGTCGACCGCCCAGAGGGCGCTCACCATCTCGCGCGAGCGCACCGGCGGCACCACGCCGTCCGCATCGCCGTGCCACGCCCAGATCGGCACGTCGCGGATCTTCCACGCCAGGTGCGTGTCGCCGCCGCCGCAGACCGGCATGGCCGCCGCGAAGAGCTCGGGGCGGCGCTGCACGGCGTCCCACGTGCCGTAGCCGCCCATCGAGACGCCCGTCGCGTAGATGCGCGCCGGATCGACCGGACGCTCGGCCCGCGTCCGGTCCAGCAGCTCCAGCGCGAGCGCCATCGGCTCGGACGGCTGCGCCGGCATGCGGTGCGCGACGTTCGACCACGGCGTCTCGACCCACTGGCGGCCGTCCGGCACCTGCCCGGCGATGAAGTAGCCCTCGATGCCGCGCGCGCGCATGTGGCGGAGAAGCGGCTCCGCGCCCCAGACGAGCTGGCTCACGTTGTCCGTGCCGCGCTCGCCGGCGCCGTGGAAGAGGATGACGAGCGGATACGTCTTGCCCGGCTCGACCTTCGCCGGCTCGGCCCAGCGGTAGAGGAAGACCTTGCCCGCCGCGTTCGTGTAGGCGCGCGGCTCCGTCCAGCCGGCCGCCGTCTGGAGGGGCGTGGGCGCCGCCGACGCCCCGGCGAGCGCGAGGCCTGCGACGGCAAGAACGGACACCTTCGTCATCTTCGTCATTTCTCGGACTCCTTCTTCAGATCGCGCAGTACGCTTCCCAGCCCTTGCGCACCGGCGGGGCCAGCAGCACGCCGGCCGTCACCGCGTCAAAGCCATCCGCCATCCGGTCGAACATCTCCCGGAAGTCGTGGAACCGCGCCGCCGCCGGGAACTTTCCGAGGCTCTCCTGCGTGTGCTTCGCGCCCAGGTCGACGTCGCAGAGCGCGACGATGTCGCAAAGCCCCGTCTCGGCAAACGCGCGGACGTCGTTTCCGCCCATGCCGCCGATGCCGCAGCACGCCAGGCGCACCTTCGAGTTTGCGCGGTACGCCTTCGCCGAAAAGCAGCCGGGCAGCAGCGGGAACGCCCCCGCCGCCAGCGCCGACTTCAGGAATGACCTTCTGCCGATTTTCTTCTTCATTGTCCGTTTGACTCCTTTGAGACCGTTCTTGGAGGCTGGCTGGTTTCGCGTGATTATACCATGAACGCCGACTGTCGCGCAACCGGCCAGGCCCGTCACTTGAGTTCCCGTTCGACTCGCGCGGCCTCGGCCTTGAGCTGGCCGAGCTTCCACTCGAGCGTGTCGCGCGCGACGACGCGGCCCATCATCGGCTCCCAGCCGACCGTCTCGTCGACGTCCACCCAGTCGAAGCAGCTCCGCACGTTCGCCTCCTCGTCCTTCAGGATGGCCAGCATCTCTCCCTTCCGCCGGCTCTTCGATCATCGCCGGCTTCGCGCCGATCGCCAGCAGCACATTGGCCGTGAAGTTCGCCGCCACCGTATTGGTGAGGCACAGGGCAAACGGATCTGATTTCATTTGAGTTTCTCTCCTTCGTCTGACTTACGCCTGCGCGAGCGCCTGTTCGAGGTCGGCGAGGATGTCGTCGATGTGCTCGATGCCGATCGAGAGGCGGATGAGCTCCGGGGGAAGGCCCGCCGCGACCTGCTCCTCCTCCGAAAGCTGCGAGTGCGTCGAGGACGCCGGATGGATCACGAGCGAACGCGCGTCACCGACGTTCGCGAGCTGCGTGAAGAGCTTGAGGCCGTCCGCGACCTTGACGCCCGCCGCCGCGCCGCCCTTGATGCCGAAGACGACCATGCCGCCCTGCCCGTTCGGCAGGTACTTCTGGGCTAGTTCGTAGCTCGGATCGTCCGCGAGGCCCGGATAGCGCACCCATGCCACCTTCGGGTGGGCCTTCAGGTACTTCGCGACCGCGAGCGCGTTCTCGCTGTGGCGCGCGATGCGGAGCGGCAGCGACTCCACGCCCTGCAGGAAGATCCAGTTCGCGTCCGGCGAGAGCGTGGGGCCCTGGTTGCGCAGGGCGACCGTGCGCAGGCGCGTGATGAACGCGAGCGGGCCGATCGCCTCGCCCCACTTGATGCCGTGGTAGCCGGTGTCTGGCTCGACGTAGAACGGATTGCCCTTCTGCGTCCAGTCGAACTTCCCCGCGTCGATCGCCACGCCGCCGATGCCCGCGCCGTGTCCGCCGATCCACTTCGAGAGCGAGTGGATGACGACATCCGCGCCCCACTGGATCGGGTGTTCGAGGATCGGCGTCGAGAACGTCGCGTCCACGACGAGCGGCAGGCCGTGCCGGTGGGCGACCTCGGCGTACTTCTCGATGTCGGCGACGCCGAGCGCCGGGTTGCCGATCGTCTCGACGTAGACGAAGCGCGTCTTCTCGTTGATCGCCGCCTCGACGGCCGCGAAGTCGTTGAGGTGCGTCCACTTCACGTGGATGTTGTTCGACTGCGGCAGGATCGTGTTGAATTGCACGTAGGTGCCGCCGTAGACGTTGTCCGCCGAGACGAACTCCGACCCCGTCTCCGCGATGTTCGTGACCGTGAAGTAGATGGCCGCCGTACCGGACGAGAGCGTCAGCGCAGCCGCGCCGCCCTCCAGCGCCGCGAGGCGCTTCTCGAGGACGTCCTCCGTCGGGTTCATGAGGCGGGCGTAGATGTTCGCCGCCTTCTTGAGGGCGAAGCGGTCCGCGCCGTCCTGCGCGCTCTTGAAGTTGTAGGCCGTCGTGCGGTAGACCGGCACGGCGCAGGCGTCCGTCGCCGGGTCGCCGTTCCAGCCGGCGTGGACCGCCAGCGTCTCGGGATGCACGTTCTGTTCGCTCATTGTCACTTCCTCCTGTTTGAATCTACCTTTGTGGTAGGAAAACGGCGCGTAGTATATCATAATTCGCGCAGCCATGTCAACCGCGAAGGTAGTGTTTTTGCGCCAGACCAGCGAGCGTGAATTCCCATCTTCAGGCCATTCGCACGAAACGATTTCTTTCCGATCCGTTTCGCTCAATTAAGCTGGGTGATATCTCAATTAAGCCTAACTGTCTCTCTCTGCGCGACAGTCGGTGCGGACGAACGGCGCGCTGCGGGCAGCTCTCTGCGCGACAGTCGGTGTGGACGAACGGCGCGCTGCGGGCAGCAGTCCGCTCCGAGGTCTTTCGCGGGCGCCCGCCGACAGGCCATCCCTGAGGTGAACCGGGCGTGCGTCCTTCGCTTCCGCCCTGAACCACCGAGGTGAACCGGCGCGTCGCCCGGCCCGTCGGCCCGCGAAAGACTCTCCGCGGCTCTGCCCTCCGCTTGCCGCGCCCGCCTTGCCCGCGGCTTCGCCCGTGCGTTCCCCTTGAAGCGGTCCCGTTCGGAGACGCAGACGCCTCGCGAAGCGGCGGCGCAAGCCGCCCGTGGCCCGCCGGAGCCGACAGTCGCACGGGAGGAGCGAAGGGATCGCCTGTC
>CAKUGW010000004.1 GCA_934654805.1 uncultured Kiritimatiellota bacterium
GCCCTGAGGCGGCGCCCCAGCTCGACGACCTGCTGCACCTCGGCCATCGCGCGCTCCAGTTCCGGCTGGCGCGCGGCGGCGTTCGCCGTCGGGAAGTCGCAGAGGTGCACCGACTCGGGGTCGCCTGCGCCCTTCAGGTTCGTGTAGATCTCCTCGGCGATGAACGGCGTGAACGGCGCGGCGACCTTCGCGAGCTGCACGAGCACGTAGCGGAGCGTCCGGTACGCGGCGAGCTTGTCGCCGTCGTCCGTCGACTTCCAGAAGCGGCGGCGGCTGCGGCGGATGTACCAGTTCGTGAGGTCCTCGACGAACTTGACGAACGGACGCACCGACTTCTGCAGGTCGTAGGCGTCCATCGCCGCCGTGACGTCGGCGATCAGCGTCTCCATCGACGAGACGATCCACCGGTCGAGCACGTTCGCGCTTTCGGGGTAGACGACCTCCGCGTCATGGAACCCGTCGACGTTCGCGTAGGTGACGAAGAACGAGTAGGCGTTCCACCACGGGATCAGCAGGTCGCGCAGGATCTGCTTGACGCCGTTCTCGGAGAACTTCAGCGACTCGGCCTTCACGACCGGCGAGTAGATCATGTAGAGGCGGATCGCGTCCGCCCCGTACGTGTCGAGCATGAGGTTCGGGTCGGGGTAGTTCTTCAGGCGCTTCGACATCTTCTTGCCGTCCTCGGCGAGGACGAGCCCGTTCACGATCACGTTGCGGTACGGGCTCTGGTCGAAGAGGCACGTGCCCAGCACCATGAGCGTGTAGAACCACCCGCGCGTCTGGTCAAGCCCCTCGGCGATGAAGTCGGCCGGGAAGAACCGGGAAACGGCATCGTCCACGGGCAAGGGTGCGGAACCGCCGGAGGCCCCGTCCGTTCGGCCCATGTAGTGCTGCTGGGCGTACGGCATCGAGCCGCTCTCGAACCAGCAGTCGAGCACTTCGGGCGTGCGGTGGTAGGTCTTGCCGTCCTTCCTGATGACGATCCTATCGACGAAATGCTTGTGGAGGTCGGTCACCCTCTCGCCCGACAGGGCCTCCAGCTCCGCGATCGAGCCGACGCAGATCATGTCGTCGGGGTCGGCGTCGTTGATCCAGACCGGGATGCAGCTGCCCCAGAAGCGGTTGCGCGAGATGTTCCAGTCGCGCGCCTCGCCGAGCCAGTTGCCGAAGCGCTTCTCGCCGACGTAGGCGGGCGTCCAGTGGACGGTCGCGTTGTTCTTCGCGAGGCGTTCGTGCAGGTCCTCGACGCGCACGTACCAGGCATCGATCGCGCGGTAGATGAGCGGCGTGTCGGTGCGGTCGCAGAACGGGTACGAGTGGGTGATCGTCGCCTGGTGGACGAGCTTGCCCTCGGCCTTGAGCCGCCGGATGATGTCCTTGTCGCAGTCCTTGCAGAAGCGCCCCCTGTATTCGGGGATCTCGTCCGTAAACGCGCAGGCCGCGTCGAGCGGATCGACGATGGCCCTCATGCCGGCGGCCTGGCAGACGCGGAAGTCGTCCTCGCCGTAGGCCGGGGCGATGTGGACGAGGCCCGTGCCGTCGTCGGTCGTCACGTAGTCGTCGTTGAGGACGCGGAACGCGCCCTCGGCGGCCTTGTCGGCGTAGTACGGGAAGATCGGCTCGTAGCGCGTCCCCTTCAGCGCGTCGCCCTTGAATTCGGCGACGAGCTCGTACTGCTCCGGCTTCCTGAAGAGCGTCGAGAGCCGCGCCTTCGCCATGACGTAGACCGGCCGCGCGTCGTCGGTGAGGTCGCGCACGGCCACGTAGTCGATCGACGCGCCCGCGCAGATCATCAGGTTCTCCGGCAGCGTCCACGGCGTCGTCGTCCAGATGAGGAGGTAGACCGTGGAAGAGTGGAACGGTGCCGAAGTGAAAAGGTGCGACTTTTCCTCTCCGCACTTTTCCACTTCTCCACTCTTCCACTCTTCCACCTTCACCCGCACCGTGACGGTCGGGTCCTGCACGTCCTTGTAGTTCGAGCCGGCCTCGAAGTTGGAGAGCGGCGTCGAGAGCTTCCACGAGTACGGCATGATGCGGTGCGAGCGGTAGACGCGGCCCTGCTGCCAGAGCTGCTTGAAGACCCACCAGATCGTCTCCATGAACTCCGGCTGCATCGTCTTGTAGTCGTGGTCGAAGTCGACCCAGC
Organism: uncultured Kiritimatiellota bacterium; assembly: GCA_934654805.1. Taxonomy (GTDB): domain Bacteria; phylum Verrucomicrobiota; class Kiritimatiellia; order RFP12; family UBA1067; genus UBA1067. The sequence goes on from CAKUGW010000004.1 coordinate 2,147, forward strand.
GGCCCATGCGCGTGACGGTCTTGCGCCATTCCGAGACGTACTTCAGCACCATCGAGCGGCACTGCTCGTTGAACTTGTCGACGCCCAGGGCCTTGATCTCGGGCGCGCCCGCGACGCCGAGCGCGTCCTGCGCGAGGGCCTCGATGGGCAGGCCGTGCGTGTCCCAGCCGAAGCGACGCTCGACGTACTTGCCGCGCATCGTCTGGTAGCGCGGCACGATGTCCTTGATCGTGCCGGCGAGCAGGTGGCCGTAGTGCGGCAGGCCCGTCGCGAACGGAGGCCCGTCGTAGAACTTGTAGCGCGCCTTGCCTTCGTTGCGCTTGAGGGACTTCTCAAAGGTCGAGTTCCTCTCCCAGACCTTGAGGATCTCCTCCTCCATCTTCGGAAACGCGACCTTGTTCGAGACCGGCTTGAACATCTTTTAGAACCCTCCTGTAGAACCTTTCAGAAAATTTCGCGTATTATACCAAATTTCGCCGCCCCAGACCTGAAGGAATAGCCCTTACAAACCATTGTCCGCAGACCAACGCGGCATTACACATTCTGAACAACGCCCGACCACGGGGGCCTGTCCCCATGCGGACAGGGGGTCTGTCCCCACGTTGGCACGGGCTTTGCAAACATCCGGAATCGGAGATTCTGCACATGGAACGCATTCACGACTACTATCGCCCCGTCACCGAACGCACCGCCGACTTCAGGGAGGTCGAGCGTCCGCTCACGGCGGTCGACCTGCAGCCGCAGGTCGAGCGCTGCCTTTCCTGCGGCGTCCCCTTCTGCCACGGCTACGGCTGCCCGCTCGGCAACCTCGTCCCCGACCAGGACCGCGCCGTCGCGCGCGGCGAGCTGAAGCGCGCCTACGAGCTGCTGTCCGTCAACAGCGACTTCCCGGAGTTCACGGCCCGCGTCTGCCCCGCGCTCTGCGAGTCGTGCTGCGTCCACCAGCTCGACGAGGAGTCGGTCATGGTGCGCCAGAGCGAGAAGCTGATCATCGAGACGGCGTTCGCGCACGGCTGGGTCGTGCCGCGTCCGCCGGCGGCCGAAAACGGCAAGCGCGCCGCCGTCATCGGCGCGGGCCCGGCCGGGCTCTCCGCCGCCGTCACGCTGCGCCGCAAGGGCTGGGCCGTCACGGTCTTCGAGAAGAACCGCGACATCGGCGGTCTCCTGCGCTACGGCATCCCCTGCTTCAAGCTCGACAAGTCCGTCATCGACCGCCGCCGCAAGATCCTCGAAGCCGAGGGCATCGTCTTCCGGACGGACACGGAAGTCGGCGTCGACGTCTCGGCCGCGTATCTCGCGCGCACCTTCGACGCGGTCGTCGTCGCCCTCGGCACGCCCGCCGCGCGCGACCTGAAGATTCCCGGCCGCGACAAGGCGGGCATCCATCTCGCGCTGGAGTTCCTCTCCCGCCAGAACCGCCTCCTGACAGGCGAACTCCCCCAACCCCCGACCCCCGACTCCCGTCCCCCAACCCTCAACGCACACGGCCGCAACGTCCTCGTGATCGGCGGCGGCGACACGGGCTCCGACTGCGTCGGCACGGCCATCCGCCAGGGCGCGCAGTCGGTGACGCAGATCGAGATCATGCCGAAGCCGCCGGCGACGCGCAGCCCCTCGACGCCGTGGCCGCTCTGGCCCTACGAGCTGCGCACGAGCTCCAGCCACCTGGAGGGCTGCGAACGACGCTGGAACCTCAACTCGCTGAAGTTCCTCGGCGACGGCCACGTGACGGGCGTCGAGGTCGAGGCGGTCGACTGGACGTTCGACGCGAACGGCAAGCCGCTGAAGTTCGCGCCGCGCACAGGCGCGAAGGAGACGATCAAGGCCGATCTCGTCCTGCTTGCGATGGGCTTCACGGGCGTGCCGACCGACCACCCGGTCGTCCGCCAGCTTGCGCTCGCCCAGACGCCGCGCACGGCGCTCGTCTCCGCGCCTGAGCGGAACGTCTTCTGCGTCGGCGACTGCGCAAGCGGCGCGTCGCTCGTCGTGCGCGCCCTCGCGAGCGGCAAGGCCCTGCCGCTTTAGGCCGCCGTCACGACACGGGCGCGCCGGCGTCGCGCGCGCGACGCCATTCGCGCAGGGACAGGCCCTCGGCCGACTTGAAGAAGACGCGCAGCTGCGCCGTCGATTTCCAGCCGCACTGGGCCGCGATCGACTCCAGCGGCACGTTCGGCCGCGCCAGCAGCTCCTTCACGCGCGCCAGCCGCACCCGGCTGATCTCCTCCTGCACCGAATGGCCGGTCAGCTCGCGGAAGCGCAGCTCCGCCAGCCGCCGCGAAACGCCAAGCTCGACGAAGACGTCTCGCGGCTTCAGTCCGCCGCAGGCGCGCAAGCGGACGATCTCCAGCGCCTTGGACACGGCGGCATTGGCGCGCGGCAGCCGACGGGTCGACTGGCGCCGCACGATGCCGTCTGCCGCGAAAAGCCGCTGACGGTCGCCCGCATACGCGTCGCGCGCCGCGAGGCGCTCGTCGAGCAGGCGGGCCGCCAGCCGGCCGGCCTCCGTGAAGTTCGGGCGGATGCTCGACAGCGTCGGCTTGACGTGTTCGCACAGCGACTCGTCGTTGTCGATGCCCAGCACCAGCACGTCGTCCGGCACCCGGACGCCGACCGCATGGCAGGTGCTGATCGCCTCCGTCGCGAGCTGGTCGTTCGCCGCCAGCAGGCCACACGGCTTCGGCAGCGTATTCAGCCAGGCGCCGAACGCCTGCGCGAAATCCTCCGTCCGCGCGACGCGATCCGACTTCCAGAACGGGCGCGCGAACGCCTGGGCGTCCCGTCCCGACAGCTGCAGGGCCTCGCGAAAGCACCGCTCCCGCTCCTCGCTCCAGAAGATGTTGCCGAACCCGAAGAAGGCGAAGGACGCGAGGCCGAGCGACAGGAACTCGCGCGCGGCGACACGACCAAGCGAGGACGAATCGTGGCTGACGCGCAAGGCGTCCTTCGCAAGGCCCCGCTGGTCGCAGACCAGGTAGACGACAGGAATCGTGCCGAAGACATCCGACAGAAGGACGCCCTTCTCGTCCATCGCGCCCTCGACGAGAACGCCGTCGGGCCGCCAGAACCCGAGCAGCTCCTCGATGGCCTTGCGCTCCATCTCGTGCTCGGCGACGAAAACCGTCCAGCCCTGCGCCTGGGCATGGCGGTAGATCCCGTCCTGCATCTCGTTCCACGACGAGCGGACCGAGGTGTGGAAGACGAGAACCGTCGTCTCGTCGCGACGTCGTGCCTTCTTCATCGACCGACCCTCGACACCTTATCCCGCAACGGCGTCTCGACGCCCTGCCAGACGAAGACGCCGTCCAGGCCGTCCGGCAGCGCGACCTCGCCGGAGACGCGGCCGTCCGCGAACGTCAGGTCGACGGAGATGTCGCCTTGCGGGGCGGGCATTGTCGCGCGAATGAACGTCAGGGGCCCCGGCTGCGGCGCGATGCGCACGCGCGCGAAGCCGTCCGCGTCCGGCCGGATGCCCGCGAGGCCCGTCTGCAGGTGGTAGAGCGGATGCGCGCCCCAGGCGTGGCAGTCGCTGCGGCCGCGCCGACCCGGCGCCTCCGGCGGCGTCTTGAGGCCGTCCCGCACGAAGCCACGCCAGAGGTCGAGCCTCTTGAGGAAGAGATCCGGCCGGCCGAACTTGAAGTACGTCTCGAAGAGGGAATGCGAGAAGTAGACCGTCGCCGGCGCAAGCCCCTTCTCCCGGACGAGCCCGTCGAACGCGCGCGCCGCGCGATCGGCGGGCAGGACGTCCGCGAGGAGCGCGAGGCACTGCGCGTGCTCCGAGAAGCGGTCTTTCGCGCGCGTGTCGGCGACGAGGCCGCGCGCGTCGTCCCAGAACGCCGCGACGACGGCCCACGCGACGGCCTCCGCCTTCGCCTGCCAGTAGGCCCCCATCGCGGCGTCCCCGCACGCGCGCTCGGCGTGTGCCGCCGAACGGAGCGCGCAGACGTAGAGGAGGCTGTTGACCGCCGAGCAGCCGCGCCGTCCGTCCGGCGCGCTGCCGAGCCACCCCCACGGCTCGCTCCAGTCCACGAAGCTCCAGCCCGGCAGGTTTTCGAGAAGGCCGTCCGCGTTGCGGTACGTGTCGATCTGCGAGAGCGTCTGGCGGAGGCCGGGGATGCGCTGGCGGAGGAACTCGTTCGCGCCGTGCCAGCGCGCGTAGTCGCCGAGCATCAGCGCCCAGCACAGCGAGAACGTCGCCGAGTCCTGCTCGTGGACAGACGGGAAGTTCATGCGGATCATCCCGTTGCCGCGGCGCGCAGCGTCGAAAATGCCGATGCCGTAGCGCAGGAGGCGGTCGTCGCCCGAAAGCGTGTTGAGGACGAGCATCTCCACGCGCGTGTCGCCGGGGTACATCTGCTGCTCGAAGTAGGGGCAGTCCATGAACATCTCGTGGAGGCAGTTCTGCAGGCCGCGCACGGCAATCCGGCTGATGTCCTCAATGGAGGGGTCGTCGCACGCGAACGACGACCGCACCGCGAGGGGCGTTCGCGACTCGACGAGCCCGAGCCGCGTGAGCGCGAGCGGCGCGTCAGCCGTCCGGACCGCGATCTCGACCCAGCGGCCGCACTTCCACCACGGCGTCGTGAACGACGCGGACGCGCGGCCGTCCGGCAGGAACGTGTCGTGCATCGCGCGCAGCATCCGCTTGCCGAGGAATTCGTCGCGGTTGCCCTTGTGGAGGTAGAGCTCGCCCAGCCGCCCCGTCTCGGCGAACGGCGCGTACAGCGCCTCGGCCCAGCGCCAGCGGATTTCCGCACCCGCACCGCCAGACGTGCCGAGGTCGGGGAACGCGCAGTAGTAGTCGCCGAGATCCCAGAGGAAGCGGACGGACGTCCGGGCGGGGATCTCGACCCGCGCGCCGGCCTTGAGGAGGCGGTCGAAACGCGCCGTCCATGCGCGAGCCGCGTCCGCCGCCGCATAGACGGCGTTCGTCTCGTCGAAGAGCGGCTGCGCGGCCCGCACCGCGCCCGGCGCGCAGGGCCGCTCCAGCTCGTCCAGTCGCTCGGTCGGGAAGAGCGCCCAGCCCCGGCAGGGATTGCCGTAGTCGCTCGCCCGGACAGGTTCGCGCACGACAGTCGTCGGCTGCCACGCGAGGTCGTGCCAGTCGAGGAAGCCGGTTCCGCGCACGATGTTCTCGCGGCCCGTCATCGTGTCCGGATCGGTCACGCCGCCATACGTCTGGCACGGCACGCGCGCCGACTGCCACGCCGCCCGGCCTGTCGTCAGCTGCGCGTCGTAGGCGCCCTCGGCCTTCAGGACGAAGCCGCCGCGTCCGCTCGTCAGGATCGAGGGCGGGCCGTTCCGACCGAGGTGGAAGACGACCGCCTCCAGCGTGTGCGCGCCGGGCGCCAGCCCCTCGACGAAATAGCTTTGGTAGTACCAGCGGTCAAGGAATCCCTTGTGCGGCCCGCGCGAGACGACGCGCCCGTCCAGCAGGAGGACGTAGCGCGGATCGGCCGAGACGTCGAAGACGAGCGGCGCGCCGTCGGACGTGAAATCGCAGCGGAAGCGGACGATCGGAAAGGCGTTCCCGCCCTTGAAGTCGGCCCCTGCCGTCCAGATCCAGGCAGCCTCGTCGATTGCCTGGAGCGGACGCAGGTTCACGTCGCCGCGCGTGAAGCGTTCCTCCCGAAAGACCTGCCGAACCTCAAACGCCTCGACGGACAGCGCGGCGGCGAACGCCCACACCGCGAGAAAAGACCGCACGACCACCCCTCGTCCTCTGTTCTTCATTTGCATCAGGCTTGACTCCTCGCGTTCACTTGACCGCGTTGCGGACGATGCGCCCACCCTTCACTTCGCGGTCGATCCAGCGGCCCTGGCCGTCGGGGAGGCGGAAGGCGTAGTCCGTCCACGACTTCGGCACCGTGCCGCGCACGAGCATCTCGTTCACCGCGAAGACGCAGTTGCCGCTCGCCGTCGTGAACCACGGGTGGATGCGCAGCCCCGGCTCGTTGATCTCCCACGTCTCGCCGAACGGGCCCATCGCCCCCGCCGCCTCCTGAAGCCAGCGCACCGGCTCCGTGCGGTCGCCGAGCGCGGTCATCGAGGCGGACATCTTCGCCGCATACCACGGGCAGACGCTCTTGCCCATCGGGTACATGTTCCCCGCCGCCTTGCCCGCGTTGATGAAGTGCCACGCCGCGTTCGTCTGGCGCGCCTCGCCCTGCGGGAAAATCGGGAACGGATAAAGTCCGCCAAGCGTTCCGACCGACTCCTCCGTGCAGTTCTCGTAGGCGACGTAGCGCGTTCCCGTCGGGTCGGTCGGCAGCCCCTTCACGAGGCGATCCGCCGTCGCGCGGAAGTCCGCCGCCTCGTCCCGGTCGACGCCGAGGACGTCCGCCGCATCCGCCGCGACGCGCAGGGCGTAAATCGCCGAGCAGGTCGAGAGGAACGCCTTGTCCTTCGACGGGCCGAGGCGTTCGAGGTCGGTGCAGCGTCCGATCCACGCAACGCCGTCCGGCCCTTCGAGAATCCAGTTGTTGCGGTAGAAACGCGCACATTCGAGAACGATCGGATAGCCGACCTTTTCGAGGTAGTCCCGGTCGCCCGAGTAGGCGTACTGCGTCCACGCGCTGCGGGCGATGGAGCCCATCGCGAAGATGTGATCCATCCAGAAGCCGATGCCGGCCGTCTCGACGTCGCCCTCCTCCAGCGACATCCAGAGCCACCGCGCACCGTACTTGCCGCGCCGCGTGTAGTGGCTCTGCCGCGTGAGTGCGCGGTGCATGACGGCGTAGCGCCAGTCTGGACAGCGCCGCGCGACCGAGAAGTGGCCGGACGAGACGAGGCCGTCGTGGATGTACATCTCATCGAAGCCGAAGTATTTGCCCTGCCAGTGGAACGGGAAGATGCCGACCGGGAAGCCCCAGCGCGTCGCGTTGCACCGCAAATGATACTGCTGCACATCATACATGCGCTGGAGTTTCGCGTCCGGCAGGCGCACGAAGCTCTCGGACCAGTAGTCGGCCCAGAGTTTCGCATGAATGGCGAAAAGGCCGTCCCAGTCGGTCTGCGGAATCGCCGTCGGCGTCTTCTCGAACGTGTCGGAGTAGGTGACGAACCAGGCGTGGGACGTCTTCGCGCCCGGCGCGAGCGTGACGTCGCGGCGGATAAGCCCGCCGTCACAGGCCGTCACGGCGATGTCGAAGCCAATCACGTTCTGTCCGTAGGTGAGGCCATGGAAGACGCGGCGGACGTCGGTGTTCGGCTCGTCCCAGATGCCGCGCATACGGACGTAGGGCGAGGTCTCGAAGTAGCGATCCTGCTTCGTCCACGCGCCGACGAGGCGGCCGTGCGGATCGATCGTGTAGTCGAGATCGAGCGTCAGGTTGAGCGGCTTGCTGCCCGTGTTCGCGACCGTTCGGCGGATCGTGACGACGTTGCGGTCAAGCGCGCAGAAGATCTCGGTCGTCGCCTCCAGCCCCTCGTCGAACGCGCCTACGCACGTGACGAGCGCCTGGCGGATGTCGAGCGTCTGCGACCACGCCGCCGGGAGGCCGACCGCCTTGCCGTCGATTTCCAGCGTCGGGTTGAAGCGACCGAACGCGAAGAGTTCCGCGTCGCGCGCGGGGCCACGCCGTCCCTGCCAGTAGACGGTCGTGAGCATCTTGTTGTATTCGGCGCCGCTCTGCCCGCCCGTCCATTCGACGAGCATGTTGAGGTCGCCGTTCGAGATCAGCGGCGGCGAGTAGCCTTCAGGCGGCGTCGGCCCCGTTCCGCAGAGCCGCCCGGCCAGCGGATCGGACACAAGCGCCACCGCGCAGAGAAGCATGGATGTTGTCATGGTTATTTGTTCCTTGTTTGCTTAGAATAAAATTCATGTTGCTTTCGCTGAACGCAGATACCCTCACTTCAGCTCGATGACGCCGTAGCGCATCGGGTCGAGCGGATCGACGATGCCGTCGAAGAGGCGGTTCGTCGTCACCGCGCCGCCGTCGGACGAATAGAGCACCGCCGCGAAGCCGATCTTCGCGCCCGCCTTCAGTTGCTCGTCCAAGCCGAGGTTCGCCCACGGGATCCAGACCCAGTATTTCGTCACGCCGTTCGCATGCCGCACATTCGCACGCACGTTCGCGCCGACGGACTCGAACTTCTTCATGTCGGGAATCCAGCAGTTGCGTCGGAAGACCTCGCTCTTGCCGTCCGCCCGCAGCGCGACGGAATACTCGACGCAGTTGTGCCCCTTGTAGTTCATCCAGATGTCGTTCGCCCGCCACTCGTCCGTCTTGTCGACGTCGAACGCGAACGTCAGCGCGTCGCCCTCCACAAGCCGTTCGCGCGAATGGGGCTGGACGTGCCGCGCGTCCTTCACCTCGGCTTCGAGGATGAAGCCCGCGTCGCGCGCATAGGCGATGCGCAGCGTCGGCGCGGATGCGGGATCGCTCCACTTCTCCGCCGGCACGGGCGTGGCGGACGCGGCCGACTTGATGCCCGGCTCCAGTCGCGCGGCCATCCAGTCGGCCTTCAGCTCGACCTGCGGCCGCTCGCGATAGCCGCCCGGCGGCGGCGTCCACTCCGGCCCCGTGTAGTCGCCTGTCGCGTGGATGTAGACGGGATCCTCCGAGACCGTCATCGTCTCGCCGTGCGCGACGGGCGTGCCGAGGTAGTCCTCCACCGACACGACGCCCGCGACCGGCGGCGCGACACGCGCCTCGCCCGCTGACCGCCAGAAGACGTGCACGTAGCGCCCATTCGCGCGGCGGCCGCTCGCGAGATACGTCTTCGGGCCGAGGCGGTGGAGCTTCATGTTGCCCTGTACGTCCGAGAGGTTGTGCGTCACCGTCGCGAACGCCTGCAGCATCGGCTTCGGCCACGCGGCCTCGTGCGCCTTGACGATCGCGCCGAACTCGTCGAGCATCGTGAAGTCGACGTGCCAGATGATCGCGCGGATGTCCTCGGTGGACATGAGCGCCATGCCGCGCGTCAGGTAGCGCGCCTGGTTCTCGTAGGAGACGGGCACGAAGTAGTTGCCCTTGCCCGTCGTCCAGCCGGTCTCGGTCATGTAGACGGGCTTGTCGATCTTCGCCTCCTTCAGGAAGTCGAACAGCGCGACGAAGTCCTCCCAGTATTCGCCCTCCGGCTTCGTGCCGTCCACGTAGTGGTGGACGTTGATGCCGTCGATGAGGTCGAAGTAGCCGAGCTTGTGCAGACGGCGGAAGTAGGGCAGCTTGATGCGGCTCGCGTCCGGCCCGGTCAGGAAGACGTTCGGATTGCGCTTGCGGGCCTCCTCGCAAAAGATGCGGCACATCTTCACGTATTCCTCGTCCGTGCCGCGCCACTGGAAGTCGAGCTCGCCCGTCAGGCAGAGGTTGCGCATCAGCATGTCAGGCTGCGCGTCCATGAACTTTCCGACATAGACGCGGTAGGCGTCCCAGTCCTCGGGCGGAAACTCGCCCTGGCGGTTGCGGTCGGCGGGACGCCGCAAGGCGCGCGGCACGGGGCTGCTGTGGAACGTGAAGATCGCGTCCGCCGTCTCGTTCGGCATCCTGAAGTTCACCTTCAAATTGTCGGGCGCGAAGAACCGCTGATCCCAGCGCGAACCAAGCTTCTCCCAGAGATCAGGCGTGCCGAGGACGACCATGATGCCGTAGCGCGAGTTCTTCACGAGTTCCTGCGCAATCGGCGTGCCGCAGACGGCGACGCGCCCCGGCGTCGTGATGCGTGTGCCGTCGGGATAGTCCGCCGTCGCCTCCAGCGCCCAGTAACCGCGCGTCGGGAAGTCGACCGTCGCGCGTCCGTCGCGTCCCTCGACCGTGCGGACAATCCGCCCCTTGACGTCCTTCACATCCACGCGGCAGTCGGGCTTCTGTTCGGGATAGGCGAAATCGACCGTCACCTGACCCGAATCGGCGAAGAAGATGTTCTTGAGGCAGAAGTATTTCGTCTGCCTGATTTCGTATTCGCCGCCCCGGATCGCGTGCAGGGCGTGGCGCACGAGGCGGATCTCGAAGTTCTTCACCTCGACCTTGCCGGACGTGTGCCCGAAGCGGCGCTGCCATTCGCAGCGATAGGACTTGCGGATGACGTTCGGCAGGTCGACTCCGACCGAGACGCGACGGAAGTCCGCGCTCTCGCCGAGGACGTAGGTGTCTTCGCGCTTGCCGGTGAAGGTGTTCGGCCAGAGCCACGTCGGCGCGCGGCTCCCGTCGTCCTTCAGCGGCTGAAGGCGCAGCGCGACCGCATCGCCCGCCACGCCCTCGGTGCGGTAGTCGAACGAGACGATGAACGTCCACGGACGCTCCCATCCGCCGTCCCACGCAAGCGCGAACGGCGCATCGCGTATCTCCGCGCCCGAATCGAGCGGGATCGTCCGCACGTCCGGCGCCGCGAAGACGATCTCCGTGCGGTCGGGACGTTCGACGGGGACGGGCTTCTTCGGGGCGTGCCGGTCGCAGCATCCGCCGATCAGAGCGGCGGCCACCACCGCGCATCCGAGGTTCAATAGGCTTTTCGTTGCTTTCATCTTTTAGTTTCCTGATTGGGATTGTAGCGAAAATTCGTCCTTTGTGTCAATGTTGCCTACGGCGCTGAACACCCCATCCAAGAATCTCACGCAGAGACTGCGAACTGTTCTAGCCCCCCATCATATTCCCTCTCTCCGTGCCTCCGCTTCTCATGTTTCTCCGTGTTCAGCGCCGCAGGCCCTCGATCAAGGCTGCCGTTTCTCATTCATTTCACCGCCTCGGCAAACGCCTGATAAATCTTCTCGTGCGCGGCCTTCAGCGCGGCGGGGTCGAACTTCACGACCTTGCGGTCGTAGGTGACGAGACCGTTCACCTCCGCCTCCACGTCCGTCGTCTGCGTGTAGACCGCGCCGCCCAGCCCCTGCGCCGCAAGCTCGGCGACGCGGCCCATCAGCGCGACGTATCGCGCCTCCATCGCCGCGCGCGCATTTTCCGGCGCCTTCGCACAACCCGTGTCGCCGTAGCCCCACGACCTGTCCGTCCAGAGGTGGCCGTCCACGCGGCAGCCGAGGCCGCCGAACTCGCCGAGGAAGCTGACGCGACGGCCATTCACCGGCGCCAGGTCGGGCACACGGTTGTAGTCATGGCGGTCGGCGACGTCACCCGCCTCGCAGACGTCCAACGGCCGGTGTTGCGTCCACGCGCGCCGTTCCGGCTGATGCCCCCAGTCGCCGCCCTCGAAGTCCACCCAACCGCTCGGCCCGTTCACGAGGCGCGTCGGGTCGTACCGCTTCGTCCAGTCGAGCGTCGTGTGCGTGAGGAACGACCCCGGCTGGCTCCAGCCCTCATTGTAGGGCACCCACATCACGATTGAGGGGAACGTCTGCAGGGCGTCCGTCATCTCCTTCAGCTCGCGCCGCTGAAGCCCGTAGCCGGCCACCGTCCTCGCCTTGAACGGCGACCGTTCGTCGCCGTTCGCGCTTGGCAAGTCCTGCACGACCATCAGCCCCATCTTGTCGCAGAGGTAGTAGTAGCGCGCCGGCTCGACCTTGATGTGCTTGCGCATCATGTTGAAGCCAAGGTCCTTCAGCGTCCGGATGTCGAAGGCCATCGCCTCCTCCGACGGCGGCGTGAGGAGGCCGTCCGGCCACCAGCCCTGGTCGAGCGTGCCCATCAGGAAGACCGGCTCGCCGTTGAGGAAGAACCGCAGCACGCCCTTCGCGTCGCGGCGCGTCTCGATCTTGCGCATCCCGAAGTAGCCCTTCACCGCGTCCGCGCCGCACGTCGCCGTGAAGCCGTAGAGGTTCGGCGCGTCCGGCGACCAAAGCCGAACGGGCGGCGGCAGCGTGAGCGTCACCGTGCCGTTCACGGTCGTTGCCTTCACTCCGGCGACCGTGACTGTCACCTCCGGCTTCGCGAACTTCGGGCTGCGGACGTCGAACGCGAGCGTCACCGTCCCCTTGTCGATGTCCGTCGCGACCGTGTAGCCCGCGACGTAGGTCTCCGGCACGTTCTCCAGCCAGACCGTCTGCCAAATGCCGGAAATGCGCGTGTAGAAGCAGCCCTTCGGCTCGAAGCTCTGCTTGCCGCGTGCATTCACGAAGTCCTCCGTCGGATCCCACACGCAGACGGTGAGCTCGTTCGCGCCGTCCGCCACATAGTCCGTGATGTCGAGCGTGAACGGGTTCTGTCCGCCCTCATGCGGCACGTCCGTGACCTCGCGGTGGCCGACGAAGACCTGTGTGCGGAAGTCGACACCGCCGAAGTGCAGGAGGATGCGCTCGCCGGGACACTTCGTGCAGACGATCTGCCGCGTGTACCAGAGGAACTCGTCGGGACGCAGGAGGCGTCCGACGCCGGAGAGCGCGGACTCGATCGCGAACGGCACGCGGATCTTGCCGTCCCAGGCCGTCGGGCGGCCCGGCGTGTTCGTGACGCTCGTCACGGCGTAGTCCCAGTCGCCGTTCAGGTTCGTCCAGCCGCTGCGCACCATCTGGGGGCGCGGATACTCCCGCCAGGCGTTTTCGCTCGTCACCTTCTCGCCCCACGGCGTCGTCAGCGCCCCCGCCGACGCGACACACGCCGCGCAGACTGTTCCGCACATGATTCTCATTTTCATCGGATGTTTCCTTTCGTTCAATTCAAACCTCTTCAGTTGCCACAAAGCACACGGAAGCCATCGGGATTGCTGCGCTTCGCGCAATCACGAAAAGGCACTCGCCCCGACCTCGAAGCGTTGCGGGCTGTTGTTGGTTCAGTTGATGTCTCACACGGAGAAACGGAGGCACGGAGAGAAAGCGGATGAAATCGGTCGATGCGTTCTCTATCGCAATAGCGCACAGGAACTCCGTGGCTCCGTGTGAGACCTTGAGATCTCGGCAAAACCTCGACCGCCACCCGAAGTGACCAATCTCGCAAACTCATCATTCGAGGGGAAACGTGAAGCCTTTTCCTCCACCTGTCGGAAGAACGCCTCGGCGGCTTGGGCGCAGACCGTGCGCGGCCAGTAGGCGTCGACAACCTGCACGACCAGCATCCGCAGCTCCTTCCGCCGTCCGTTGACGAGACACTGCGACGCCCACGCGCCACCATGCCCGAACCAGCCGTCCGCCTCGTCCGCAAACGGTGCGACGAACCCAAGCGAATAGCCGTCCTTCGACAGGCTTTTCGGACGCTGCGAGACGGCCAGAAGCCGCCGGACCGTCTCCTCCTTCAGAATCCGCACGCCGTTCTCGCCCACGCCCAGGTTCATCAGCATCTTGTAGAACTTCAGCTGATCGCGCGCCGTCGTCCACAGCCCCGCGCCGGCGGACGGAAAGACGCGGTCGCCGCGAAACGGCGGCGGCATCGACGCGCAGAACGGCACGTGCTCGGCCTTCTTCCCCTTCTTCACGCGGTAGATCTCGATGCGCGTCTTCAGCTGCTCGTCCGTCGGCTGAAAGCCCGTCGCGTTCATGCCGAGCGGCTTCAAGATGCGTTCGGACACGACATCTTCCCACCGCTGTCCCGTCACGACCTCGACGACCACCGCCGCGACGTCAATGCCGACGTTCGAGTAGCGCACGCCCGTGCCCGGCTCGAAGAGGAGCGGCGTCGCCGCCGCCGTCGCCGCGACGCTCCGCAGCGGCATGCGGTGCGACCAGCCGCTCATCGCGGTGAAGTTCGCGAGCTCGAACGGGAATCCGCCCGTGTGCGTGAGGCAGTGGCGCAGCGTCAGCGGCTGCCGCGCCTGTTCGAGGCGGCGGACGCCATTCGTGTTCGCGGTCTCGACCCAGAGCGTCTTGAATTCGGGCAGGTAGTTCGCGATAGGATCGTCAAGCGCGACCTTGCCCGCTTCAATGAGCTGCGCGACCGTCACGCCGCAGAAGCCCTTCGTCTGCGAGCATTGCTGAAAGACGTCATCGAGCGACATCGGACGCTGCGCGGCGACGTCGGCGAAGCCGAGGCAAGAGATTTCTTCGTGTCCGTCCTTGTGGAAGACCGTAATCACGCCGGGAATCTCGCCGGAGTCGAGGTAGGGCTGGAACGCGCGCTGGGCGAAACTCGCCTCTGCCGCGGTGGAAGTCGCCATCCCCACCACCACAAGGAATAAGCTCAAGATTAATCGTTTCATTAGAGCACCGACACGAACCTCTGCGTTCTCTGCGGCTCTGCGCGAACAATACCTCTCGACTTCTCCGTCCATCACTTTCCTTCGCAGACGAACACGCCGTACTTCGTCGGATCGGGCGTGCCGGAGATGCCACCGAAGAGGTCGTACGTCTTCCGCTCCCCGTCCGTCAGATCGCTGACCGAAACGGCGATGCCGAGCTTCGTACCGGGCGGCGGCGGGCCGTCCAGTCCAAGACGCGGCCACGTGAGCCAAATCATGTAGCGCGTCTTCTCCTCCCGGATGCGCGAGATGCCGTTGAAGACGACGACTGGCGCGTTCGGGCGGATGTCGAAGTCCCAGGCGTTTCGCCGCCAGGCCTCTCGCTTACCGTCGTCCCGCAAGGCGACGGTGTACTCGAACGCACGGTGGCCCTTGAAGCTCGTGATGTGCGCATTCGGCTGCCACTCCTGCCCCCGGTCGACATCGACCGCGACCGTGACGGCATCGCCCTCGACGAGGCGTTCCTGCGCATACGGCTGCTCGTGCTTCGAATCGTCCACTTCGACGTTGAAGATCAGCCCCTCGTCCGAATAGGCGACGCGCACGCGCGGACACCTGTTCGTCGCACCCGTCCAGCAGCGGTCGGGCAGAATCGGCGTCTGCAAGTTGTCGCGGCACTTCCAGCCCACGCCCGTCCGCCCGAGCGGATACTCGTCCGCCGCGACGACGACCGGCTTCGTCGCGTCCACCGGTGGTGCAACCCACGCGGGCCCCTCGTACGTCTCGTCGCCGAAGAGATAGATCGGCGACTCCGAAACATGCAGCGTCGCGCCGTCGAGCGCGACGGGCGTACCCAGAAAACTCTCCGCCCGCACGGCATGCACCGGCAGCGGGATCTCCCGTTCGCCCGTGCGCGTCCAGACGAGCGTGACGGCCGAGCCGTCCACACGCCGTCCCGTCGCGAGCCACGTCTCCGGGCCGACCATCTGCGCGCGCATCCGTCCCTGCACGTCCGACAGGTTGCGCGCCAGCGTCGCGAACGCGGCGACCGCCGGCTTCGGCGAAGTGCAATCATTGCCGAGCCGCAGCATCGAGAACCCGCCCTCGCCATAGTTGCGCGCGACGTAGAAGTCGCAGAACCAGACCGCCGCGCGGATGTCCTCGGCGGCGACGAACGTGCACGCGCGCGTCAGGTAGCGCGCCTGGGTGAGTTCGCTCACCGGCTCTTGCCACGTGCCGTTCTCCGTCGTCCAGCCGAACTCGGTGATGTAGACGGGCTTCGCACACGCGAACTCGCGGCGGATGACGTCCATCCCCTCGCGCAGCTTCGTGCGGAACTCGCCCTCCGGCTTCGTGCCGTCCACGTAGGCGTGGAGGTTGACAGCGTCGATGCAGTCGAAGAAACCTTCTTGCCCCAACGCGCGCAGATAGTCCGGCTTCACGCGGCTACACGCCGGGCCCTGCACCTCGCACGTCGGGTAGAGGCGGTGAACTTCCTCGGCGAAGACGCGATGGGCGCGCACCATTTCGGCGATCGTGCCGTGCCACTTGAAGTCCGGCTCATTGACGAGGCAAAGGCGGCGTCCCGCAAAACACGGGTTCTTCTCCAGGAACGCCCGCGTGAGCGCGCGTTGCACGTCCCAGTCCTTCGCCGGCCACATGCCGCCCTTCCCGACGTGTGTCGGATCCATCGCCTCAGGATAAATGGGCGACTGGTGACCCGCGTAGATCGCGCCGTCGCCAAACTGCGGACCGACGCGCGCGGCGTTGTCCTGGCCGCGGAAGAAGAACCGCCAGTCCCAGCGGCTGCCGAGCGCGCGCGTGAACGCCCCCGCGCCGCCGTTGACGATCATCGCGCCGAAGCGCGAACCCGACGTCTGCGCGGCGGTGAGCCTGGGCCCGAGGACGGCGACCGAGCCCGTCGTCGTCACCTTCGTGCCGTCGGTGTAGGACGCGGCGACTTCCAACGTGTAGTATCCGCGCCCCGTGAGCGTCACCGCATCGACGGCGGCGAGCGCGCGCGTCGTGCCGACGGGACGCCCCTCGGCGTCGCGGATGCGGACAGCCGCGCGGACGACGTGCGCCGGATCGGCGAGCGCGATGTGGACGGTCCCCGTCTCGGCGAAGAAGACGTGCTTCAGCACGTTCCCGCCTTCGAGCGAAAATTCGCCGCCCGTGAGCCGATGGCGCGGCTTCAGGACGAGCGCAACCGCGAAGTCGGCGAACGCGACGCGCCCCGTCGCGACCTGTCCCTCGCAGACAACGCGGACTTCCGGCGGCAGCGCGTTCTTGAAGTCGACGTCGAGATCGACCTTCTTCCAGTCTTCGGACGCCCCGCAGCGGTAGGTCGTCCCGGCGTCCCAGTTCAGGTTGCGGACAGTGGGCGTGAGGTTGTTCGTCCGCGCACCGCCGTCGAACACGGCCTGTGTGACGAGCCGCAGCCCCTCGCCCGCAAAGCCCGCCGTGCGGTAGCGGAACGAGTAGCGCACACGCCACGGCCGGAGGTCTGTCTCGGACGGCACGGCGAAGGCGCCGACGGTCGCGTTCGTCACGCCCGCGACCGTGAACGCGCGTTCAAACGGCACAGGACAAACAACGTCGGCGCGTTCCGTCACGGCACCTCTTGTCGAAATCGTCAGCATCAACACGCCCAACAGAAAAACAACAAGTCGTTTCATTCGTATTTCTCTCTTTCTCATGGTTCAAACCTCAAACATCCTTTTGCCTGCGGCGCTTAACACGGAGGTGACGGAGTTCGGAAGACACGGAGTTTTTCCGACAGGATTCACAAGATTAGAAAGGCTTGGCGAACCAACCTCAACAATTCTGTCAATCTTATCTAAAACCTTCTCCACGCCTCCGCGTCTCCCAATCTCCGTTTCCTCCGTGTTCAGCGTCGCAGACATCCTCCGCCGCTTCACTTCCCGCCTCGTTCAGGTTCGGCGCCGAAGAGATCGAGTTCCTCCGCCGGCACATTCCGCAGCGCAATGCCCCGCCGTACCGCATAGACCGCCGCCGCGCCTGCGCCAATGCCCGTCGCCATCGCATTGCCCATCACGCGGCATGACGCCAGCGCCTCATGCGATGCAGAGAGGCACCGTCCGCAAAACAGCAACCCCTCGACCTTCTTCGGCACAAGCGCACCATACGGGATGTCATACGGCTTCACGCGCCGCGCACCCCCGGTCGCGCTCTCGCCGCGCCCATGCGCCTGTCCACCGCCCGCCGGATTGTGGATGTCAATCACGAACGAGCAGTTCCGCGCAATCGCGTCCGTACGCTTCCGCCCCGTCAGCACATCCTCCGTCGTCAGGCGATCAACGCCCTCGAACCGCCGCGTCTCGCGTACGCCGACGACCGCCGGCATCTCGACGATCTGTGCCTTCTCGTAGCCCGGCACCCGACGGCGCAGGACGTCCAGCACCTGAAACGCCTGCTTGCGGCAGACGATCTCCGCCCGCGTGCGGTCGGACGACTTCGCGCCGTCAAGGCCGCAGATCTGCGTCGCGTTGACGACCGTCATCGTCTCGTCCGGCGCCCAATAGAGGCGAATGACCGAGACCTCCAGCGGCAGGTTGCCGGCGGCGATCTCTTCGGCGACGATGGACTCCCACGTCCGGCCGCCGATCTTCTGCTCGCGCGCCTGTTCCTCCGAGACGGCGATCAGCCGCCGACCGGGCGCGATGCCGCCGACCGTGAACATGACGCTCATCGGCTGGACGAGTCCGTCGCCCGTGCGCCCCTGCTCATACGGGACGCCCGCCGCCGCCGCGACAACGCCGTCACCCGTCGCGTCAATGACAGCCTTCGCACGGAAGACGCGCCGCCCCTCGGCCAGATTCACCTCCAGTCCGACCACGCGATTGCCGTCCATCACCGGCCCGATCACGTCCGCGTGCAGAAGAACGTCCGCACCGGCTTCGGTCAGCGCGTCGTAGGCCAGCACGTCCGCGCGCGCAAAGTCGACGGTCTTGCCCATCGCAAGTCGCGCGGCGAGCCGTCGCACGACGGGGCTGTCGACGGAGAACGAGAACGGACTGACCATCGCCTGAACGGCCATGCCGCCGAGACGACCAGACTTCTCCAGGACGAGCGTCTTCGCGCCACGTGCCGCCGCCATGTAGCCCGCGCCGATGCCCGCCGGCCCGCCGCCGGCGACAATGACGTCATACGTTTCCCCGCCCGTCACCGCACCAACCGCAGCAAACACCGAGCACGCCACCGCCATGGCGGCAATCAGAAACGCAATCAATCGATTCATAAGTTACCTCCTGTTCCTTGTTGTTAAATGAAATGTTTTAACACAGAGCCGCTTCGTGGGGCAAGGAGAGCGTCGCGAGAGGCTGGCTTCGCGCCTCTTGCGAACTGTTCTTGCACCCTGCATATCCTTTTAACGCAAAGTCCGCAAAGGCTTTTGACGCCAAGTCCGCAAAGGTCTTCGCGTTCTTTGCGTCTCTCCCCTCTGCGTTCTTTGCGTTTAAACCACAAGAGGTCTAAAGGGGCAGCGAAGTCGACAGAAATACGCGAAGCAAATCTCCCTGTCGCCTCCTGTCGCCCAACCGTAGGCCGCTCTGTGTTAAAACCAACCCTTCGACAGGACAAACAGGACGCACAAGACACCCAGGACACCCACCTTGCGCGAAACCGTCCCCTGCGTCCTGTCTGTCCCATTCGTCCTATCATTCAGTTGATTCCTCTCTTACCGCAGGAGCAGCAGCACGCCGGTGTCGGCCTTGAGCGACGACAGCACCGTCGAGCCGAGCGCATCCGCCGTGAAGACGAAGTCCGAAAGTCCCGTCTCGCCCGTCACATAGCGCACCACGCTCTCGCCCGCCGTCAGCGACTCCGCCGCCACGCCATCGCGCGTGACCGCACACGTCGCGCCGTCCGCAACCGTCGCCTTCAGGAAGTAGGCGCCATCCGCGCGGCCCGCACGGCCAACCGTCGCCGCGAGCGACGCCCCTGCCGGAATCGCCACGCCGTCGTCGACCAGTTCCACCGCCGGATCAACCGCCGTGACGACGAACCGCTTGCCGATCTTCTTCGTGTAGAGCGGACGCCAGTCGGCCTCGACCGCGCCGACGTCCAGCCGGTTGCCGTTCATCACGCGCGGATTCCCGTAGACGTCAAGATCGCCCCACTTCGCCGCATCGTAGAAAGCAGCCCCCGCCGCATCGACCGCATCGTTCGCGCCAATGACCGGCGCCAGATTGCCATCAACCGACAGATCGTCCGAGACGATGCTGCTCGCGTCCACCGTGGGCTTGTTGTCGGCAACTTTCGCCAGATTCGCCGCCGTCTTCGTCGAGAGGACGCAGTTGGTGAACACCAGTGACGAACCACTGGCCGTCTTCGAGCCGAGAATCAGGCAGTTGCTGATCTCTTTCCCACTGACAACCAACCAACTGCCGTCCTTATTCCCGTTCGTCTCAGAATTGTCCGCGCCGAACGTGCAGTTGAGAGCCGCCGCATCGTAAAGCGTCGCCCATCCCTTGTTGCGGTCGATAAGGCAGTTGACGAGGCGACAGCTCACGCCACCGTTGCCGCGTGCCGCCGGACCGTTGCCACTCTGGATAATGCTGTTCTCCAAGAATTGGACGCGGTTGTAGACGCCGAAGAATCCGCCGCCGCCACGTCGCGCGACGCAGTTCGAGATGACGCAGTCCGTGACGACCGCCAGTTCGGCTTCCGTGCCGTATTCAGCCAAGACACCGCCGCCGTGGAAGTCGTCGTCGTCGTCGTTGTTGACCGAACTCGTGCCCACATCCGTGCGCCCGCCCGTCAGCGTAAAGCCCGTGAGGCGCGAACCTTTCGCGAGCGCGACGCAACGGACAGCGTTCGGCCCGCAGCCCTTGTTTGCCGCCTCTGCCGACGGATCTTCCGCACCGACAATGAACGTCTTGTCCGCGCCCGCACCGATGACGGACACGCCCGCCGGCACGACGGCGCGTGCGGCGTGCGTGTAGGCCGTGCTACCGACATTGCCAAACCGCTTCGTCTGCGTCATCGTCTCGTTGTCGTAGACGCCCGCCTTCACGTACACGGTTGCAAATGCGCCCGACGGCACGGCCTTCAGCGCAGCCTGGAGGCTCGCATACGGCGCGTCTTCCGTCCCATCCGGCGTTTCAGCCGTGGACTCGCGATCCACTGTGAAGACGGCGGCATTGAACGCTGGCTTGAGCGTCAGCGTCTTGCCGACAGTCGGCGCCACGAAGACGAACGCACCGTCCGCGTTCGCGTAGCGGCGCATCGTGTCCGCTCCCGACGCGGCAAACGAATGAAGCCCTTTCTTCGCCGCCACCAGTCGTGCGCCAGACGGGTCATGCGTGACCGTGACAATTGTGTGGCCCTCCATCGTGCGAATATAGCCGAGATTCTTCGACGACACGAGGCACACGCCATTGAAGAAGTAAAACCCATAATCCGTCGTTGGCGCAAATCCCGATTTTCGGTCTGCCGAATCAGTCGATGACATGCCACCCTGTCCGGCAAACGTGATCGTGCCGCCCGTCGGCGTGACGACTTCCTGCGCACAGCCGAGGCTCACGGATGTCGTATCGACCGCATGGCCGTAGAAGTCAAGGTTGCGATACGCTTCGGGAATCTGATCAAGGAACGTGGCATCGCCTTTGCCGATAACAGCCGTCGCGTCCTCGTGGAGGCGATAGTCGACAAGCGGCGGCGCCATAAAGAGGTCATAGCCGGGATTGAAGACGCATGCCCCGTTCGTCGTCGAAGTCGTGTCCGCACTCCCCTTGTTGAACGCACAGTTGTACCACTGGGCCGCCCCCGAATCCTTCCACCAGGTTTCTGCGAAGAGGCAGTTGTAGCCAATCACGTTTGCGCTACCGCTTCGGTTGAAGCAATAGCCGTCCGCAAACGTGCAGTTCACGAACGTCGCCGCGTAAGTAAGGGGGGAACTGCTGTAATGTCCTGTGAAAAGGCAGAATGCCGCGAGACAGCCGCGCACGTCAGGATATTGCTCGATCGCCTTGTTCCCATGCACCCATGTGCGCACGAGAAGGCAGTTGCCGTGACTGGACGCTCCATCCGCCCCGTAGCGCACTGCGCCTGCACGTCGCGCGACGTTGTTGGAGATGATGCAGTCCACGATGACAATGCCCTTCTTGCCATTGACCGCATAGACGCCACCGCCATTGTTTTCGGGCTCATCATTCCCTGACGACGTGTTGTGCGTCGCGCCGCCCGTAAGCGTCAGGTTCGAGACGACAACGTTGTCCGCGTTGATGCCGAGACAGCGGACGGCGTTCGCGCCGCACCCGAGGCCCTTGTCGTCAACCTCTTCCGTCGCGTGCGCACCCTTGATGACCGCCCCTTCCTTCGACTCGCCGACAAGCGCGAGGGACTTCGCGACGTAGACGCGGTTCGACATCGGCGTCGAGAAGCCGTCCAGCGCACCGCCCGCGTCATGGATTCCGTTTCGGATGAAGACGGTATCGCCTTCGCTTGCCGCATCCACGGCCGCCTGGATCGTGAAATACGGTCCGTTGAGCGTGTCGACGACCCGCGTGTCGGCCACAAGCCGCACGACCGCCACGGCAAAAGCAGCTCCGAAAAACGCCTTAACTGCAAGGTTTGTGTTCATTTCCTGATGTCTTTTTGGATTTCGCCGGGAGAGTGGCGGTCAACTCCGCATCGACACGCCCTTCTCCCATGTAAGCGATGCAGAGTTTACCACACCACGAGCATCTGCGTCAAGCCATTTCGTCTGTTTTGCGCAAAAATCTTCGTCTATTCTGCGAACCACTTGCGGCCATGCTGACGCGCGCGCCGCCCGCCATCTCCGGCTTCAGCGCCGCAGGCTTCTTGGCAAGAGTCGCAGACGCTTCCTCCCCGATTCGTGAAGATTCGTGGACAGCACATCTGTTTTCACTTCGTTTTCAGGCACAATAAATGAAGAGGTCGCGAAAGTCGCAGCCCGCAGCGCCTTGAGATTGCGCCCGCCAAATTTTCCGCCTGTAATTCTCATTTCCCCTGCGGCGCATGGAACAGACCTGAAAACGCAGTTGGGGATCGAATGACCCACGCGGAGAAACGGAGAGACGACAAAACGGTCGAAAAGCGTGGGGACAGGCCCCGAAGGCGTCTTCTCTCCCTTCGCTCGTTTCCAGCATCAGACACGCCGCCAGATGCAGAGGCGCGTCTTGCCGTAGGTTCGGTCGCGCAGGAGATCCCAGCCCGGCGTCTCCTCCGCGCGCTGCACGGCCGTCATCTCCGCGACGAAGTGTCCGCCGGGCCGCACGACGCCGCGCGCGGCGAGCGTCGCCAGGACCTGCGCATACCCCTTCTCTTCACCGAGCGCATACGGCGGATCGGCAAAGGCGATCGAGAACCCCGGCCCCGCATACGTCGCGAGATAGCGGTAGCAGTCGGCGGCGATGACGGCCGCATCCTGTCCGACCGCACCCAGGTTCTCGTTCAGGACGGCGAGGTGCCGGCGGTTCTGCTCGACGAAGGTCGCCGACCGCGCGCCGCGCGACAGGGCCTCCAGTCCGACCGCACCGCAGCCCGCGAAGAGGTCGAGGAAGTCGCTGCCAGCGATTTCGGGCGCGAGGATGCTGAACAGCGCCTCGCGCACGCGATCCTGCGTCGGACGAATCGCGTCCGACTTCGGCACCTTGAGATTCCGCCCGCCAAACTTTCCGCCTGTAATTCTCATTTAGATTTCTCTCACGAATCGTCACCGTCTCAACCGTTCCCGATGATGACTGGTGCGGATTATACCATAGTCCGGCGACAAGGCCAGGGTGAAGCCCGAATGGCCGAAGCGCAAACTCCCCTTCTCACATCTCCGAGATGAGGACGCTCGAACCGACGGGCATCAGCAGGTCGATCTCCGTCTGGTCGGATGCCTTGAACGAGACGCCGAGCGACCGCCAGAACGCCAGCGCCCCCCGCGGCAGCTCGTAGGCGCCCGCCTTGCCCGTCGGCGCCTTCGCGAGGTCGTAGCGCTTGAAGAACTTCTCCTTCAGGAGCAGGTCGGCCGTCCGCGCCCGCCGGTGGACGACGAGCGTGAAGCGCGGATGATCCATCACGAAGACCTTCGCGCCGAGCCGGATCTTCTCGACGTTTCCGCCGTTCAGCCGCGCGAACGAGGCGAACGTCGAGCCGTTCTCCGCCGCGAGGCGCGTGGCGGTGTCGCCGCGCCGCACCTCGACCTGCCGCACCCAGAGCGGCGTTTTCCTCTCGAAGAGCCGCCTCATGTTCAGGACGCCCAGCCGACGCGCGAGCGCGTCGTCCAGGTCGGCCGCCGGCGAGCCGGGCAGCGCGCGGATCTGCTCGATGGTCGAGACGGCCATCTCGACGTCGCGGCGGCGCTCCGCCTCCTCCAGCCGCAGCAGGAGGTTGCGGACGCGCGCCGGACGCTTCTCCGTCACGGCGCGGCGGACGACCGGCCCGATCGCGGGCGGCGGCTCGTCCGCCGCCGGACGCGCCGCCGGCACGGGCAAGGACGGCGGCGCGACGGCCTCCGCCTCGTCCGCATTGCGCGGGAACTCCGCCGCGTCCCGCGCCGCCGCCGCGCGGTAACGCCGCACGAGCGTCACGGAGAACGAGACGAGCGCGACCAGGCCGACCAGAACGAACACCCAGCCCAGGCCGGACGGCTTGCGCTCGTCCTGTCGGGGATTCCACTCAAGGCCGTACCTGCCGCGATTGAGCGACATCGCCCCTTACTTCTTCTGCGGCTCCTCCGTCGGGACGACGCCCGAGACGCAGCTGCGCGCGATCTCGACCGTGGTGCCGGGGCAGATCTCGACCTTGAACGTCTTCTCCGTCGCCTCCTGGATCGTGCCCATGAGGCCGCCCGCGAAGACGATCTTCGCGCCCGCGCGCAGTTCCTCGATCATCTTCCGGCGCTCCTTCTCCTTGCGCTGCTGGGGCCGGATCATCATGAAGTAGAAGATCGCGAGGATGAGGAGCATCGGGACGAGCATCCCAAAGCCGCCGTTCTGGGGAGCGGGCGCGGCCGCCGCCGCGTCGCAGATCATCAGTGCTGTGTTCATTTTTCTGTTTTTTCCTTTCGGTTGTGGGTTATGAAGAAGAAATCGCCTGTCCGTCCTCTGTCCTCTGTCTTTCGTCCTCTGTCCTCCGCCCTTCCTCCCCCTCGGGAAGCCGTCAGTTCCTGTAGGCCCTGACCTCGGCGAGGAAGTCGGCGAACGTGCCGTTCGCGAGCGATTCGCGCATCTCGCGCATGAACTCGTTCAGCCGCCAGACGTTGTGGATCGTGAGCAGGCGAAGGCCGAGGATCTCGCCGCAGTTCAGGAGGTGGCGCACGTAGCTGCGCGAGAAGTTGCGGCAGCAGTAGCAGTCGCACCCCTCCTCGACGGGGCCGGGGTCGAACGCCCACTTCGCGGCCTTGATCGCGACGTTGCCCTTGCGCGTGATGGCCGTGCCGTGCCGCGCGATGCGCGTCGGGATGACGCAGTCGAACATGTCCACGCCGCGCGCGACGCACTCGGCCATCTGGTGCAGGACGCCGAGGCCCATCACGTAGCGCGGACGGTCCTTCGGCAGGTACGGGACGCTCGCCTCGACGGCCTGGTACATGAACGCCTCCGGCTCGCCGACCGAGACCCCGCCGACCGCATAGCCGTCGAAGCCGATCTTCACGAGCTCTTCCGCGCAGTGGCGGCGGATGTCGTCGTAGACGCCGCCCTGCACGATGCCGAAGACCATCTGCCCCTCGGCGTGCGGCTCGTCCTTCGACCGGCGCGCCCAGCGGATCGTCCGCTCGACCGACGCCTCGGCGCGCGCGCGGTCGCAGGGGTACGGCAGGCACTCGTCGAAGACCATCGCGATGTCGGAGCCGATCGTGCGCTGCATCGCCATCGACTCCTTCGGGCCGAGAAAGAACGCATGCCCGTCGAGATGCGACTGGAAGTGGCAGCCCTCCTCGGTGAACTTGCGCATCTTCGCGAGCGAGAAGACCTGGAAGCCGCCGGAGTCCGTGAGGATCGGGCCGTCCCACCGCATGAACCTGTGCAGCCCGCCGGCGGCGGCGATGACCGCCGGCCCCGGCCGCAGCATGAGGTGGTAGGTGTTGCCGAGGACGACCTGCGTCTTCAGCGCGACGAGGTCGCGCGGCTCCAGCGCCTTGACGGTGCCGAGCGTCCCGACGTCCATGAACACGGGCGTCTCGACGACCCCGTGCGCGGTCGTCAACCGCCCCAGCCGCGCCGCCGTGCGCGCATCTTCCTTTAGTACCTGAAAATTCACGGCGCGTATTGTACCAAAAAACGCTGCGCAGGTGTTTTCAGCATCGCGTCGACCCATCGGACGCGGACGCGCGGCGGTCATGCCCGAACCAGCCGAACACCTCTAGCCCGACCAGCGACAGGATGGTCGCCGCGACGGCCACCGCGTAAAGCCCCGCCGCGACGGCCATGCCGATGCCCGCCGCCACCCAGATGCCTGCCGCCGTGGTGAGCCCGTGGACGGCATGCCGCTGGACGATGATCGAGCCCACGCCGATGAAGCCGATGCCGCTCACGATCTGGGCGGCGACGCGCGACGGGTCGCCCTGCCCGTCGAAGCCGTAGCGCGAGACGATCATCATCAGCGATGCGCCGACCGCCACCAGCAGATGCGTCCGCACGCCGGCGACCTTGGCGCGGTATTCGCGCTCGGCCCCGATGAGCCCGCCCAGCAGCCCCGACAGCAGCAGGCGCAGAATCAGCGTAAGCGATTCGGGCATTTCCACCGTCTTCTCCTCACGTCAGCGAGCACGGCCCGTTCACGCACCCGCCGGGGCACGCCATGACCTCCAGGAAGTTCGCCGGCAGCTTGCCGGAGGCGTAGAGCCTGAGCATCGCGCAGCTCTTGCGGTCGATGCCGTTGATCTGCTTCGCGTTCAGCCTGAAGCCGGGAATCTTCGCCGTCGCCTCCGCCAGCACCGCCTCGGTGACGCCGCAGCTGCGCGCGAAGTTGCGCGCCGTCGGGTTCGCCGGCCGCGCGACCGGCCACGGCGTGCAGGAGAGGACATCGACCTTGCGGCCCGCGAGAATCGCGCCGAGTTCCTCGAACGAGAGAACGAAGTCCACGGCCTTGCGCCGCGCCTCGCTGCGCTTGGCGACGCAGGGGCCGATGAAGACCGTCTTCGCCAGCGGGTCCTTCCCCTTCACGATCTCCTGCGTGTAGACCATCGGGCTCGGCGTGAGCGAGACGTGGTCGACGAGATCCGGCAGGTGCTTCGCGACGAGGTTCACGAAGGCCGGACAGCACGAGGTCGTCATGAACGTCTTCGGATCCTTCTCCATGCGCTCGATGAACTCCGCCGTCTCGTGCCGCGTCGTCAGCTCCGCGCCGAGCGCGACCTCGATCACGTCCGCAAAGCCCGCCTTCGAGCAGGCCGTCAGCAGCTGCTCGATCGTGCCGGGGAACTGGTGCTCGGCCGACGGCGCGACCATCGCGACAAGCCGCTCGCCGCGCTTCATCGCCACAAGCACGTCGAGGAGCTGCGAGCGCTCCATGACCGCGCTGAACGGACAGGCGTTGAAGCACTTGCCGCAGAAGATGCAGCGCTTGAAGTCGATCTCGGCGACGCCGTGCTCGTTCTTGCGGATCGCCCCGACGGGGCACGCCTCCTCGCACGGCACGGTCGTCTTGACGATCGCGTGGTAGGGACACGCCGTGATGCACTTGCCGCACTTGATGCACTTCGCCGGATCGATGACGCTCCGGCCGTTCAAGACCTCGATCGCCTTCTTCGGACAGTTGTAGACGCAGGGCCGCGCAAAGCACCCCCGGCAGTTCGGCGTCGAGACGACCTTCGCGTCGGGACAGCCGCTGCACGCCGGGCCGCAGACGGAGAGCGGCGAGAGCGCGACGAGGCTGTCGGCGGGACGCGCCGGCTTCGCGCCGGCCGTCGGCGCAATCCGCTCGGCGCAGTACGCGCGCAGCGTCTTCGCCTCGTCCGTCTCCTCCTCGACCGTGACGCCGAGAAGCGCCATCAAACGGTACTTGATGACCGCGCGGTCATGGTAGACGCAGCAGCGCGAGGGATCGCTGCCCTTGGGGCGCAGCTTGATCGCGATCTGGTCGATCTCGTCCTCGAGCGTCCCCGCGTCAAAGGTGCGGACGAGCCGGATCATCAGCTCGCGCCGGAGGAATGTCGCGCCGTTCAGCATGTCAGGCACCCCCTTCCAGCAGTTCGCGGACGCGCGCGACGACCTTCTCCGGCGTCGCCTGGCACAGGATCTCCGAACCGTTGAGGCGCACGTAAGGCGCACCGCCGAGGCTGTCGCGCTCGCACAGGTCGAGGCAGGTCTTCGCCTCGATCTCGACGCGCCCCCGGCAGTCCGCCGGAAGCTGCTCCTCCAGGTTCATCATCTTCGCCGCACCCAGCAGGTAGCAGGCCGTCCCACAGCAGATTTCGACTTTGATCATGGCCGTAGTATATCACTTTGGCCCATCGCCCTGCAAGTCGCGATTCGGTTTCGGCCCGGGGGACAGGACGGCGAAGAGCGCATTGTGGTCGGACAGCTCCTCGCTCGGCACGAGGCGCGGCGCGCCGGCGGGGCGGAAGCCGCGCGCGAAGACGTAGTCGAGCGCGCTGTCGCCGTAGCGTGTCGACGGATGCGTCCCGCGACCCTCCGGCGGCAGCAGCGAGAGGAGGTTCAGGAATCCCGCCGCGTCGAACAGCCCGAAGATCTTCTCGTCCTTGAACTCGCGCCGCCAGCGGTCGGCGTTCATGTCGCCCCCGACGAGGACGGGCCGTCCCTTCCCGGCTGAATCCTCGTGCGCGAGCAGCTGCTCGACGGCGCGCGTCCGCTTGGCGCGGTTCAGCTCGGCGAGCTGCGGCTTCTTCGACGCGCCGTAGTTCGACTTCAGGTGGACGGCATAGACGGCCGCCGTCGTCGCGGGGTCGATCCGCAGCGCGGCGAAGGCGTAGCCGCGCGGCGGCGTGGTCTTCCCGGACGGCTTCCATTTCGCCCAGCCCCGCTCGACGACCGGCAGCGTCGTCGCGATCACGTCCTGCTGCTGGTCGAAGCGGTCGCGGCGGCGGTAGGCCGAAACGGAGGCGACCACGAGGTTCGTGCGCCCGATGCGCGCGACGAGGTTCGAGGCGACGCGCGGCCCCCGGATCTCGTTCAGGCAGAGGATGACGTCGTTCGTCCCGGCGGGGTCGATCGCATCCAGCCCGCGCGCGAGCATCTTGGCGACCGCCGAGACCGTCGCCGCCTCGACGTCGGGGTGCGCACGGTGCTCGGCACGGCCGGACGGGAACCAGTTCCCGTTCCAGGTCCCGACGACGACGGCAGCGAGAATAGAGAAGAACGTGTGCATGGCTCAGAATCCCGGCAGGTTGAGCTGGCCCGAAACGCAGACCTTGCGGCCCTTGGCCAGTGTGCGGTCGGACGTGTCGTAGACGACGAACTTGAAGCCGTCGAAACGCTTCGAGAGCTCGCGGCGGACGAAGCTCGAGACCGTCTTCACGTTGCCGACGTCGTCGTCCGAGAAGCCGATAGAGACCGACCGGTCAAGACGCCCGGAGCGGCGCAGCATGTGGAAGACGTGCTCCACGAAGTCGCGGATCGCGAACTCCTTGGCGAGCTCCGGCCGCGTCGCCGTCGTGGCGACGGCCAGCTTCTCGCGGTAGATCGGGTCGTTCGCCATCCGCGCGCGGAACCCCGCGTAGGTGACGGCCGAATAGCGGCACATGCCGAGGTAGTAGTCGAGTTCCTCGGCGTCCGTGCCGAACTCGCCGTCGCCCACGCCGTCGATCCAACGGCGGTAACCGCGCAGGTTCGACATCATCTCGGTGCGGTCCTCCTCGGTGAGGGCGTAGCGGATGAAGATGCGCACGGCCTTCTTCAGCGTCTCGGGGGAGTGCCCGCGCGCCGTCACGATCGCGAAGAGCCGCCCTTCGCACAGCGTCTTCTTCAGGGCCTGGTAGCTCGGCCCCGGCTTCGCGCCGTGCTCGACCTTCTCCAGCGCGGCGACGGTGTCCTCGAGAAAGAGGTTCGGCGGGGCCTGCCCCCCGCCGTCGGACGGCGGATCCTCGAAGTTGCGGAACGCCTCCGCCCAGTTTCCGCCGGGCGCGCGGTAGTGCGCGACGTCGGCCCGGACGAGCGCAAAGGTCGCCGTCGAGACCTCGACGGGCTTCCACGTGCCGTCGTCCTCCCGATGCTCCATCCGGATCTTCGTCGGCATGTGGAGGATGTTGTCGTCCCAGTCGAAGATGTAGTACTTGAAGTCGCGCGTGGCGACGGCTTCGTTCACGTATGGAATCGGCTTCTTCACGTCACGCGATCACGCGGTCCAGGACGACGCGGCCGTTGAAGACGTCGTGCACGAGCAGACGCAGACGACCGTTCTCGACCGTCCCCTCGACGACCGTCGGGAAACGCCCCGCGTCCGGCTTGCCGCGCGTCACGCCCAGCTCCGGCCCGCCGCCGACCACCTGCGCCCACGGACGGTCGGCCGTCGGCGCATCGAAGCGGAAGCGGTGCTTGTGCCCGCAGACGACGAGCTGGACGCCCGCCTTCTCGAGAATCGGCACCCAGAGGTCGTGGCATTCGCGCGACCAGTAGGCGTAGTCCTCCGGATCGACCTTCACGCCGTCGTGCGGGTAGTCCGGATGGTCCTTCGCCGCGAAAAGCGGAATGTGGCAGAAGAGCACCTTGAACTTCGCCGCCGCGATCTCGGGGCGCGCGAACTGCTCCGCGAGCCACGCCGCCTGCGCCCGGCGGTACGGCTCGAAGTTCGCGAGCCCGAACCACTTCGGGTGCGCGTCCGGCTTGTCCTCGCCCGTGTCCATGCCGACGAGCGCCATCTCGCCGAGGCGCACGGCGAAGTTCCACTTGAGGTCCCACTGGTCGCCGCGCCGCTCGCCCGGATGGCGCGGCTGCATGACCTCCTCCTTCTTCGAGATCCAGCTGCCCCGGAAGTCGTGGTTGCCCGACTCGAAGAGGACGGGGATCGACGCCGCGTAGTCGCGGCTCGCGACCGGCGGATCGAGGAAGATCTCGACGGCCGTCTCCTTCTTCTGCGTCGTGTTGGTCGCGTCGCCGTTCCAGACGACCGCCGCCGGCGCGAGATCCTTGATCTTCTTCGCGATCATCTCGAACGGCTTCCACTGCGCGTGCGTGTCGGACATCATGCAGAAGTGCGCCCGCGCGCCCGCGCCGAGCGTCGTGAACGCGTACGCCTTCGAGACGACCGGCGCGCCGAGCTTCGCGTCGTAGATGTTCTGGTAGTCGGTGAACGGCGTCGTGATCGTGCGGTACCAATATCGCGTCGCGGGCTTCAGGTTCTCCAGCCGCACCTCCAGCGCGGAGACGTCGATCGGCACGAGCCCGTAGCCGCCCGACTTGACGAAGGTCGAGTTCTCGAACGCGGGGTTGTCCGCATACTCGACGACGCCCTTGGAGAGGCCCGAGACCTTCCACGTCACGCCCATCGTCGTCTCGCCCGGCGCCTGCAGGTTCGGGCAGCCGACCGTCAGCGGCGCGCCCTGCGTGCCGAGGAACGGATCCGCCGGCGCGTCCGCCGCCTTCGTCTCCGCCGCCACGCCGGCCGTCGCCGCGAGCGCCCCCGTACCGGCCAAAAACCCCCGGCGGCTCATCGATTTCGCCATTTCAGACGTTCCTTTCAATTCCACTTGAATGTCAAAAAGCGGGTATTATAGCAAAGTTTCGCCCAGGCATCCACCCCAAGTCCCATGCGTCAGAATTTTCCACATGGAGTTTTTAGATGGCCGTCCGGTTCTTGCCTTTTTCGGTCGACGCATTCACCGAGTTTCCGCTTGCCCTGCCACCACGCGAGTCCGAAAGCGGGGACCTTGCCCTCGTTCCCGTCTCCCCGTCGCCCCGATTGCCCTTCGTCAGTGGTGCGGAGGCCGCATGGGTTGCTCCGCGAGCATGACGGCTTGGGCTTTCGGAGCAGTGCCGAAGCCGACTGGCCGCAGGATGATGACAACGCTATGTCATAGTAGACCGCCTTTCGTCATGATTCGCATCAGCTTCGATGGATGCCTGAGCAAATCCCTCTGCACCGCCTCGGTCGACTTCCCCGGACTTCGTGCACAGACCCACATCCCGAGCGAACGCGCGACCATCATGGCCGACATGATATTCAGGTCGAGGCGACGCGTCAGCTTGTCCTCGTGGTAGCCGTTGTCGCGCTTGCCGTGGTACACCTCGACGCACCAGTGCGCGCGCACGTGCCCCGCGAGCTTCTCGACGCAGGCGTCGCCCTCGCATCCGAGATCTTCGGGTGCAAGAGACGTGACGTGCCAGGCGACCTCCTGCGTCGGCTTGCCGATCCTCTCGTAAATCTTCCGCCCGTGCTTGTCTCGCTTGCCATTCCAGACGACCTTCCACGTCTGGCGGAACGTGCGGATGGCCATCGTCACGCCGGGAAAGTCCGCGTCGACGGGGTCGCCCGCAAGGTACGCCTTCGTCTCGCGTTCCTCCCGGCGGTCCCGGTTCAGCTCTTTTTCTTAAACGTGCCGACGAGAGGCCGGATGCGCGAGATCGTCTCGCACTGTCTCTTGACGCTCTTCTGGTTCGCCTTGACCTGCAGGACGTAGTCGCCGCCCTGCTCGAGGACGATCCTCGCCGTGTCGTCCTGGGTGTCGAGCGCGTCTGCGCTGACGACCGCGCCGGAGAGGTCCTGCTTCGCGAGGACGTTCTGCGTGACGGGCAGTTCGCACCGCCCCTTGAGCCCCTCCTTCTTCGAGACGGGTGCGACAGCGACGACGTCCCCGCCCTCCGCGTCGACGAGCGAGACGAGCCCGACGATCTCCCGGATGAACTTCCCGTCCACGGCAAGGTGCCGCGGGAGCTTCCCCGCCTGGGCCGTCATCCACTTCGAGAGACGCGCCGCGTAGTCAGCCACGTTGAAGTCGTGCCGCCCCGCCTTGTCCTTGTGCGCGAGGACGTAGTGAAACGTGCTGTAGCTCGGGCAGGCATACTTCCCCTCGACAGGATTGCCGAGCGCGTCGCGCTTCCTCGCGCACCCGACCGCCTTGAGCTGCTCGTCCGTGAGCGTCGTGGCGTAGGCGTGCGCGGACTTGAGGTCGTGCGCACCCGCCGCGACGCCCATCGTGAAGAGCGTCAGCACCGTGCCGATGGCGACCGACTTGTTCCGCTTGCGCGGGTCCTGCGCGTGGCAGAGCTCCCAGTAGAGGCTCTCGACCTGCTCCGGCGAGCACGGCAGGACGCCGTCCGCCTTTGAGTGCGCCGCGACGTCGTACTCGTCCGGGAGGTTGTTGGCGACGATCGTCTCCCATGCGTCCTTCGTGAAGCCCTTCATGTAGAGGGCCTTCGGGCTGTCGTTCTTGATGAAGAAGTCGCGGGAATGCCCGACACGGGAGAATCCTCGCGTCTTGCCGACCGCCTTCCACCCCGCCGCGCGGTAGCACGTTCCCGCCGTGCGCTCGATGTCGCAGAACGTCTCGGCGAGCAGCGGGGAATAGCCCCACTTCCTCTTCCAGATCGCCGGAAGCTCGCGTATCGCCATGCCGAGGAGCTGGGAGCCGAGGTTCGGACGAGCACCCTTCTTGTTGAGGATCGTGAAGCGCCTGTTGCTGGCGATCAGCTTCAGCCGCTTCGCGCACATGGCGCGGTTCCAGCCGATCTCAAGGTCGCGCGGCTTCAGGCGGTAGCAGGCCGCGGCCCACGTCATGAGGGCGATCCACTTCCCGTCCTCCTCGAAGATGAGGCGGATCATGTCACCCGCCCCGTGGGACTCGCCCATGTAGTGGTACTCTCCCTCGAGATCCCTGAACTTCTTCACCTCGTCATGCTGGCACTCACGAACCGTGATCATCCGAAACACTCCCTGCCGCTGCTTATGGCGCGGCAAGTGTAGTATCTCATATCAGGGCACATTTGTTAACCGGGGGAGGTTTCGCCGGTAAACATTAACCGACCTCACCTATCTAAAATCCCCCTGAACCGGGGCGGTCGGAACGCCCTTTGCCGCCGTCGTAGAGCAGACGTGGGCGGACGACGGAGGAACTTGCACTCGGATCGTGGTGGTCCACGACGCGTCCGCGCGGCCTTATCGCCCCATCTTCCCCAACGTCAGGCGAACGACGGCAACTTGCATCATGTCCAGCGTGACATCGAGGCGCCAGACACCCGGACTTGTCGTCTTCGTAAAGGCGACGGGCCGCCAAGTCCCGTCCGGAGCCATGACCTGCGCCGCGTCTGGCACGCGCGAAAGGCGAAGGTGCAGCCCCTCCAGACTGTCATAGCAGAGATTTACCGCCTCCAACAGAAGTGCTCCGTCCGCCGCACGCCGGCACTGGCAAAGAAGAGGTTGATCATCATCGCCCGTCACTGGCAAGGCTTCGGCGTCCAAGGCCTCAAGCAGCCTCCGCATCCAGTTTCGACGGCTTTCGGAATAAATCTTGAAGCCGGAAACCTTGTCATGCCACGAACCGCACACGACCCGCCCGCCGCACGCATTGTCGAACACGGTCGCGCCCGGCGCCACGCGCTCAGCGGGCGCACCGTTGTAGGCGCAGAAGACAAGTGTCGTCAACTCGCGCGCACCCGGCAACGGTCTCAGGATCGGCACGTCGTCCGTCGCGGAGAGGTCACAGTCAAACCCCCAAGGCGTCGATTCTTGCGTGAACTTGACGGACGCGTCACGCTTCGCCTCCACGCCAATCAGGGAAGAAAATCCGCGCCGGGAAAGCCGCTCCGCCGCCGTGCCATCCAGCAGCACGCGATGGGACAGGATCCGGCGAACGTCATCGTCCGTCAGCCGATCCAGCTGCGCGCTCCCCGAAAGCGCATAGATCCCGTCCGTCGAAAGGTCCGCCTCGACCAGGAACGGGACGCCGTAACTGCCAAAGATCCGCCGAGGCCAGCCCTCGCAGCCGATTTCCATCGGTATGCGCACGCCCTCCGCGCGAGACTCCCGCGCCACCTCGACAAGCGCGTCATACCAGCCACGATGCTCCGCCATGACATCCGTGTACTTGCGCGAAACGGGAAGCCCACGCTTATGCGCATTCACGTACCAGAGCTTCGCACCGACGAGACCCGCAAAGAGGCTGGTCGAGAGCTTGGCATGATAGCTTCGGGCGGACTTCGACCAGAGGTTGTGAGGGAAAGTGTCCGCCTCGTCAAGAAGATTCGCGACCGTGTCATGATTCCGCGCGTACAGCTCCTGCGTCCAATGGACGAGGCGCGGCAAATCGCAGGCGCTCGGATCAAACTCCGAGTACTGGCCGTTGCAAAGACGGAGAATCGGCACATGGCCCTTGCCGGCGAGCGCACAAGCCGTCCGCGCCGCCCGAAACGACTCGGCCCCCGGCATGCACGCGGCCGTCGGGATGGAGGGATCGACCTCGTCAATTGCGCGACGCACAAGCCGGGCGAACCCGACGACCATACCCTCCTGTATCGCCGCAAACGCTCGGGTCGCCTCCGCGTCCTTCCCGCCGACGACCGCCAGACGATACTCCTCGGGCGTCGCGCACCGCCCCGTCAGGCGGTTGAATTCCGCCGTGTGCAAGGGGCAGAAGCACTCGGGGCGGGGCGAGAACGCGCGCACGTCGTCATCCGTCATGACAAGCGACGGACTCTCGGCGGCCACGAGCCTCACCGTCTCGCGCATGAACGCCTGAAAACGAGGATCGGCCGGACAGAAGCGGACCTCTTCGCCATCCAAGTTGACCGTGCGCTGCCACGGCTCGACGTCCTTGTCCACGCGCGGCCAGTGCCCGAGAGTCGACTGCAGGAGGACGCCCAGCTCGACCTCCGAACCGTCCAACTCCCGCTTCAGCGCACGGTAGCTTTCCATCAGACGATGTGTCTTCGCTATTGCCGGCCGGCCTTCCAGATGAAACGACAGGCAATAAAGGACCTTTGAATAACCCGTGCGCGCGACATACTCGCGCATCTCGTCAGCCAAGGCCTTCTCGTCCCCAGGCGAATAAGGCGCAATGTTGTAAAACAGGGCTGCGGCCAACAGAACATTTGCAATCACAAGACGAACCTTTCCTTTTTCAAATCAACCGGACATTTAATTGCATGTATAGCAAAGATTCATCCGTGAAGTCAACCCGGGGCGTCATCCGTGAAAACCGAAGATCAGAAGGACTGATGCGCCGGAGAGGACTCGCGGCTATGCGGCTGACTACGGAGAGACCGCATATGCTTACGATTCACGTCTGGCCAAAGTGGCTTAAGGAGTTTTTGCTGACCCACCCCTTTACAAGTCACCATGTCCATCTCATCGGCCAAAGCCTTCTCGTTCTTCGGCGAACACGGCAGAACATCGTGATGCAGAGCGGTCAAAAAGGCGTCGCCTTGCGAACGACAGCCGCGAACTTCAAAAACCCGCGGGCGTACACCCCCGAACGCGGCGTAACCTTCCCTGCCGACGCCCAGGAAACTAAGCCCATCGACCAACAGCATCCCAGCAGGATCGGCATTGTTGAAGGCCATGCGACTGCCACTTGGATTGCCCCAAGACTCAAACCCTCCTTCGACAAGCGTCTTGCCGCCCTTCCGCTGGTCGAGGACAGGGATGCCGCCGAACTCTCCACCAAAACGAAAGGAGCGAATGCGCACCGTGCCTGCGTCATTGAGAATCCAATAGCAGTCCTCTCCGGGCTTCAGGGACTTGATTCGCTCATGACGAAAGGGATTGTCGCCCAGGATGGGCACACCCAGAATTTGCTCGCACAGAAGCGTTCCGCCGCAAATCATCAGGGGGTGCGATTCGTTGTGGCTGAAGATCGGTTCAATCCAGCAATCGACAAGACGGACATCCGCACGACGGGCATCGACAAACCGCCAACCGAACGTCTGCGTGAGGTCTACGCCTTCCAGCGCAAGCGGTCCGCCCTCGGACGCAATGCGGATGCCGCGATTCCAAGAGAAAGTGCCGTTCCTGAGGAGAATGCGCCCCCGCCCTTTCGCGGCCAAAGCGATATTGCCCCTGGCGAAGGAGACTCCGTCTAACGCAATGTCAAGCGGGCCGTCGCCCTCGGCCACATGAAGCAAGTCGGTTCTCCTGTCCGCAGCGCGAATAACCGTTCGTCCCTCTCCGACCAGCCGAACCTTGCGCGGCAAGACAAGCGGAGACAAGAGGGAAATGGTTCGTCCTGGCAACCGCACCACCGGGTTCGTCTTGCCTGTCGCCGCGTCCAAGGCTCTCTGGAGAGAAGCCGGACCGTCCGCATCCGACGATTCCAGAGTCAAGCCGAAGTCTGCGACATTGATGACATCGTGCGGGGCCGCCGGCGGCTCCGCGAATGGCAAATCGAGCTCGGGGAACAGAGAAGAAAGCCGCTCCGGCAACGGCTGTTCAAGGCACCGTTCCAGCACGGGGGGCACGTTGACTGACATTTCCTTGCCATTGTCGGCAATCGTCCAGCGATGGCTGAATGTCAGCGAAATCTTCTCGCCGCCGCAAATGGCACGCTCGAGATCCGACTCGTCCTCAATCGGCTCGTCGAACCTGAAGAGGTCGACTCCGTGCCCTCTGGCCTCCCGACAGTCCATCACCGACAGAACGGCGGGCGGCGTGCGCTCAAAGACGATAAAGGCCCGCGTCGGCGACTTTGCCGCATCCGCGCAACATGCGCGAAAGCGATACGTGCGCGCAATGCCCCAGATGTCCTCTGCCGCCGGACGGATTCGGCAAGTGACGAGCGGGGCGCCATGCTCCGTCAGGGATTCGGCATGCACACGCGTCAACGACAGCTGTGCGGCCCCGCCCGCGTCGATATAGGCCCCTCTCCAGTCTTTGGAGATTGTCGCCTCGATTCGGACATCATGCCAAGTGTTGTCACCTCCTCCTTCAAAGACGGGCTGGACCTGAGGCCGCGTCGAGCGGAACCTGAGGTGCGAGAAGAACTTCCCGTCGCAACTGCCGCGAAAGGCCGCCCCGCAATTGCGGAATTCACAGCGTCGGAAAGCGAAGCGGGTCGAATTGTGTCCGCTGTTCGTGTGCACGGCGCGCGTGAGGACCGGCAACCCTTCGGCGTCGCGCGTCACGTCATAGGGACCAACATCCTTTCGTGCGTTCTGCTGAACCTCAACGTCCTTTACGGTCTTCAGCGAAGCCTGCGACCATGCCTCCGTCCACACGGCCTCTCGCGCACACCCTTCGAACTGACAGTCCTCGACGGTGATTGACGCCGAATCGCGATTGGCCGTCCAAAAGCAAATGTGCGTCTCTCCTCCGCGAAAGTGAATGCCGCGCACGGTGCATCGAAAGCCCTGCTCAAGGTAAAGCGCCAAAATCCCGTCTGATGCGACCTCGATGACTGAACCCGGCTCTCCGACAAGCGTTACGACATCATGGCCAAGAAGCGTGCGCGAGATTCGATAGGTTCCCCTCGGCAGAAACACTTCTGGCGCACCTCCTTCGTCCTGATCGTTGCCAAAACGGGAACGATCGCGCTTCAAGTAGGTAAATGCCTTGTCAAGCGCTCGCTGGATCGCAGGGAAGTCGTCTGTCGCCCCATCCCCCCTTGCGCCAAAGTCGCGCACGTTCAGGCGGCTGTCCGCCAAGCCCGTTCCGACAAGGGACAAGACCCATGCGGTTAGTGCCGCCGCAAAGATTGACCGTCTATTCACGTGCGTCTCCATTCTACTTCAAGATTAGGACAAGCGGATTTCTGACATTTGAGAAGGGTACGACTTCCGACGCCATCGTCCGACAAGGGGTCAGTTCCACTGCGGTCGGTTCTGTCTCTTTCGAGCGAGACGTCCAGACCAAAAGCGCCTGGCCCGAGAGGGGGGCCGTCGACACTATCGGCGTTACGAGGCCGCGTACCGTGTCCACTGGAATCATCAGGCGAAGGCCAAGCCAATCTTGTGACTTGTTCCACTCAGTCGTCTTCGATTCCTCGCCTACCGCACCATAGCGTGCCGCGCTTCGGCTATAGGAGGCCGAATGGCAATAGGATCCGCCGCGCACACAAGTGGCCAGGTTCGAGCGCACGTAGGTAGCTCCCTTGCCGTCTTCCGCGCAGTC
The DNA here is from genome assembly GCA_934654805.1 of uncultured Kiritimatiellota bacterium. Lineage (GTDB taxonomy): Bacteria > Verrucomicrobiota > Kiritimatiellia > RFP12 > UBA1067 > UBA1067. The sequence goes on from CAKUGW010000004.1 coordinate 40,115, forward strand.
CGGGTCTGTCACCTCGTCCGTGCCAAGGAACTCCCGAAACCAGTCATGGGTCATCTCAAAGACATTTCCGAGCATGTCATAGAAGCCCCACGCATTCGGTTGCTTCAGGCCAACCGGATGAGGATGCCCGTCCGAATTGCCGTCATGCCAGGCGATCTCGTCCACATTGTCCGCATAGCGCAGACCCGACGTTCCTGCGCGGCAGGCATACTCCCACTGCGCTTCGCTCGGAACTGTCACCGTGCCGCATCCGATTGACTTTCGGAACTTGTCCATGTCAAAGCCAGAGGCATACGTCCGTGGCCAGTCGTTATAGGGCCCGAACTGACCGAGCGCATAGTAGCTCACTTTTGTCACAGGCATCAAGTCGGCCTGATCGGCGTCCTTGAACGAACCCTTCCGCGCGCCGTCCACGCCGTTAGCCCACTGGGCCTGCGTGAGCGGGAAAACCCCCAGCCAGAAATCCTTGGTCAAGTTTACCTCATGAGGGTCCTCGTTTCCGTGTCGCGCAGGTTCGCCGTAGTCCGTCCCCATCTGAAAACTCTTGCCTCCGGCGTCAACATAGCGGAAGACGATGTAGGCCGTCTTGTACAGGTCATTCGTGACGCCACCCGTCCCTGGCAGGGAGTCTGGCGTCTCGTAATAGCGAACGGCGCCGACGCTCACGGTCGTCGAATCCTGCCCGAAATGGCGCACCATATAAGCGGGAGGGGCCGACAAGGGCCAGGCCTTCACCTCGACAGATAGGCGACTCGCATCATATTGTCCGGAAGGCAAGGTTTCGCGGAAGCACCATCGAAAGGCATGGTTGCCCGGCGCAAGTTCCATGTTGACATCGCCAAGGAGGTCGTCCGAAAACGCCGCGTCCGGCAGGTACTCGCCATCAACCTTGAATCTCGCCGTGACAATCGCCGGCTCGTCCGACAGGACGTAGGCCACGCGAAGCGTCTCCGGCAAGCCATCGACCTCAAGCGTGACGTCGGACAGCGCCGGCACGGCGGACAGATCCGTCGCCGCCAAGGCTCCAAGCAAAAGAACACCAAAAGGCTTGTTCATGACAGGATTCCTCTCAATAGATGATTTGCGCAAACCGGAAACCGCAGTCGTCCTGCGGAATGTCCGGCAACTTATGCCACTCCGTCACGCGAGCCCCTCGACGCGCGCTTCTGCAATCGCTCGCGTCCGACGCGAATGAGCCGCCGCGGCGGAACGTGCCCAACCCCTCGCTGAACGAGACAAAAGGATCCACCACACACGCACGCCCAAGATTCTTCTTGTATCCGTCGAAGACCATCTCGCAGACATTTCCCTGCATGTCATAAAGGCCAAAGGCATTCGGCTTCTTGAGTCCGACAGGATGCGTTTCGCCCCCTGCATTCCCTGAATGCCAGGCTATCTCGTCCAAGGAGGATGTCGTTCCGTTGTTGAACGAGGTGCCTGTGCCCGCGCGGCAGGAACACTCCCATTGCGCATCGGTCGGGAGGTCGAGCTGCGGAATGCCTGTCGCGGCCTTTGCCAAACCCAAGATTCCAGCAGCGCCACGAACATAGTTCCTCTTGGTATTGTCATTGACCCCTCCGCAGAGCGACGCATAGGTCAGCCCCGTGACAGGACGCAACGGGGAATCGCCTTCGGAGACGAATGCGCACGCGGGCGGAAGCGTATTCATCAGATGGCGGTACTGTCCCTGCGTGACGGGATAGACACCGATGAACCAGTCGTTCGTGAAGGACACGAGATGCCCGTACTCGTCCTCCTTCGCCCTTCCGAACTCATGGTTCGGCGACCCCATGAAAAAGGTTCGCCCTTTCGCCGGGATACGCCGCATAAGAAGCCGTTCGCTTCGCTTGTAACGAGAGGAGCCGACACCTCCAGGAACGTCCTCGGCCTTGGCGTAATAGCGCGTCTCATCGACTCCTAAGAGATCCAGTACCTCATAGGCTGGCGGCGCGGAGAGCGGCCAGAGCGTCACGCGAACCGTCACTTCGGCCGTGACCGTCACGACATTCGGCCATGACGAGTAGGTGTCCCACGTGAGCGCATAAGTCTTTCCGCCCTGCACTTCGCAGTTAACCGGGCCACACAACGCATCATTGAACGTCTCACCCCCGATGGAGACGCCATTTCGGAGAATGTCAAGCGTGGCGATGGCATTATCGCCCTCTGACAAGGAGTAGGAGATTTTCGCGAATCGGCAGCCTGCGGCCTGTGAGATTTCGACATTCGTCACGGTCGGCAGCGCGCCCGGAGCCGCAATTGCTGAACCGGCAACAAGCGACAGGACCATTAGTTTTCTCATGATGCCCCCTCCTTAATTGAAATTCACGTTGTCAATCGGTCGCGCGAGACGATAGCCGACCTCCTTCTGGTGCGTCTGCCAGGTAGCCATGAAGAGCCCCCGACGAGAGGCTGTGCAATCTGACGCCTCGCTCAAGAACGAACCGCCGCGAAACGCGACCTGCCCGGAATCGGCGACTGCCGCCGGAACAAAAGGCGAAACGGACGCAATTTGTCTCAAATCGGCTTTCCACCAGTCCATCACGCACTCGGCAACGCCTCCCAGCATGTCATAAAGCCCCCATGCGTTCGGCTCCTTGCGCCCAACCTCGTGAAGCGAACCGTTGGAGTTCTTCACATACCAGGCAAGGCGAGCAAGCGTCGCGCTCACGCCCGCGGCATCGGCATCGACCCAAGTTCCGTCATAAAGGGCTTCCGTCGCGCCAGCGCGGCACGCGAACTCCCATTCCGCTTCGGACGGGAAGTCGAGAACGGGGCATCCTGTGGCAACCATAAACTTCTTGATGACCGAATTGGCGCCCACATGGCCGCTGTTGCGTTTCAAGTTGTCGTTCACATAGCCGCGCAAGTCAGCGAAGCTGCAACCGCCAACAGGGCAGAGGTCGGGGTCCTCGCCTGGCGCGCAGGTCGGGCAATCTGACGGAACAGTCCCCCCGACAAGTCTATGCTGCGCCTGCGTAATCGGATAGACTCCGAGATAGAAGTCATTCGTGAGCGTCACGCGATGCGCAGAGTCGTTTTCTCCCGCTCCTGCGTCACCGCCGGCACGCCCCATGCGAAACGTCCGATTCGCCGCGTGAATCTTTCTCATGAGGAGTTTCGTCGTCTTGTACAACCTGTTCGTGACTCCTCCAGGAACCTCATCCGCCGTCACATAGTAGCGGGCGGCTTCGCTTCTGCCTGACAGATCCAAAACCACGTAGTCGGGCGGATAGTCAAGAGGCCACGCCGTGACAACAGCCGTAAGGCAGGCCTCGGGAATCTCCTGCCCTGGCCATGTTGCCCGCGAATCCCAGCGAATCGTGTGACGCCCCGCCGGCACCAAGCGGCAGACATCTCCCGAAAGGCCTCCCGCATAATGGCTGGCCCCAATCGAAACGCCGTTCGTGCGGATATCCACGCTTACGATGGCCTCATCCGAAATTTCGTAACCAATCTTCACGGTCCGTCCGCCTTCACGATGCGTCAGGGAGACGGACGTGACCTGCGGCCTGGCCGCGCAAATCGACACGCTCGACATGGCCACGCAGAAAAGTGAAACAGCCCCCGGCAGGATTCGGCTTCTCTCTGCATCGCGTTGCCTGTGCGGAGTTCCCGCACGTGCCGTTTCCGAAAGAGACTCCTTTGCATGAAACAAGAACATATTTCCACCTCCAGTTTTTTTGTCATTCAGATACGTCATTCAGCCGCCGAGATCTTCAGCACGAACGGCAACGTCGCGTTCGCGAGGCGCGGCGGGAGGCGCACGATCGTCGTCGTTCCGTCGCGGCGGGCAGGCAAGGCCTCCGTCTCGCCGAGGGCCGTTACGCGCGCGCCCGACGGGATTTCGCACGCGAGCGTGACTTCCGCCGCCGGCTCCTTGATGATCGCGTAGACGGTCGCGCCGTCCTTCGCGCGCGTGTAGTCCACCGCCGCCGTCGAGTACGGCGCGATGATGCGCGTCGCGTAGATCGCCTCGCCATTCGCCGCGAGCCAGCGGCCGATCGACAGCAGACGATCCTCCTGCACCTTCGGAATCGCGCCCTGCCCGTCGAGGTTCACGAGCAGCAGCAGGTTGCCGCCGCGCGCGACGATGGACGTGAAGTGGCAGATGAACTCCCGGTCGGTCATCACCATCGACGGATCCTGCTCTTCCATCCAGTGGTTGCCATAGGCTTTCGAGATGCCGGAACACGACTCCCACGGATGCCACGCCGCCGGGTCGATGTGCTCCGCCGTGTCGCCCCACTCGTCCGTGAAGAAGTCGCCGCGCACCGTCCGGCATCCGATGAGCTTGATCCCCTTGCGCCGGAACGCGGCCTCCTCGGCCGGGTCGAGTCGGCCGTAGCGGTCGTTGCAGCAGACCTCCTTGCGCCCTTCCGCCCGGTTGTAGAAGTAGGCGGTGATGTCATACGAGCCGTTCTCCGTCGCCCGCGACGACCAGTCGGCGTCGTACCAGAGAAGGTCGGGGTCGTACTTGTCGATGAACTCCGTCGTCTGCGGCACGATGTAGTCGGTGACGAAGTCGCGGACGGCGATCTTCCCGGACGCCTTGCCCTCCATCGTCGGCGTGTAGTCGACCAGCCGCCCGCCCCAGAGGCGCATCTTGATCGAGCCGTCGTCCTGGAGGATCGGATACTCCCACTCGTCCGCCTGCGACGTGTAGATGCCGAACTTGAGGCCCTCGGCCCGCGCCGCGTCGGCCATCTCGCGGGCGAAGTCGCGTTTCGCGGGCCCGTCCACCGTGTCGCGGAACGTGTAGGAGCAGTCCCACTCGCAGAAGCCGGAGTGGTGCTTGAGGAACGGCACGACGTACTTCGCCCCGCACTGCCGGAAGACCTTCATCATCTTCGCCGCGTCGAAGCGTGTGCCCCGGAAGAGCCCGATGAAGTGGTCGGGCTGGAAATCCGCGCCCCAGTTCTTGCGGTGGTAGGCGGCCGCGCTGTCGGCCATCGTGTATTCGGGACGGCACTTGTACTCGTACCAGTCGGGATAGAGCCGCGCGCCCTTCACATAGGGCGAATAGGCCGCGATCGAATAGAGCCCCCAGTCGACGAACATGCCGAGCTTGGCGTCGACGAACCAGTCGGGGCACGCATGGCGGTCCATGCCGGCGCCGGTCGCGGCATACTTGCCGGCGCGGTTGACGGCGTTCACCTTTTCCATCTGCGCCCGTGCGCGCGCCAGCGTCGCGGCGGAATGGTCGCGGGCGATCTCCGGCAGCGTCTTCGGACACGGCGGCGTCGGCTTCCAGCCCGCCGGGCGCCGATACTTCGCAGGCGCAGTCGGCACGTTCCCCGCGACCGCCGACCGCCCCTTGAACTCGTCCGTGAACGCGGCGTTGTCCGCCGGTGCGAGCGTGTCGTCAGCGAACGCCGTGCCCGCAAGAGCGCAGAGAGCGGCGGCCAAAGGTCTGGCAATCTGAATCATTGGCTTTTACTGCGGCAGTTCCGGGGCGTCGGGGTTCACTTCGGGACCGAAGTAGCGGAGAACTTCGAGGACTTCCGTCGGGGAGTCGTTCTCGAAGACAACGCCCTTCTTCGCCGCGTCCTCGGTGACGAAGTACTCGTCGCAGGTGAGGTCGGTGAAGTGGATGAGCGACGGGGAGTACATGAGCTGTCCGGCGATCTTGCCCATGCCCTGCACGCAGATGAGGCCGTACGCGCCATTGTCCTTGATCGTCACCTTCTCGCCCGGAAGAACCGTGAGGCGCTTCGCGGTCACGGCCTGGAAGCCATCCGTGCGGCCGTAGTTCGTCCAGTAGTCGAAGTAACCCTTCTTCTCCGACCCGCTGCAAAGCTTCGGCGCAAGGAAGTGGTGCTTATGGAAATCGGGATCGGTGTTCGCCTTCCAGTCGATCGTGTCGACGATGAAATCGAGATCGTTCCACTTCGACTTCGGCATGTCCTTGACGAGTAGCGCACGGTCGACCGCACGGCCCTCGACGAGCGACTGGTACATGCCGAAGACGTCACTGCCCCACTGCGGCTCGTAGGTGCAGAAGCTGCCCGGCGCATGGAGGATGCCCGGCTGGACGTACCAGCCTGTCCCGATCTGCAAACGATAGGCGCGGGAGAGGTCGAGGATGCCGTTGTCACCCTTGTTCCAGTTCGCCATGCACTCCTTCACCTCGCGCTTCGTGACGTCGGGATTGAGTCCGAAGAACGTGTAGGGGAAGTTGTCGTCCGCAAAGTTGTACTGCGGCGGAAAGTAGTAGGTCTCCGGCTTGCCGTCCATACCGACCAGCTTCGCGAACTTGTTCGTCTGGTGGATGTGGTGGCAAATCGGCCCCATGTTGTCGAAGAACTTGGAGAAGACCGGCCAACGGTGGTACTTCGACCAGATCGCCTTGCCGACGATGCCCGCGCCAAGCTGGGCGACGGCATCACGCAAAAGGAAGCGCTTGCCCTCGAAGACGACGTAGGAAAGGCCCTCGTCGGGCTGACGACCGAAGTTGTCCGCCTCGGTGGTGGAGGCGAACCAGCGCTCGTCGATTCCCCCGCGGTTGAGCCCAAGAGCGTAAAGATCCTCCTGCGCAAGCTTGAGGCGCTTGCCGGGCTGCATGAACGAGCGCGGCACCCAGTTCGGCGCAAGGCGCAACACGCCGCCCGTTTTGGCGACCGCATCCTCTGCGGCGGACTTGACGCCCTTGCCCGTAATTGTCTTCAGATCCTTGACCGACGGAACCTTCATTCGTTCAATCCCTTCTTCCCTTTTCAACCCTTATGAATCCACCACTGTGGAAATTCTGCGGGTATTATATCACGGATTCATCCTCTTGGCACGACTTGTACAGTCAAGTTTTTTGAGGGGACACAAAAAGCGGCTTCTTGTAAAGCAAGCGTCAACTTGTTGACAACGCGCTCTCCTGACGCAAGCGGCTTTCGCGCAAAATGCTCGTCGAGCCAACAGGTCGCGGGTTCAAGCCCGATTGCGAAGTCACCTGATGCGCGGGATTTCCATTCGACGAACTTCGGCAACGTCTCGCCGCTCCAGCTGAGCGTCAGCTTGCGGCCGAGGCGCGGATTGACAAGCGACACCTCCGGACGGCGCAGCGTGTGGAAGTAGCAGAACTCGTTCATCCCGTCGGCTGGCGGCTCCACCTCGAGCATCGTCGCCTGATGCTCACGCGACCACGGTGTCCGTGGCACGGTTTCGGCAATGTCTGCCTCAATGCGCGATCCGGCGTCCGCAAACGGATAGCCGACGTTGACATGATACAGCATCGCGTACTCGGTCGCGACAAAGGCCTTGTTGACGAGTTCGTCCGTCACTGTCAACACACCCGATCCCGCCGCCGTCTCGACGGTGCGCGTCATGACGAGATTCGAGCCGAAAAGCGCCGTGACGCGAATCGTCGCCACGATCTTGACGCCCGACTCGTCCGCGCGCAGTTCGCGGATCTCGGCGGGAAGCGAATGAAAGCGTCCGTGGACGGGATGCCCCTCGACGACGCCCGTTGCATCCAGTCCGCAGGTGTAAAGCATCCCAGCCGGAAAACGCTGCGCGAAATCGCCCTCGCCCGTGAAGAGCCCATTTCGCGAGACGAAAGAAACATTCACGCCCTCGTGCCACAACTGGACGATGTCGAGCGCATGGGTTTCGTCCAGAACAAAGCTGAGACATCCGTTTGAAACGTGAATCAGCCGCGTTCCGGCGGCACGGCCCTCTATGACCTGACTGCGGACAGCCGAGCAGAGCTGCGACGAATTGCCGACAAATCGCAGAATGTTTTCGTTCATTTCGTACTCCTTGAAAAAAACAGCGCATAGACAAGCAGGTACGCCGCACCAAACGCCGGTATCACATAGGAAATCGCATAGCCGAGACTATCCGCGAGCAAGCCCTGCGCCAGCGGCAAGAGTCCGCCGCCAACCAAGACCGTCATCACCAGACCGGAGGCGGCCTCGGTGTATTCGCCCAGTCCTTCGACGGTCAGATTGTAAGTCGCCGCCCAAGAGACGGACGCGAACAGTCCGACAAAGGCGAGCAGACAACACCCGAGCGGCACGTGGACGATCTCAAAGCCCGGACACGTGAAGACCGCCATCGGCACGACTAACCCCATCGCGAAGACGCCGACGACCGTAAAGGTCAGCGCCGCCGCGCCACAGAAGGCGAGAATCGCACGGCTGGAGAACTTGCCGCCGATCCACGATCCGGCGAAACGTCCGACCAGCATCAGGAAGAAGAACATTCCCGTCACGCTGCCGGCGACCGCTGGTGTCGTCGTCTCGAACGATCCGCGCGGATCGAGCATCCACAGATTGAGAATGCCCGGAACGCCGATTTCGATGCCGATATAGAAGAAGATACCGATAACACCGAGCGCCGCATGACGGAACTTCAGCGGCGAGAAAATCCCCACATGCGCGGCGGACTGTTCGCGCTCGGCCGCCGGTTCGGGCAAGCGGAATGCGAGCAATGCGAAGAACGCCGCAGCAAAAATTCCCAGCACCCACCAAAGAAGCACTTCGACATCCCGCAGGGACGTCTTCGCCGAAATCGTGCCGATCAGGAGCATCACGACAACCGGGGCAAGCGTCGAGACGATGGAATTGACACCGCCGCCGAAGCAAATGAGCTGGTTCCCCTTCCGTCCGCCACCGCCGAGCGTATTGAGCATCGGATTGATGACGATGTTCAGCATGCAGCACGAGAACCCGCAGACGAACGTGCCGAACAGATAGACGACAAAACTCGGCAGAACCGAAAGCCCCAACCGGCTGGACGCGATCTGCACAACCGTTCCGGCCACACCAATCACGAGGGCGGAGAGCGCGGTCTTCTTGTAACCGATGGTCGAGAGGAGACGTCCCGCGGGAATTCCCATGAAGAGGTAGGCCGCAAAGGTCATCAAGTTCCCCGCCATCCCGAGGAGGTTGGAGCCGTCTATGCCCGGCTGGACCTTCCACACGGCGCCGATCGGCGCGGACAGGTGCGTGACGAGCGCCAAAAGTCCGTAAAGGACGAACATCGCGATTGCAGCAGGACTCATTTCGTTTCTCCCATCGTCGATTCGCGGATAACCAACGGAGCATCCAACATTGCCGTGCAAACGGGACTGTCCGAGAACTCCATACGCCGATAGAGCAATTCAACGGCAACACGCGCCAGCTCTTTGCAGGGCTGATGAACAGTGGTCAGCGACGGGGACATGACGGACGCGCAACGAACATCGTCAAAACCCGCCAATTTGATCTTTGCCGGCACCGTTCCCCTTTTCAGACCCTTTTCAATCGCCTTCAGCACGCTCGCGGCATGCACATCGTAACCGCACACGACGGCGTCGGGCGCATTTGCTCCACGCAAATACCGTACAACCGATCCCGATGCCGTCGGCTCGGCCTCCATGACGCAGTCGGACGACCACGGCTTTCCTGCGGAAATCATCGCCGCCGCCAGGCCCATCATGCGAGCTTCGACGGTCGGCGCACAGTTCTTCCGCTTGACAAATAGGACGCGCTCGACTCCGACGGAGACAAGATGTTCGCCCATTCGTCGCCCGGCCGCGAAATTATCAATACCGACCAAGTCATACTTGCTGCGCTTCGGCGACGGCTCAATGTCGTAATCCAAGAGAACAACAGGAACACCAGCCTGTTCAAGAATCGTCACAATCTCACGATTGACGCCGGTCGAATCACGCAGATACTCAATCGGATGCATGATGACGCCGGCGACATGCTGTTGCACAAAATCCACCGCCAGTTTCTTGGCCGCTTCCGCCCGTGCCTTTGGGACTTCCGCCGTCGTATTACCCAAGAGGACAGTGCGGCCCTTCTGCTGGCAAAGGCGCGTGATTTCCCCGCAAATCGGCGCGTATATCTCTCCATAGGCAAGCCCCGGCATGATGAGTCCAATCGGCCCGTAGGCGGTACGGGCGAAGCGCGTCGGAAACGACCCCTTGCCCTTACGCCGTACAATCAGTCCCTCCTTTTCCAGCTTGCTCACGGCCTTTACCGCCGTAAACCGTGAAACCTGAAAACGCCGTACAAGTTGCGCCTCACTCGGAAACGGACGGTGAACGCCGTATTTCCCATCGCAGACCTCTTGCTGCAAGACTTCGAATATCTCTTTGTATTTCGCGTTCTTCATGACCTACCCCCAGGTATTTATCATTATACCGAATATATTTTTCGTGACAGCAACTTGTACAGTCAAGTTTTTACTCCTGTGAGATCATTACTCCATTTGCCGTGTGCTATAATTCGTCACAACAAACGTTTCGGATTCGTCCACGATTGCCTCTCACGCATCATTACGGCGAATCCCGGGCAGGAGTGCAAATGCACCCCCGCTTGCAGTCGTATAGTCGTGAGAGGCATAAGTGCTGCAAGCGGGGTATGCGCCAATAAAGCGTATACATGCCACGGCAAGGAATGAATCGAAATATAAAAGACCGTCCCCCAAGGGTCAGACCCGAGTGATACAGTCAGAGTGATACAGTCACCCCTCCCCAACGGCCTTCCTGCCCAGGGCCGTTAGGCGGTAGGCCTGCAATGACGAGCGCGGATGCGCGGCATCGGTCATCTCGACATATCCGGCCGCGAGCAGGGGCCGTCCCCCAAGGGTCAGACCCGAGTGATACAGTCAGAGTGATACAGTCACCCCTCCCCAACGGCCTTCCTGCCCAGGGCCGTTAGGCGGTAGGCCTGCAATGACGAGCGCGGATGCGCGGCATCGGTCATCTCGACATATCCGGCCGCGAGCAGGGGCGAAAGGTACCGTAGCGTGAAATATGCCCGCGAGGCGATGCCCAGACGTTCACGAAGCACCCCCGGACGCATTTCGCCTTCCGCCAGCAGCCGAAGCAGGTCGAAAGCGACCTTGTCGCTGCCACGTGCGACAAGATGGGGCACATGGCCCGGCAGTTCTGCCTCGAAACGGCGCACACGCCGCTCGACAACGAGGTCTCGCTTGCGGGCATCGACCGAAAGGCCTGCGGCCAGCGACGCGGATTCCTCCCTGCGCCGCTCGATCTCCGCCAACGCCGTGCGCACGGACGTCTCCTCCAAAGGGCGCAGTTCCTCCCATCCCCGCCCCCTTGCGCAGAAAATGAAGTCATAGCCGGCGACGGTACGGGGGTCGCCCGCGCAGGCCGCCGCGAAACTGCACCACCGATAGCCGTCTGGCCATGCGGCCTGACCTGCCTTGACGGGATTGGCGTCAACGTAACCGCTCCACTTCAGGAGAACGCCGATCTCCTCCGGCTCGCAGACGCGCGCGAGGAAGCGAGACTCCCACATCGTCCCCACATGGCCATGTCGGCCATTGAACGACATCGTGCAATGCTGCTTGAGCGTCTTCATGAACTCGCTCGCGTCAAACATCCG